>DATKCM010000094.1:0-29173 GCA_035513195.1 Acidimicrobiia bacterium | reverse complement strand
CGAGAGCGAGGGGGCATCATCGGTGGTCCCGACGTGGCTGTTGGCGCCGCTCCTACCGGGGAACATCGAGCTGACGGTCACTCCGACGGCGCGGCCGCCACTTTGCGCGGCCCCGAGAGACACGGCCTCCATTGTCCCGCCGTAACCGCCGGTGACGACGGCGAAGCCGGCTCGGGCCAAAGACTCGCCGACGGCCACGGCCTCGAGCCAGTCCGGCGAGTCGGTGCTCGTGTCCGACGAGCCGAAGACTGCAACAGCCCGCTCGGTCATTCCTGAAGCACTTGGTTGATGGCGGCGATGATCCGGTCGGTGTCGATCAGGGCGTGTTTCTCGATGGCGAACTGGGGCCAGGGAACATCGAAGCCGGTCACCCGAACGATCGGGCCCTGCAGGTCGTACATCCCCTTCTCGGCGACGACGGCTGCCACCTCGGCGGCGACACCGGCCGAACCCTGAGGTTCCTGGATCAGGAGCAGGCGCCCGGTCTTGGCCACCGATTCGAGGACCGTGTCCCGGTCCCAGGGGAATAATGTCCTCAGGTCGATGACTTCCACCGAAGCCCCCGACTTCTCGGATGCGGCAAGCGACGGGGGAACCATGCCCCCGTAGGTGACCAGGGTGAGGTCGGTCCCCTCGCGGCGGACCCGGGCCTTGCCGATCGGGATGGTGTAGCGCTCCGTGGGGACATCTTCCCGGCCGGCCCGGTAAAGGACCTTCGGCTCGAGGAAGATCACCGGATCGTCGCCTTCGAGTGCGGCGAGGAGCAGGCCTTTGGCATCGCGGGGCGACGAGGGGCAGATGACAACCAGTCCGGGGGCGTGGACGAAGTAGGCCTCAGGCGAGTCGCAGTGGTGCTCGTGGGCGCCGATTCCCGCCCCGTTGGGGAAACGGACCACCACCGGAACCGAGGTCAGGCCGCGGGTCCGGAAGCGGAAACGCCCCAGATGGCTGACTATCTGGTCGAACGCGGGATACACGAAGCCGTCGAACTGGATCTCCGCCACCGGTCTTGCCCCGGCGATCGCCATCCCTACCGCGGTGCCGACGATGCCCGATTCGTTGAGCGGGGTGTCGATGACCCGGTCCTCCCCGAACTTCTTCTGCAGGCCTTCGGTGATGCGGAAGACGCCGCCGCTGATCCCGACATCCTCGCCAAGAATCACTACTGACTCATCATTTTCCATTGCCTGGTGCATGGCCTGGTTGATGGCGTCGGCCATGTTCATTGGCTCGGTGACCATCCCTTCGAAATCGGGGTCCGTCCCCGGGGTCCACACCTCATCAGGCTGGAATGGCGTCGGCACCTCGCCGTGGGCCTTCTGGGTGGCGTGAAGTTGCTCGACGACGTGGGGCGGGATCCTGGAGAACCCGTGGCGCACCGCATCGTCACGGCCGGGAAGGGGATCGGCTTCGATGGAGGCGATGGCGGCGTTGACCAGGTCGGTGATCTCCATAGCCACCTTCTCACCGGCGCGCTCGTCCCACTCGCCGCGGGACTCGAGGAACTTGCGGAGACGGTCGATCGGGTCTTTCTGCTTCCACTCGTCGACCTCGGAGGAATCACGGTAGAGGGTCTGGTCGTCGGCGGTGGCGTGAGCGCCGTAGCGATATGTCATCGCTTCGATGAGGGTCGGTCCCTTGCCGTCCCGGGCCCGCTTCGCCGCGATCCGGGTGGCCAGGTAGACGGCGATCGGGTCCATCCCATCGACCCTGATCCCATCGAAACCGTATGCCCGCGCTTTCTGGGCGATGGTGCGCGACGCGGTCTGCTTGTGATAGGGCACCGAGATCGCATACAGGTTGTTGGCGCAGATGAACACAGTGGGCGTCTTCCAAACCCCGGCGAAATTCATCCCGGAGTGGAAATCATTCTCCGACGTCGCCCCGTCGCCGAAGTAGGTGACAGCAACGGTGTCCTCGCCGCGTAGCTTGGTCATGTAGGAGTAGCCGACGGCGTGGGGGAGTTGGGTGGCGATGGGGACGGTGACGACGCCTGTTCGATACTTCTCGATGTCCCAGCGCGAGTTCGGAAGTCCTTTCCAGTAGGCGAGGAGCGCCTCCATGGGAAGGCCCCTGGTGATTTGAACCCCATGCTCGCGGTAGCTGGGGAAGACGAAGTCCTGGGGCTCGAGGGCGAGAGCGGATCCGATCTGCACCGCCTCCTGGCCCTCCAGCATGGCATAGGTCCCGATGCGGCCCTGCCGCTGCAGGGATAGCATCCGCCGGTCCAGTTCCCGTGCCAGGACCATGTTCCGGTACATCTTCTGATAGAGATCAGGGCTCAGTGCCGGGTCTTCGTCCACCAGCCGGCCATCGGCGTCGATTACCTGCAGTAGATCGAAATCTCCCATGGCCGAAGTCTGCCACATCTCGTTTCTTCGGGTTGGCGCACATCCGTCACAAGCCCCGGCGCCTGAGTAACTTCACGGAATGCCACACTTTCGTCCCGACCTCGAAGGCCTGGTCACGTACGTGCCGGGGAGGCCGATCGACGAAGTGGCGCGGGAGATCGGTATGGATCCCGACGACATTGTCAAGCTCGCCTCAAACGAGAGCCCCGAAGGCCCGTTTCCCGGTGTCGCCGAGGCTGTCGCCCGGGTGTTGACCGGATCCAACCGTTATCCCGACAGCGACGTTCATGATCTGACAGTGGCTATGGCTGGCGAGGTCGAAGTCGCTCCCGACCAGGTGTGGTTCGGGGCAGGGAGCACCGGCCTCCTTGGCGCAATCGCTTTGAGCATGGGCGGTCCCGGCACGTCAGCCGTTTACGGATGGCCCAGCTTCGTCATGTATCGGATCATCTCCCGTTGGGCGGGGACGAAGGCCGTGGAGGTGCCTGTCGATTCACGGTATGTCCACGATCTCGACGCGATGCGGGCCGCGATCAGGGACGACACCACGGTCGTCTATGTGTGTAACCCGAACAACCCCACAGGGACAATTGTCCCCGGGGATGCCCTGGACGATTTCGTCAGGTCGGTCCCGGAGTCGGTGCTGGTCGTGGTGGACGAGGCCTACCACCACTTCGTTTCCGACCCGTTGTACAGGAGCTCCCTCGGCCTTGCGAGCGAATTGCCCAACGTCGTGGTGCTCCGCACCTTCTCCAAGGTCTACGGCCTTGCGGCTCACCGTGTCGGATACGCAGTCGGGGAGGCTGACATGCTCCGCCATCTCCGGCGCACTCAGGCGCCGTTCACCGTGTCGGCTGCCGCCCAGGCTGCGGCGATCGCGTCCCTGGGCGACGACGCGGAGCTGATGAGGAGGGTGAATGCCAACGTCGCGGGCCGTCACCACCTCTCCGGAGTCTTCTCCGAGCGCGGCCTCGACCAAGCAGACAGCCAGACCAACTTCATCTATTTCCGGCTCGGAGACAACTCAGACATCGCAGCTTCGAGCTTCCTCCGCAAGGGTGTGATCGTGCGCCCCCTGTCCGGAGGGTGGATCCGGGTGACCATCGGGACGCCCATCGAGAACGAGCGGTTCGTCTCCGCCCTGGACGGTGCCATTGCCGACTTAGCAGATGATTAGGTTCGGCCGCCCGTCGATTTGGTGTCGAACCTGATCGCAGGCACAATTTCGGCTCGACCGTGCCAGGAGCGATACGTCGGGACCACCTCGCAGCTGCTGGCATCTGAAGATCACTAACCGAAATCCATTCCTGATCAGGAGCATCACTTGAAGCCAACCATCCGATTTCTGGCGAAGGCTGTCGGGGGCCGCCCCGGTCTCGTCATCCTCGTCACACTGGCCCTGAGTGTTGTGTTCGCTCTCCTGACAGTGTTTGTCGCCGAGTCGAGCGTTGGGGGTCAGGAGGGCTTCTCCCCGGAAAACGATGAGATCGCTGCTGCGGAGAGGATCGGGGAGCTCTTCGGGGAAGGCTCAACGCAGTCTGTCATGCAGGTTGTGGTCACCTCCGAGTCTGGCGACGTGATTTCTGCCGACGGATTGGCTGCTGCCAACGGCGTGGTTGCGGCGTTGCAGGCCAGCGAATACGCACCTTTTGTCACCGGCACCCAACAACAGCCGGGCGTCATCACCTACATGGCCCCCGTCCAGCAGGCCACAGCCATGGAAGAGATCGACACTTCTGCCCTCGACGACGCTGCGGTGCGACAGATCTATGACCAGTCACTGGCAGAGGGAGGCGAAGAACTGGGCTTCGTGAGCCAGTTGGTCAGCGATGAAGGCGGGACGGCACTGATCCTGGTGTTCATCGACACCGCCGAAGATGGTGACACCCAGATAGATCGGGAAGTGGGCATCGCCGAGGTGGTCGAAGGCGTCGAAACCGGAGATGACATCGAACTCCGCCCGTTCAGCTTTAGCCTTCTGTTCGGCGAGGACACCGGGTTTGAGGATGAGATCGGCCGTCTTTTCGGATGGGCATTTGCGATCATCATCGGGATTCTCTTGTTCGTGTACTGGCTCAAGCCACGCGGCAAGAGCGCGAGACGGAGACGGTCGTTGCGGCGGACCTTTGCCGACATGGGTCTGACGATGCTGACCATCGTCCTCGCCATCTTCTGGATGAATGGGATCGGGGCATTGCTCCAGAAGGCCGGCCTTGTCGGGGAGTTCAACGAGATAAGCCAGATTGTGCCCGTTTTGCTCATCGGGCTGGGTGTCGACTACGGAATCCACCTGACCTCGAGATATCGCGAAGAGGTCGGAGAGGGCAGCACCGTAGACGGCGGAATACGGTCTGCGATCGGAACGGTGGGAGTGGCCCTCGCCCTGGCGACAGTGACAACCATGATCGGGTTTCTCACCAATGCGTTCAACCCAATCCCTGCCCTGAAAGACTTCGGAATTCTGGCCGCCGTAGGAATCGGCGCCTCTTTCGTCCTCATGCTCACCTTCGTTCCCGCCGTCCGTCTTTTGCTCGATCGTCGGGCAGAGGCGCGCGGTGAGCTTCCCCGGGAAGCCATGGGAGCGACGAGTGAGCGTTTGCTCCCCCAGTTGATGGAGAAGACCGCGGTGTTTGCCGAGAAGGCGCCGGTCGTGACCCTCGTGGTGACTCTCGGACTCGGTTTCCTCGGCTACCTGGGTCTCACCAACATCTCAACCGAGTTCTCGTTCACCGACTTCCTACCCGAGGGCTCTCCCACAATCGAAACGTACAACGTCATCAACGATGAGTTCGGTGGCGGTTTCGGCGAGACAACACAGGTGCTGGTCGAGGGTGATCTCTCCGACCCCGCGGCTTACAACGCAATCGCTGCTTCCTCCGCGAATATGGCTGATACCGCCGACGTCCTTACATTCGAAACGCCATTCGGTGTGCAGGCGGCCGTCTCCTCACCCGTGTCCGTGGTGCAGCAGCTCCTGGCGCCAGGTCCTGATGGGGCGCCCGCAAATCCTGAATTCGCCCAGCTGGCTGTCGAAAACGGTCTGGATACGGAAAACGGAACCCTGGGCCCGAGTGGGGACCCTGCAGCGATTTACGCTGCGGCCGCTGACCTCGCGCCCGAGGAGATGGGCGCCGTCCTCCGCCTGGACGATGGGGAGCCGACGGCAGCTCTCATGGAGGTAAGTACACAGGCTGGCGAGGGACGGGCGGTCGACCTCCGTGACAACCTCGTGCTCGACCTCGAACCATTCGACTCAGCGGGTGCCGAAGCGACGGTGACGTCACAGAACATCATCGGCGGAGTCATTGTCAACTCCCTCTCGTCGTCGCAGGTCACGTCCTTGATCATCACGCTGGTGGCAGCGACGATCGTTCTCGTGATCACCTTCTGGTTCGAGAACCGTCGCCCCTTCCTTGGCGTGATCACCATGGCGCCGGTCGCGCTTGTTGTTCTCTGGACATTCGGACTCATGTACCTCTCCGGTATCCCATTCGGTCCGGTCACCGCAACCCTGACGGGGCTGGCCGTGGGGATCGGTGTTCCCTATACCATCCACATGGCCCGTCGCTTCGAGGAGGACCGCGCCCGGTTCGACAACATCGGCGATGCGATCCGGTCGACGACCAGGCACACCGGTGGCGCTCTGGCCGGCTCAGCCTTTACCACTGCTGCGGGATTCGGGATCCTGATCACTTCGACGTTGAAGCCCTTCCAGCAGATGGGCCAGGTGACCGCCTATGCGATTCTGCTCAGCTTGATCGGTGCGGTGCTGGTGCTGCCCTCGATGCTGGTGCTCTGGGAGGGATGGCACCGGCGTCGCGGCGACGTCGGCACCGAGCTGCCCACCGAATCGGTCGCCTGATCCGACGCTAGGCTGCCCGTTCTTGAATGCATACATCAAACATCGCAACCGAAGCTGCAAGGCTGAAGCCACTCGCGGAGCAGGTCATGAGACGTTACGACCTGGTGGTGCGCGACATTTCCCATCTCGCTACCCACTCCAACGTCATGTATCGGGTGATTGCGCGCGATGGGCGCCAGATGGTGCTGCGGGTGGGGACACCGTCGGCCAACACCCGATCCAATCTCCGCTACGAGACTGACTGGCTGGTCGCCCTGAACAGAGACACCGACCTCGATCTGGTAATGCCCCTCCCCACCGCCACTGGGCGTTTTGTCACCGACGTCACCGATCCGCTTACCGGGCACAACCGGTCATGTGTGCTTTTCACCTGGGTTCCGGGCCGCCCCGTCGGATTGGGGGCGGGGAGATTTGCGTATCGAATACTCGGATCGATGGCGGCGAAGCTGCAACGACACGGCAAGACATGGTTGCCTGAGGATCCTGGTGATTTGAGGCACTGGGACCGGGTGTTCTACTACGACACGAGGCAGAACCCGCTTGTCATTTTCGACAATGATTACGCCCACATGTTCCGGGATTCGCGACGGGCCATAATCGAGAAGGCGATTCCGGTCGCCGAGAAGGTGATCCAGGACACGTGGGCTGCCGGTGTGCCCCAGATCGTTCACGGCGACCTCCATGAGTGGAACGTGCATCTGGTAGGCACACGGCTGTACGCGTTCGACTTCGAGGACGTGATGATCGCCACTCCCGCACAGGACGTCTCCGTGTGCCTCTACTCATCACGGACGTCGCCACGAACCGACGAAATCCGCTCGGCATTCCGTGAGGGCTTCGAGGAGCACTCGGTGTGGCCGATCGAGGATGACGAACAACTCGATGGCCTCCACGCGGCCCGTCAGATCATGCTGATGAACTACGCCGCCCGGACCCTTTCTCGTGACGAGGGCGCGACCTTCATCGATCAGGTCTTCCCTCAGCTGGAGAGCTATCTGGCACGTTACGGCTGAGGGCAATGCCCGACCGGCTACGGTGCGGTGCAACAATCGAAAAGGAGCGCAGTGCCCGATCTGGAGTTGTTCTGCACCATCAAAGCCGACCTAGGCATGAAGATTCTCGGCGACGCCCCGGCGGGAAGGAGGATCGACTTTCCTTTCGATGGACTTGCGACTTCGGAGCATTGGGAGGGCGAGCGACCCGTCTCCGGAATCGACTACGTGACCGTCCGCAGCGATGGGCATATGGTTCTCGACATCCGCGGAGTGATCGGGGAGAAGAGGGAGGCCGTCGCGTATCGCGGCTCCGGGGTGTCCATCGCCAACCCCGATCGGTCAGCGAACCCCCGGGAGCTATTGGTCTTCGAGACAGGAAACGAAGATCTGGCCTGGCTGAACAACGAGATCGGGGTCGCCCTTGGCGCCGGTGCCGGTGGCAAGATCGACCTCGAGGTCTACATCGTCAGAGACTGAGCGGAGTCCGTTCGACGATGCCCTTGGGTGACATGCATTGTTCAACGGGCTCCGAACTTTCCGCCCAGCGGATTCCTGTAATCGGGTTTCCGTTTCGAGAGAAAGGCTTCTACTCCCTCGGCGTGTTCGGCAGAACGCCCGAGACGGTCCTGCTCGGCGCGTTCCCGTACCAGAGCCCCGTCAAAGTCGGAACCGGCGGCGTCGCGAATGAGACGGCGGGTCGTGACCAATGCGTCAGGTGGAAGGTCGGCCAGGGCGGTGGCTTGTTCCATGGCCCGGGGAACCAGGTCGTCGGCGGGGACCGTGTCAATGCACAGGCCCAGATCGCGTGCCTCGGCGGCGGGAACCCGGCGGTTGGTAAGGGTTATCTCGAGAGCGCGGGAGACCCCGAGATGGTGGGGTAGCCACCAGGTAGTTCCGCTGTCGGGGGCCAGTCCGATTCCGGTAAAGGCCGACACCAAGAAGGCATCCTCACTCATCAGCCGCAGGTCGCATGCGAGAGCCATACCGAGGCCGGCTCCGGCGGCTGCACCGTTGATCGCCGCCACGATTGGCACAGGGGCCCCAATCAAAGCGTGAACGGCCGGGTGGAAGTTTCGGTCGAGTACCTCTCCCAGGTTTGGCCCGTCCCTTTCGTATCCCGCAGCAATCTCACCGAGATCGGCGCCGGCACAGAAGGCTCGCCCGGCGCCGGTCAGCACCACTGCCCGGGCGTCGGCACCGGAACGTTTCATGGCCTCGACCAGCTCTGCAGTCAAGTCGGCGGTAATCGAGTTGAAAGAATCAGGGCGATTGAGGGTGACGACTGCGATGTCGGCCTCGAGTTGGTAGATAACGTTCATCAATCCTCCGGGGACGGCCAGAGTACATAACCCTCGAGAATGTCAGGGAATTACCGGCGTTTCGCCTATCGTTAGGGGATCGTCGCCAAAACCGACGGCGTCAATCGTCGACCCTAAGGAGGGGCCGTGAACAAATCTGAGATGGCAGATAAGCTCGCCGACAAGGCGGACATCTCAAAAGCCAAGGCTGCAGAGATCGTGGAGCTCATCTTCTCCACCCGAGATGGCGAAGGAATCATCGCCGTTGAGCTTGATGCGGGCGGCAAGGTGAACGTCAGCGGATTTGGAAACTTCACCGTGAAGCATCGTTCGGAGCGTCAGGGTCGTAACCCGGCGACAGGTGAGACAATCACCATCGGCGCCAAGAACTACGCACACTTCTCCGCCGCCAAGGGCCTCAAGGACCGGGTTGCCAAGTAGCTAAGACCGATCCGCCAACCAATAGGCCCTGTCTTTTGACAGGGCCTATTACTTTGTCACCATGCTCGATCCCGACAGGTGGAATCCCCCGGTAGCCATTGCTCATCGCGGGAGCAGGCAGTTGTGGCCCGAAAACACGATGGTTGCATTTTCGGGCGCCATCGAGATGGGTGCCCGCCACCTCGAGACGGATGTCCGGGTTTCAGCCGACGGTGTGGTCCACTGCATCCACGATGTCACCGTCGACCGCACCACAGATGCATCCGGCCCGGTTTCGGTCTTCACCAGCGAGGAGATCAGCACGCTCGACGCCGGTTTCGGCCACGCCTCGGCGGAGGGGTACACCTTCAGAGAATCCGGCGCCGCCATCCCCACATTTGAGGAACTGGTCACCTCGTACCCCGATGTCCATGTGGTCGTTGACCTCAAGGAGGATGCCGTGGTCGGACCCATGGCGGACCTGGTTCGACGGCTTGACATTGGCGAGCAACTGATCGTCGGGAGCTTCTCCGATGCCCGGCTGGCGCATTTCCGTGAGCTGACCGATGGATCGGTGGCGACGTCGGTCGGCTCGGTGTCAGCTCGGTCGTGGCTTCTGGCTTCGCGGGTTGGACGGGGCTGGTCAGGCCCCGGGAGCGCATTGCAGCTACCGCTCCAGTCGAGAGGAGTGCGGGTGGTAGACCGGAGGCTGGTGGGTGCGGCCCATGCCAGGGGTCTCCAGGTCCATGTCTGGACAATCAACGACCCTACACAGATGCGAGAACTTCTCGACCTGGGCGTGGACGGAATAGTGACCGACCGGATCGACCTGCTGCTGGAGCTCCTCGATTCCAATTAGCTTCAGCGTTACTCCCTCCCCTTGCAACTCTCCCACCGCCCGAAGGTCTGGGGAGTACCGGCGACGTCTTAATCTCTCCCACCGCCCGAAGGGTGGGGGGAGTACTCCGACCGTCAGGTCGGAGGGAGGGGGGCACGTACCCACCAACACTGCTTGGGACGCGACCGCTCTCAAGTTGATGCTCTCGACTCCCCCTTACCTCCCCGCCCTCGGAGGGCGGGCAGGGACTTTTCCCCCATTCGACTTCGTCTCTGGGGGAACAGCTTCGCCTCCAGGGGAACAGCAAAGAGCCCCGATCCTTGGATCGGGGCTCTTGTTGCATATTTGGCCGGAAGCGGGGAGGAGGGGGAAGTCTCCCGACCAAATTTTGTTATTGGGCCTGGTTAAACCTCGTCGGGCGAGGATTTATTTCAGGCGTCTTGCTCATCCATGATCTTCCCGCGAACACGGGGGAACCGGATCGGAGCGTGCGCGTGGCAGTACTCCGCCTTGTTGTACTGGGAAAGTCTCGTGTCACATCCACCTTTGGCGCATACGCGCCCGGTGTTAAAACGCCTGGACGGACGGGTTACACCCTTGATGGCGGCTCCTCTAACTGTATCAGTCATTTTGTACCCCTCCTGGTGGGTGGGTTTCTGGTCTCTATTTGTTGAAACAAATCTCTTGTGTGTGTGATTCCGTCGATCAATGGGGATCGGGATTCTGCGGGTCGCAACTCCGCTGGGTTGTCTGCAATCAGCGGATTTGCCCCTGATCAGACTTAAGACGTCGTAGGCAACCATTCGGTTCCCTCCGCCATATCCATTCTAGACGGTGCACCCCTGGGTTTAGCTAATCCCGAGTTTGTTCAGGAATGCTTTGTTATCGGGTTCACGTCCGAGAAACTTGCGCAGTATCTCTTCGGCATCGACAGATCCGCCACGTTCCAACACCTCGCGACGGTACGCCATTCCGACTTCAGGGTTGGTTGCACCCCTCTCTTCGAATACCGAGAACATGTCGTCACCGAAGACCTCCGACCACATGTACCCGTAGTACGCAGCGTCATATCCTCCCATGAGATGGCCGAACGAAGCCAGCGAAAAGGTCCCTTCCGGATGGGGAAGGAGTGATATGTCTGCCGCGTCCTTGAGTGCCCGCACCAGGTCTTTGGATGGGCCTGGCTTGTGGATCTCCTGGTCGAGCCAGCCGAACTGGAGCTGTCGGAGTTGGTGAACCGCAATATTCAACTGTCGAGCTTCTACGAGCTTGTCGACGAGGGCGTCTGGAATCGGCTCTCCGGTTTCGTGGTGGCGGGCAAACTTCTTGAGCACATCTGCCCTCCACACCCAGTGCTGCATGATCTGGCTTGGGGCTTCAACAAAGTCCCTTTCGACGTTGGTCCCGGAGAATCTCGTCAGTTCTGTTCGTCCCAGGTTCTGGTGCAGGACGTGTCCGAATTCGTGGAAGAGCGTCTCTACTTCGGAATGCTGCAGCAGCGAGGGCGCGCTCTTGGTCGGCTTTGTGAAGTTGGCGACCATTGCGCACACCGGATTCTGGTACGAGCCGTCTTCCAGCCGTCTGCTCAGGATGAGGGGGAACTCGGCGGCGTGGCCGAATTTTCCTTCCCTGGGGAAGAGGTCGAGGTAGAAGTGGGCCAGCTGCTCGCCTGACCCGGCGTCGGCTATTGAGAACAGCCGTACATCGGGGTGCCATGCCTCTGAGGCGTCCTCCTCGTGGAAAGTCAGCCCGAAAGTCTCCTGGACCAGGTCGAACATCCCGCTGAGCACAGAGTCAAGTGGGAAGTACGCGGCTACCTCAAACGGGTCGACCCCGTAGTCGGTCTTCCGTTGCTGGGTGTCGTAGTACCTCCAGTCCCAGACTTGAACCGCGTCGTCGCCCGCCTCGGCTTTGAGGAGCGCTGCCATCTCGCCCACATCTGCCATCCCCTGCACCGTGAGTGGTGGGAGCAGGCTCGCGTAGAACTCGGAAATCGCCTCGGGAGTCTTCGCCATACGTTCCTCGAGCTGATAGTGAGCCCAGCTGGGGAGCCCGAAAGCCTGGGCGATTTCGTCTCTGATCTGGATTGCTTCTTCGATAACCGGTCGATTGACCTCAACGGCCTGGGTATTGAACTTGCGGCTGAGCTCCTCTCTGAGATCGCGGCGCTTGGCATTCTCGGTGAAGGGGAGGAGGTGGGGGTAGTCGAGTGTGACTTTCATCTTCCCGGTCTCTTCGTCGGTTTCGAGGGACTCAGCGAACGATCTAGGCAGCCCGTCGAGTTCGTCGTGAGTAACCAGGATGTGATCGGACCACTCGTCGATGTTGTTCTGGAACCTGACTCCGAGCTCTACCAGGCGCTGTGTTTTCTCCTTGACCTCAGACCTCACCTCGGGCTCGAGCTCGTGGCCGGCGCGGCGGAGGTCACGGCGAAGGAACTCAAGGAAACGTGCTCGTTCTCCCTCCAGGGCGGCGGCTTCGTCGGTTTCGGCGTATTCGTTGACAGCGGTATTCAGATCATCGCGGAAGATCATCTCCACCCCGAATGTGTTCAGCTTCTCCTGGGCGTCGTTCCCTGCTTTCCGCACCTTGGCATCGGGGTGGACGTAGCCCATGAATGCATATCGGGCAAACGCGTGGGCGAGTAGGTCGCCGATTCGGTCGAGGGGCATCAGAGTGTTGGTGAAGGTCCGTGTTTCTTTGCCCGCTACCGCTTCGTCGAGAATTCCGCGCGCCTCTTCGATGATGCTGTCGGTTCGACCGGCTATCTGTTCTGGGGTGATCTCTGTGTATGAGTACATGCGAGTGAGAACGGTAGTGGTTTCGCTCGTTTCTAAAACCTGGATATCCGGCGGAACGTGATTCGATGTCAGGGCGCCGGAGGGGCGAAGAGTCGTCGGGCCTGCTTCTCGTTGAGTGCCTGGCCAGGGTTTATCCCGTGGCGGTCGATTGCTGCACGTATCCCGATCTGCGGATCGGGAGGCTCCACGGGGCAGTCGCTGCCGCCGAGAAGGGTGATCCCGGCCTCGGCAAGAGCCCGAAACGGATATGCACGATCCATCCGGTCGGGGCCGAGCCGCTTTTCCAACCACCCCTCCTCGGAGGCGAGGAAGGCGGGCTGGATGGACACCGTGATTCCGAGCCTTGCAAAACGGGAAATGGCCTCTGCTGTCAAGACCGACGCATGCTCCACCCGGAGCCGTGTCGGATCGGCCCCACCCTGGATGAGGTGTTCATAGAAGTCGGCCACCTCGTCGTTGGCGCGGTCTCCGATGGCATGAATGGCGACATCGCCTCCGAGGCCGAGCGATGTCACCGCCATGGTTTCGGCGTGGTCGGGTCGGAGTCGCATCATGCCGATGGTGTCGGGTCGGTCGGCGAAGGGTTCGTACATCGCCGCGGTGTGACCTCCGAGGCTCCCGTCGGCGAACTCCTTCCACCCTCCGAAGCTGACCCTCCCGTCTGTGGCTTCGATACGCGCCGCGGCTGCCGCCAGTTTCTCCGGGGTATCGGCTATCACTATCACCTTGATATCGATCGGCAGTTCGTCGGCTATTCCGAGCAGGGTCTCTAGTTCGTTGCCGACACCGCACCACATCGGCTCGCCGGCCGAGACCATCCCGGTGATCGAGCCGATCCCCAGAGATGTGAGCCGGCCCAAAGCCTCCAGAATCTCACCTCGGCCAGGGCCTTCGATGCTGGCGGAGAAGGAGTCGGAGACCACCTGCAGGGCCGTCTCCCTGAGAACTCCGGTCGGGCTGCCGCCGGAGCCGCGATCAAATGACCCTCCTTCGGGGTCCGCAGTGCCGCTGTCGACACCGGCGAGTCTCAGAGCGGCACTGTTGGCGATGCCGATGTGGCCGCAGTACCGGTAGACGAGGATCGGCCTGTCAGGGGACACTTCATCGAGCAACTTCGCGTTGGGAAGCGATCGTTCTGCAAGCGCCTCATCGTTTAGTCGCTGGCCCACGATGGCGCCGTCCGTCGAGTCCCTGGTGGCTGCGAGTCGCCGCAGGAGGTCGTCAAAATCAACGGCATCGTTTAGGTCGAGGCCCGTGGCCATGCTCACATATCCCAGGGGATGAAAGTGGTGGTCGTGGTAATTCATGTGAGGTGGTGGGGGAAACCGGCTGCGACGATGCTCTGAAGCTCGTCATGTATCTTTCCATTGGTCGCGATACATGCCCTGGCATCGAGGTCGTTTCCAGCACCCGTGTGGTCGGTGACCATGCCCCCTGCCTCGGAAACGAGCAGAACCCCCGCGGCGGCGTCCCATGGTTGGATCCCGTACTCCCAGTAACCGTCGAACCTTCCGCAGGCGACCCAGGCGAGGTCCAGAGCCGCCGATCCCATCCGTCGCATCCCCTGCGCGTTCTCCAGAACCGTCCCGACAACGTCGAGATACTCGCGTGCATGCTCCTGGCGATCGTACGGGAACCCGGTCGCGAGCAGCGCCTCGTTCATCGACGGGGTGTCCGAGACTTTGATCTTCCGGTCGTTGAGCCGTGCCCCTTCACCCCGGATCGCGACGAACTCCTCCTGTCGCATCACATCAATCACAACCCCAATGAGTGGCACCCCGTCGTCCCATAAGGCGACTGACACCGAAAACTGTGGGATCGCGTGGACGAAGTTGATGGTTCCATCGATGGGATCAATGATCCAGACTCGACCCTTTTTCCAGTCGGCGCCTCCACCCTCCTCCCCCAGAATCGAATCGTCCGGGAAATGGGTGGCGATACCCACCCGGATCGCGGTTTCGGCACGTTCGTCGACCTCTGTCACCGGGTCGACGTTGCCTTTCATCTCAGTCAGGAAATCGGTGCCGGCTCCGGCCAGCACCTCCTCGGCTCCGGCTCGTGCTGCTCGCAGAGCAACCCAGAGATCACCTTCCCACATTGTCAGGACTTTACGGCCTTGTTGCCGCCCCCGATACTCGGGCCTCTCGTTTACGGTATCAACGTGACTTCGCTGCTCCTTGCCCTGATCGGAGGCCTTGTCTCGGCTTTTGCATTCCCTGGGTTCGGCCCCGGATTGCTCATAGTTCCCGGCATCGCCTTGGTTCTCTGGGGGCTTCGCTCGGCTAACAGCCGCCTCCACGGCATGTTCATTGGCGCCATTTACGCTTTCAGCTTCTTTACCACCCTGATGTGGTGGTCGATCGAGCTGGGATTGATCACTTTGATCCCGCTTGCCGTTGTCCAATCCTTGTATTTCTGGTTCTTCGGCTGGTGGCTGGCCGGTCACAGAAAGGCAAGCCCCGGGCTATGGGCGGGCTATGCCGTGGGGGTTTGGGCCCTGACGGAACTGATCCGCTACCACTTTCCTTTCAGCGGGCTGGAATGGGGCGGCGCGGGTTATGCCCTTTCGGGGTTGGCTCCGGTTCGCGCCGGAGCTGCCGTGATCGGGACGTCGGGGTGGACTGTTCTGATTGTCGGGGTTGCCGCCACCCTCGTCATCGCCGTCAGAGCCATGTTCGGCAGGGAGACGTGGTCCTGGTGGCTGCTGGTCCCCCTTGCCGCACCAGCTTTGGTCATCGCTGCGGCGCTCGGATTAAAGGTGGCCATGGCTACCGACGTCGGCGAGCCGACACCGGTTGCAATAGTTCAGGGCTCAACCCCGTGCCCCTATGAGAAGTGCCCTCCCGACGAGCGTTTGCGCACCTTCCAGCAACATCTGGAACTCACTGGCGAGATCGAACCGGGCTCGGTCGATCTCGTTGTGTGGGCCGAGGGATCAACCGGTTCATTCAACGCAGATCCGGTCCAGAACGAGGAGGTGGGCGAGGCGATCGGGGCCGAAGCCCGGAGAATCGGAGCCTGGTTCCTGGTTGGTGGCGATCGTCCCATCAGCGACGAGAACTGGATCAACGCCAACGTCGTCTTCGACGACAATGGTGATTTCGTCGGGGAGTACCAGAAGCAGCAAGGGGTACCCTTCGGGGAGTACATCCCCTTCCGTCCCCTCTTCGATTGGATACCCGATCTATCCCAGGTTCCCCGGGACATGGTGCCGGGAGATGGGCCGGTGGTGTTCGAACTCCCCGGCTTCAGGTTGGGGTCGGTCATTTCCTTCGAGGGGTCATTCGCGCGGTACGCCAGACAGCACGTCCGTGCCGGAGCCGACGTCCTCGTGGTCGCCACCAACGAAGGCTCGTACGACAGGACACCGGTTTCAGACCAGCTGATCGGTATGACGAGGATGCGGGCGGCCGAGCTTGGGGTGCCGGTGATCCATTCCGCGGTCACCGGGAAGTCGGTTGTGATCGACCACGAAGGGCAGCTCTCCTCTGAAATCTCGGGACTGGGCTCGTCCGAGATCATCTACGGGAGCGTGCAACCCGCAAACTCGACCACTTTCTACTCTCTGACAGGTGATTTGCTGATGTACCTCGCCGTGGCCTCGATCCTTTTCGCGACGTGGCGCCAGCGGAGGCTGTTAGCTTCCACTACCAGATTAGGAGAAATCGATGTCCGACGCTATTGAAAACCTGCTCCGGGAGGAACGCCTGTTCGATGTGCCCGCGGGATTTGCCGAACAGGCCAACGCCCGGCCCGGGATCCATGACGAAGCCGCCGCAGATTTCAAGGCGTTCTGGCAGAAGCAAGCTCTGGAGAGGATCTCTTGGTACACCGAGCCAACCGAGATCCTCGATGATTCGAATCCTCCTTTCTACAAATGGTTTGCAGATGGAGAGCTGAACCTCGCTTACAACTGCCTGGATCGCCATCTCGGCGACCACGGCGAACAGATTGCGTATCACTGGGTCGGCGAACCCGGCGACACCAGGACACTCACGTACGCCGACCTTCACGCAGAGGTGGGAAGATTCGCCAATGGCCTGCTGAGTCTGGGTCTCGAAAAAGGGGACAGGGTCGCGGTCTACTTGGGTATGGTCCCCGAGCTTCCGATCGCGATGCTGGCATGTGCTCGTCTCGGCCTGGTTCACTCCGTGGTCTTCGGGGGCTTCTCCTCAGACGCCCTGTCCAGCCGGATCCTCGACGCCGACGCCCGCGTGGTCATCACCCAGGACGGAGCGTGGCGTGGCGGGAACGTGGTCCCGTTGAAGATGAACGCCGATGTCGCGGTGGCCTCAACGCCCGGTGTTGAGAAGGTGATTGTGGTCAAGCGGACTGACCACGGAGTTGACATGGATGAGCACCGGGATGTGTGGTGGCATGACCTTGTCGCCGGGCAATCTGAGGAATGCGAGCCCGTCAGGCTGAACGCCGAGGACCCTCTTTACATCCTCTATACCTCAGGTACCACCGGAAAGCCGAAGGGGATAGTGCACACCCAGGGCGGCTACCTCACCGCGGTGATGACGACACACTCTTATGTCTTCGATGTCAAACCTGACAGCGACGTCTTCTGGTGCGCAGCCGACATCGGGTGGGTTACCGGCCACAGTTACATCGTCTATGGGCCACTGGCCAACCGGACCACAGGCGTGATGTACGAAGGTGCGCCCAACTACCCCGACTTCGACCGCCTCTGGCAGATCATCGACGACTACGGGGTGACGATCTTCTACACCGCTCCGACCGCGATCCGGGCGTTCATGAAATGGGGCGACGAGCATGTTGAGAAGCACGACCTCGCATCGCTCCGCCTGCTCGGCACGGTCGGTGAGCCGATCAATCCGGAGGCATGGATCTGGTATCACCTCAACATCGGTCGGGAGAGGTGCCCGATCGTGGACACTTGGTGGCAGACCGAGACCGGCTCGATCATGATCACCCCGTTGCCAGGTGTGGTTGCCACCAAACCCGGCTCGGCGACAATACCTTTCCCGGGGATCTCGGCCGACGTGGTCGACGAGGAGGGCAATTCCGTGCCCTGGGGCGGCGGCGGATACCTCACGATCACCGAGCCATGGCCCTCGATGGCAAGGACCATCTACGGTGACGACGAAAGGTACGTCGATACCTACTGGACTCGTTTCCCCGGTCGATACTTCCCCGGAGACGGGTGCAAACGCGACGACGATGGCTACTACTGGCTCCTGGGCCGGGTGGACGACATCATGTTGGTGTCCGGGCACAACATCTCGACCACCGAGGTGGAGTCGGCCCTGGTCAGCCATCCCAGCGTCGCCGAGGCGGCGGTGGTGGGCCGCAAGGACGACCTGACCGGCCAGGCAATAGCCGCATTCGTCACCCTGCGCGGGTCGGTGACCGGGGACGAAACCTTGCTCTCCGAGCTCAGGGACCACGTCGCGGCAACCCTCGGGCCGATCGGCAAGCCGAAGTCCATCGTCTTCACCAACGACCTCCCCAAGACGAGGTCGGGCAAGATTATGCGCCGGTTGCTCAAGGACATCTCCGAGAACCGTCATCTCGGTGACGTAACCACGCTGGCGAATGCAGACATCGTCCAGGAAATCGCCGACAAGGCTTCGTTCTCAGCCGAAGACGCCTAGGCCTTCTTGCACTGGGCTGGACGGTGCGGGAACCTAACCCTTTGCACCGGGCAACGGCATTATCCAACGGACTGTCTAGCCCCAGATCGCGGCGACCAGCCAGACGCCGAAGATCAGCAGACCTCCGGCCAGCTCGATGCCGATTGAAAGGGCGATTGCCCCCGCGGCTCTCATCGTCGCCGGCCATGCCTCGCTGCGTTCTGTCCTGCTCCACTGGATGAAGTAGATCCCGGCCATGAACCCGATTGGTGCTCCCACCACGGGGATCAAGAAAAAGCCGATGACCGCGCCGAAAAGGGCGACCATCATTGTCGACAACTCGATTCCCGAGGCCTTGAGCTTCCGGCTCGGGATCAGATACTTGATCGTGGTCGCCGCAGCCCCGAGCCCGAGACAGATCGCGAAAACGACCCAGCCGATGACGGTGGCCTCGACAAATGCCCAGACCAGGACTGCGCCAACTACCAGGGCCAATCCCGGAAGCACCGGGAGAACGATCCCGGCCAGTCCCGCGAGGATCACAATCGCGACGAGAACCTCCCCAACGGCGCTCACCGATGGCGGCTAACTGCCAAGGGCGGTCGCCAGGTCCCTAACCTCGGCCGAGCCGCCGCTGAGGATCGGGTCGGAGTGGCCGAAAAGGACCACCTCGAATTCGAACCCGGCAAGCTTGCGGACCGATTCGTCGGCTGCCGCTGCGTCCGCGGTGAAGCTCGGATTCGATCCGGATAGCACGCCGTCCATCCGGTTCATCGCATCTCCAACGACCAGAATCCCGGCCGCCTCATCGAGGACTGAGATGTGCCCGACGGTGTGGCCCGAAGTTTCGATGACCCGAAGATCGAAGATGTTGTCGCCGTCCGACGCTAACTGCGTACCGCCGCTCCCCAGGTCACCGACAGCTTCGGCATCACCCTCACCGATGTGGAAAACGGAGTTTGTGGCCAATTCAGCCACAGCATCAACGCTTCCGACATGGTCGGGATGGCGATGGGTGAGGATCACGTGGCCCACTGCCTCCCAGCCGAGCCCGACCCCACCGAGGGCCGCCTCGATGTCAGGGGCGCTCCCGGATTGACCGGTGTCGATGAGGGCCGCCTCACCACCGCGATAGAGGATGTAGGCCGAGACGATTGCCATTTCGGCACGGGCCCACATGGTCCCCGCAGTGGATGCTGAGGGTGTGGTTGTGGTGTCCCCGGCCGTGGTCGTGGTCTCGCTTCCCGATGTCGTGGAACTGGCCGGCGAGGTACCGGTTCCGGTGGGTTCGGAAGTCGGCTCTGCGGTGCACGCGGTCCCGAAGACCATCACGGCAAGACCCGCCTTTCCCATGTCTTTCAGCACTGCGCGACGTGTGATGGGGCTGTTGGCGTCCATATCAGACCCGTATCCTACCGGTCTATGGCAGGTGGATTCGGACCTCGACCTGACCCGGGGTGTAGGTTCAACTCCATGGTTACAAAGATCACCCTCGCTGAGTCGGAGCTTCCGACCCATTGGTACAACATCGTCCCCGACCTCCCGGTTCCCGCTCCTCCGGTGCTTCATCCCGGAACCCACGAGCCGGTCGGCCCTGATGACCTGGCTCCTTTGTTCCCGATGGACCTGATTCTCCAGGAGGTCTCCCAGGAAAGGTTTGTGGAGATCCCTGAGGAGATTCGTGAGGTCTACCGGAAATGGCGACCGACCCCTATGTACCGCGCCCACGGCCTCGAGAAGCTGATCGGCGGGCCTGCCCGCATCTACTACAAGTACGAGGGCGTCAGTCCGGTGGGATCGCACAAGCCGAATACCGCCGTTCCCCAGGCCTTCTACAACGCCAGGGCAGGTGTGAGGAAGTTGTCGACCGAGACCGGAGCTGGCCAGTGGGGCTCGGCGCTTGCCTTCGCCTGCGCCCTGTTCGGGCTGGAATGTGAGGTGTACATGGTGCGAGCCTCCTTCGATCAGAAACCGTACCGCAAGGCGATGATCGAGACCTACGGGGCGACGATCTACCCATCTCCATCGGACCGGACCGAGGCGGGAAGACGTGTCCTCGCTGACGACCCGGACACGCCGGGCAGCCTCGGCATCGCCATCTCTGAAGCCGTCGAGGTGGCGGCCACCCACGAGGACGTGAAGTACTCGCTGGGCTCGGTCCTCAACCACGTGCTCATGCATCAGACAGTCATCGGCGAGGAGGCACTGAGACAGATGGCCCTCGTCGAGGAGACTCCGGATGTCGTTATCGGGTGCACCGGGGGTGGCTCTAACTTCGCCGGCCTTGCCTTTCCGTTTGTACGGGAGAAGCTCGCCGGGAAGATGGACCCGGTGATTCGAGCGGTCGAACCTGCCGCTGCACCTTCACTTACGAGAGGTAGCTACCAGTTCGACTTCGGAGACGCCGTAGGGATGACTCCACTGGTGAAGATGCACACTCTCGGCCACGGGTTCATTCCTGACCCGATCCATGCGGGCGGGCTCCGGTATCACGGGATGGCGCCGCTGGTCTCGTTGCTGGTGGATGAGGGGATCGTCGAGGCGGAGTCGCTCCACCAAACGGAGACCTTCGCCCGGGCGGTCGAGTTCGCCCGGGTGGAGGGGATAATCCCAGGTCCCGAGCCGACCCACGCGGTGGCTTCGGCGATGAACGAGGCAATGAAGGCGAAGGAGTCGGGGGAGGAGAAGGTGATTCTCTTCAACCTCTCCGGGCACGGCCACTTCGACATGTCTTCCTATCAGGCCTACTTCAACGACGAGCTCGTCGACTACGAACACCCCGGCGAGGCAATCGCCGCCGCGATGCAGGGAGTCCCGGTGGTCGCCGGCTAACCGCTTCCAATCCCTTCTGTGTCGATCCGCGTTATGACGTGGTACCTGAAATCGACACAGAACGGTTAGGAATGGCGGCTGGGCCTTGACCTTCTGTGTCGATTCGCGTTATGACGTGGTAGCTGAAATCGACACAGAAGGGTTAGGTGAGGGCCTGTTCCAGGTCGGCGATCAACTCGTCTACAGGCTCGATTCCGACAGAAAGGCGGAGGAGGTTCTCGGGCACAACCGACTCCGGAGGCTCGAGGACCGTCCGGTGCTCGATGAGGCTCTCGACACCACCGAGGGACGTGGCAGGGATGAACAACCGGGTAGAGGTGGCGACTCGCTTCGCCGCGTCGAAACCCCCATTGACGAGTATCGAAAGCATCGCCCCAAAACCGCGATCCATCTGTGACCTGGCCAGGTCGTAGCCCGGGTGCGACTCGAGTCCCGGATACAAGACCGCCTCAACTGATGGGTGTCCCTCGAAATGCCTGGCTATCGCCATGGCACTGTCCGAGGATCGGTCGACCCGGAGGTGGAGGGTTCTCATCCCCCGGAGCAGGAGCCAGGCTTCGAAAGCGCCCATCACCGCTCCGCTGTGGGTCCGGATCCATCTCACTTCCTCCCAGCGATCATCATCTCTGGCAGAGACGAGGATGCCGCCGAGCAGGTCGGCGTGACCGTTGTAGAACTTCGTCGCGGAATGGAATGCGAAATCAGCGCCAAGTTCTATGGGCCTTGTGGTGAGTGGCGACACCGTCGCATCCACCGAGAGCATCCCGCCTACAGCATGGGCAGCGTCCGCGGCGGTACGGATGTCGATGACATCCCACGTCGGGTTGACCGGTGTCTCGATCCAGACCAGGTTCGGTCGTGCACTGGCGATGACCTCCTCCATCTCCCTAGGCCGGGTTTGGTCGAACAAGACCAGATTGATCCGCTTCGTCCCGCCCAATCGGCGCAGCCAAAGCAGGCCGCCGTGATACATCACTTGAGGTGCAACCACGGTGCCACCCGGCGGAACCGTTTCGATTAGTGCGGCGAAGGCGGCCAATCCAGACGAAAAGACCTGGGCGTCAGCCCCGTTGTCCAATCGGGTAGCCAGCCGCTCCACAGGCTCATGGTTCGGAGCGCCGTGGCGGGAATACAGATAGTCTCCGACCAGCTCATAATTCTCGTCACGGGCGAAGGTGGTGCTGGGCTGGATCGGCGGCACCACCGCCCCGATCCCGGATGCGGCGGTTTGTCCCCCCTGGACCAGATCCGATTCGACGCTTCGCTCCATGATCAGAGACGTTACTTCAGGCTGCATCCGCCTCAGGTGACTTCGAAGGAGCGAAGACCCTCCCCGCGGCCGCCAACGAGAGCGGTTGCCAGCTGAACTAGAGAAGCGGCACACAACGAGAAAGGGCGGGGTCGTAATGACCCGGCCCTTTCATAAGCGCACTGAATGAAACTCAGTTCGAGCAGTCTGCTTCACCGGGGTGCAGTGGTCTCACCAGGAGCTGAACCTGCACACCGCCGTCATCGGGATGGGTGTAGATGGTGGTCTGTCGGGCATCGGCGAAGGTGTCCAGCACGGAACTGTCGAATGCCTTGCAGGTCCATTCGTTTTCGCCGATCGAGGCAAAAATCTCCCAATCGTAGGGATTCTCCCCATCGAGCGGCCAGTCCTCCACCACTTCGAAGTCGGGTTCGAAACCCCCCTGGTACGTCCCGGCGACCACTCGCACCCGCTCCGGCTCGTACTCGGTTCCGTCCACGGACCCCGACAACTCGTGCAGGTAGTTGACGAGGTCGGCGAAGCCTGCAGTGGTGTCGGACAACGGCCTGTCCGTCATTCCCAGTGCGTAAACCGAATAGCGGTGGACACCATCCTGATCCCAGTACTGGATCACCTCGGTGGAGGCATCGGCGAGATTGTCGACCGAGTCGTCATGCTCGTTGTCGATTTCGGCGATCCCCATCTCGTTGAGCAACTCACGTATACGTGTCATCTGATCGTCATTGAGTTGCCCCTCGAAGTGGGAAGGGACCAGGCGGCCAGGGTATTCCAGAGTGGTCACGCCCGGATAGACGAACTTGGCTCCATACGTGACGGTAAAGGTAGGCCCGTTTCCCAGACTCCACTCCACGGGCACGAACCCTCCCTCGGAGTGGATCTGGAGCAGCGGATCATCGGGCGAATCATCGGGCGGGCCGAGAATTTCGCCGGAGCCACATGCAGAAATCAGCAGGGCGCCGATCGCGAGCAACCCGAGCGTTCTTTTCGTTTTACGTCTCATGGTTCTTTGATGGCGGGGGACCGCCAATCGGTTCCCGGCTCATTTGCCCGTGGTGGAGAAGTGCTGGTAGTCCTTCAGTGAACTCCAGGTACCACCCCATATCCAGCCGCGGGCGGCAAATGCCTGGACCACTTCGTCGTTGGCATGGATCATCCCCGGTGCGTCGAGGCTGCGGTCGACGTAGGCACTCCCTGCGGGTGGGAGGACCGTCGAACCATTCACATACGGGTTTACCAGCGGGTTGATGTCGATCGCCCGACCGTAGGAGTGCTCGGAGTAAGTGCTGCCTCCCGTCACCAGGCGACAGTTAAATGCGCTGGTGTTGTTCGCCGCCATGCTCAGGTTGTCGTCTCCGTCATACTTGTCCACCAGTTCCATGCGCTCGATGGGGAATCCTGCTTCGTAGAGATCCCGAAAGATGTCGACAACCTGGTTGGCCAGTCCGGCGGCGACGACAAGTTTCCCGGTACTGACCGACCCGGCATAGTTCCAGTGTGAGAGGCTGAGAACCCTGAGGTCGCCGGGCGCCACGGGACAGCCGGGGCTCCACGAGGCAGAAAGGTCTGAAGCTGTTGGAGTGGTTGCCGAGGAGACAAATGCAGGAGCGACGGTGGTGGTCGGCACCGCTGTCGTCGGTGTCGTGCTGGTCGAGGTGGTGAGGGAAGTGGGCGTGCTCGACGATGTGGCGGCCTCCCCGCCGTCTTCGGGGAGACTCGTCTCGGACGACGATGTCGTGGAGCTCTGCGTTGTCATCGTTGATGGAATCGTTGTCGACGTGGCACCCAATGTGGTCGTAGTCAATGCCGGTGCCGCGTCGACATCATCATCGGGGAGGGCGCTGACCACGAGAACGATCACAACGACGAGGAGCACCACCAGTCCGGCGGTTGCCATAGCGAAACGACTCACTGCCCCAGGTTACGACTCAGCTCCCGCTTTCCCAGGCGGTCAGGCCGCCGTCGATCAGATCAATCGCCCATTCCAACTCGTCGTGGGTCGTGACAAGGGCCGGGATAAAACGGATCACGTTGGCGTCTGGTCCACAATCGATGATCACCAGCTCTCGTTCGAGGGCATGCTGCTGGACCGACTTGAACGCTTCGGGATCGGGAGTGCGTAGCTCGCGATCCGAAACCAATTCGACTCCGATCATCAACCCGAGGCCGCGGACCTCTCCGATGGTTGGGTGCCGTTCCGCCAGAGATTCGAAGCGCTCGAATGCGCTCTTGGACAAGTCGCGGGCGTGCGGAAGTAAGCCTTCCATGGTCTCGATGACGGCGACGGCGGCAGCGGCCGACACCGGATTTCCCCCGAACGTGGTTCCGTGCGAGCCCACCGGCCAGGCGTCGATCATCTTCGCCGGGGCTCCGTATGCCGACAGAGGGAGCCCGTTGGCGATGCCTTTACCCATGGCGATAATGTCCGGTTTGGCTTCGTAGTGGTCCGATGCAAACCACTCGGCGGTCCGTCCGAATCCGGTCTGCACCTCGTCGTAGACCAACAGGATTCCGTGCTCGTCGGCGAGCTCGCGCAAGGCCGAGAGGAAGGCCGGGGGAGCCGGGTAGTAACCGCCTTCACCCTGGACCGGCTCGATCAGGAAGCATGCGATGTTCTTCGGCGTCACCACGTGCTTGAAGAGGAGGCGTAGTTCTTCGAGGGAGTGGGCAATGGCCTCCTCCTCGCTCATACCCCACCGGTATGAGTGCGGGAAGGGGGCAACGAAGACCGACCCGAGCACCGGGTGGTAGCCGTCCCGATACTTGGCGTTGGAGGTTGTGTAGGCGACCGAGCCCATGGTCCGTCCGTGGAAACCGCCTCTGAAGACGATCACTCCCTGACGGCCGCTGGTATACCGGGCAAGTTTGACTGCAGCCTCCACGGCTTCGGCCCCGGAGTTGGCGAAAGCGAACTTCTCGATCGAGGGAGGAGTGATCGCGCGCAGCTTCTCCGCTGCCGCCACGATCGCCTCGTAACGCACTATGCACCCCGAGTGCACGAATTTGTCGATCTGGGTGTGGGCTGCGGCTACGACGGCAGGGTGGTTATGGCCGAGGTTGGTGACCGCCGTCCCGGAGGCGAAGTCTGCCCAGCGCTTGCCGTTGTTGTCCGTGACCCAGATCCCCTGGGCCGACTCGGCGTGGATGTCGGTGTCGAAAGCGATCACCGGTGGGATCACTTCTTTGTGGCGTGTTGTCAGGTCAGTCAATTGAATGCTCCATTCTCTCGTCTACATATGGCGAGATGGAGCTAGGGAGAGGCGAAAAGTCCTCTTCTGATATGGATCGGGGTTGTCACTGACACCTCCAAATCCTAACGAATGGTTGAGGGTTATCCGTTGGATACGAGAGCGAGCTGTCGCGACTGGGCCACCAGGCGGTCGTCTTCGTCCCAGAAGAGGCCGTCTTCTTCGATGAACCCGCCCGACACGAAACGGCTCCTGAACTCGCAGCGGATCCAGCCCGAGGCGTCCGGGAAGCGGATGTGGACGGTCAATTCCAGCGTCGGTGTCCACCCGACGGGCAATCCGGCGTTGAAGGTGGTCGGTGGGAAGGCGTCACTGGCCATGACCAGGGCATGGGCATCGAGCGGCTCGTCATCCTTGAGCCGCATCCAGCCCAGTATTACGGGCTCACCCATGGGCTTGCCCTTGAAGAAGTCTGCCATCCTGGGATCGAGACGTAGTTCGATCTGGCCCACCGAAGGCGGCGGAAACGGGCTATCGGTGGCGGGGACCGCGAGGAAACATTCTTCCGGTGGCGGCAGCTCAGAGGGTTTGGCATCGGAGAGGAGGATTTCGGGGAAACCGGATCCTGGCTCGACGAAGGTACCAATTGTGTCCAGGACCGCGGCGCCGTCCTGAGACAGGCTGGTACGGACGACCGAGAATCTCCGTCCGGAGCGGACCAGCTCCGTTCGTGCCGTTGCCGGGCCGGTGTGTCCCGGCCTGGTGAAGTGGCCGGTGATGGTGACCGGGTTCCGTCCCCCTGTCGCCTCGCTCGCAGCTCGGGAGGCGATTGACAGCATGTAGCCGCCATTGGTGTTGCCCAGGATGTCCCAGTTCTCGGCGAACTGGATATCCCAGGTGTCATCCCCGGTGCCTCGGACCGCCGTTGCTTCCCGCCATGTCATTTCAGGGTGAACCCGGTGCTGTCGGTCACCTGACCGATGACCGCGGCGTCGTGTCGGGAGAGGCTGTCGATCACCTGCTCGGTGTCCTCAGTGTCGACGATCAGGCAAAACCCGATACCCATATTGAACGTCGAGAACATCTCTTCGTTGCCGATGCCGTGCGCCGAAAGGGTCGAGAAGATCTCAGGCGGCTCCCACGCCCCTGTGTCAACTTCAACTCCAAGCGAAGCGGGAATGGCGCGGGGGAGGTTGCCCGGGAGGCCGCCGCCGGTGATATGAGCCGCAGACTTAACCTGCCCCGAAACCGAAAGCACAGCCGGGCTGTAGATAACTGACGGTTCGAGAAGGGCGGCGTAATCGGGAGAGTCTCCCACCACCTTGCGGACCAGGGAGAAACCGTTGGAACGGAGATTGGGGGAACGGAGACCGACGACGACGTCCCCGGGGACCACGCCATCAGATGACATCTGCTCATCTTGCTCGACCACTCCCATCACTGCTCCGGCCAGATCCACGGCATCTGGTTCCATGACCCCGGGATGCTCGGCGGTCTCCCCTCCGAGCAGGGCACACCCTGCTTCCATACAGGCGCGGGCGATTGACTCGACAATCGTCCTGTCCCGTTGGGGTTGCAGGGAGCCAACCGCCATGTAGTCGACGAAGCCGAGGGGTCTCGCTCCGACGGCAGCAAGGTCGTCGGCACACATCGCGACGAGGTCGAAGCCAACTCCTCCCCAGAGGCCCGACCTCCGGGCGAGTTCGAGCTTGGTCCCGACGCCGTCGGTCGACATCATCAGCACCGGCTTGGAGTAGCCAGGGGGAATCGTCACTCCGGCGGCGAATCCGCCGAAAACGCCGACGACGTTATCGGTCCAGGTGGCTGTCACCGATCGCGCGATGTCCGCCACGTGTCGATCGGCGCCGGCGAGATCGACCCCGGCCTCCCGGTAGGTCACGACCGGTTGCGCTCCAGGTGGAACTTGTCGGTGACTTCGGGTATGTCGGTCGGGTAGTTGCCCGACAGACAAGCGTTGCAGAAGCCGGCATCGGCGACGCCGGTGGCGCCGAGGAGTCCGTCAAGGGATAGGTATCCGAGGGAGTCGGCGTTGAGGTGCTCCCTGATCTCGGAAACACTCATCCGCGCCGCGATCAGGGTGGATCTGTCCGAGGTGTCCATTCCGTAGAAACACGGCCACCGGTACGGAGGAGAGGAAACCCGGAGGTGTACCTCGATTGCCCCCGCTTCACGGACAATCTCGACCAGTTTTCTGGTAGTCGAGCCTCTGACAATCGAGTCGTCCACCAGAACCACTCGCTTGCCATGCAAGTTGTCCGGTATCGGGTTCAGCTTGAGACGTATTCCCTGGTCACGCAATATCTGAGATGGTTGGATAAAGGTGCGTCCCACGTACCGATTCTTGACCAACCCGTCGGCATATGGGATGCCGCTCGCCGCCGCAAAACCCTGTGCCGCGGGGATGCCGGACTCGGGCACCGGGACCACTACATCAGCATCGACCGGGTGCTCTGCTGCCAGTTGCTCGCCCATGTCGTAGCGGGCGGAGTGGACATTGCGGCCGTAGATCTGTGAGTCGGGTCGGGCGAAGTAGACGAACTCGAAGACACACAAACGTGGGTTGGCCGCCTCGAAGGGAAAGTAACTGTGCACCCCGGAGGCGTCGATGACGACCATCTCACCAGCCTTGACCTCGCGCACGAAACGTGCGCCCACGATGTCAAGGGCTGCGGTCTCCGAAGCCATCACCCAACCGCCGCCAGGCAGGGTTCCCATACAAAGTGGTCGGAATCCATTTGGGTCCCGCAATCCGATAATTCGACCCTGATCCATCAGAACCAGCGAGAAGGCACCCTTCCAGAGCGGCGCCACTGTCTTGACTGCCTCCTCGAGACCGCGTGCGTCTGAGCGCTCATCGTCGATGGCCCGTGCCAGACCCTCCGCCATCAGGTCGGAGTCGGTTGTTGCTACGGAGATGCCCAGATCATCGGCGAGTTCGGCGGTGTTGGTCAGATTCCCGTTGTGACCGAGAGCGATACTGGTCCGTCCAACCTGGCGGTGAGCGGGTTGGGCGTTGTTCCAACTGGTCGAGCCGGTGGTGGAGTAACGGGTATGGCCGATTCCGAGGTGCCCATCCAGACCGGCCAGGGCCGCCCTATCGAAGACCTGAGCGACGAGTCCCATGTCCTTGAAGACGGTGACCGTCTCGCCGTCCGACGTTGCGATCCCGGCGCTCTCCTGACCCCGGTGCTGGAGAGCGAAGAGGCCGAAATAGATGAGTGACGAGACAGCCTCACCGGGGGCGTAAGCGGCGAAGACCCCGCATGCTTCTCTGGGGCCGGATGTCATGCTTGTGTTCGGCTCCTGGGGCACAATCGCATGCTACCGGTCGTAGGTTCCATTCCATAGCCAGATGCCGACCGACTGTGGTGAGGGCGACTTCTCTGGTGTAGAACACAACTTTCACATGAATTTAGATTGTTGATCTCGGGGCCCGTCGTTCGACATGAATGTAGGTCGGACAATGGAGATCCAGATTCGGGCAATCGGGGAAAGGTACCGTGATAGACATCGACGCTGTTCTGGAACAGGTGTTCCGGGAGTCCTATCCGATCGTCCTTGCTTCGATCTCACGCCTCTACCGCGACATCGACCTCGCCGAGGAGGCGGTGCAGGACGCAATGACCCAAGCGCTGGTCGACTGGCCGAAACGGGGCGTGCCAGACAACCCTCCGGGTTGGATTTCAACGGTGGCGCGGAG
>DATKCM010000093.1:0-6838 GCA_035513195.1 Acidimicrobiia bacterium | reverse complement strand
CGTCAAATGTGAGTGGCAACGTCGACCCCTGGCAGCACATTCTCAACGCACCCATACGGTCGTTCGGCTTTGAACGTTCTCTCACCTTCGGCAACGCCAACCTCCGCGCAGCAGCGCTCCACCCACCGGCGTAGGTCGGATTCGCATGCTCTCAAAAGTAGTGGCGGACGTTGTGCTGTTCCTTAGATGGTGCTCGGGCGTCTCGATGAGATCATTGAAAGATGCCAGGTCGGTGCTCTCGATGGTTGCGAGGGCGATAGTGTCGGACATGTAATACCTCCGTAGTGGATGTGGCCATGCCCCGGCCCGCGACCGGTGCGACCTTGGTCCAAGAGCAGATAACTTCTCACTTTTGGAGGTCCGCGACCTGGGGAAATGCCCGAAAGCACAGCGGTAGGGCGGTCTTGATTACAAATCAGCTGCTCTACCAACTGAGCTAACCCGGCCTATCGCAATGGTTTGCGAACCCTCATTATCTCAAATATCGCCAATGCAGCGGAAACCGAAGCGTTCAACGACTCGCTCTCGTCGGCCATGGGGATCGACGCGACTACGTCGCACCTTTTGGCGGTGAGCTCGCTGAGCCCCTCGCCCTCCGCTCCAATCACCACCGCCACTGGCTCGGTGAACAGGCTGAGCCCGAAGAGTGATTGATCCCCACCTCTGTCGAGACCCACAGCCCAGACATCATGAGACTTCAGACGACGCAGGGCGTCGGGGATGGAGCCGACGACAGCCACCGGGATCCGCTCGAGTGCCCCGGCCGCTGCCTTGAACGCTGCGGCCGACAGGGGCGCCGACCTCCGGCCCGACATGACGAGACCGGTACACCCTCCAGCAGCGGCGCTTCTCGCGATGGCTCCGACGTTTTGCGGGTCCTCGAGGTGGTCAAGCACGATTATCGCTGCGTTCTGAATGGCCATTGAGTCGAGTTCAACCGGGAGGATCGGGGCGCAGTCGGCTACGACACCTTGAGGGGCTTCGGTGTCGGCGATATCCCGTGCATCGTCGACATAGACCGTCCGTGCCTCACCCACGGCGTTGATCAGCCCCGCTATCTCCTGGCGGGACCTCCGCTTCCGCTCCACGGTCAAGCGTTCCACTCGACCCGCCGCCACCGCGGCGGCCACCGCGTGGATGCCTTCGACCCTACTTCCGTATCCAGCGGGTGCCATCGGGCCCATCCTCCAAAAGGATCCCGGCGGCGTCGAGCCCGTCCCGGATCGCGTCGGCGTCTTCAAACCTGCGCTCGGCCCGGGCCTGCGCCCGTTTCTCGACGAGGGCACCGATCGTCGACTCGAGCCCGTCCGATTCCACTTCGAAACGTTGCGCAAGCTCTTCCAGGTCGATGTCAGCCTCCTCCGGCCGCGACCCCTCGTCGAGGCCGAGCACCGAGACGATCTCTTCCACAGCCCCGAGCAGGGCGGAGACATCGCCGCCCTCATCGAGGACCTTGTTTCCGTCCCGGACCGCATCGAAAAGTACTGAGACGGCCTGAGGGGTGCCGAAGTCATCGTCCATGGCTGCCTCAAAACGTCCCATCACCTCCTGATCGGGAGTTCCGGGTTCTCCCCTGCTCCGGAACCGATCGAGGCGGTCGAGCGACTCTGAGGCCTCCTCGACCAGGTCTTCTGTGTACTCGATCGGCGAGCGGTAATGAGCGCGCACCATCAGCATCCTCAGGGCGCGGCCACCGACTTTCGTCGCGAGGGACTGGAGGTCGACCAGTTGCCCTGTCGATTTCGCCATCTTCTCCCCGCCCAGGTTCACCATCCCGTTGTGGAGCCAATAACGGGCAAACGTCTCATCGGTGGCCCCCTCCGACTGGGCGATCTCGTTCTCGTGGTGGGGAAAGATGAGGTCGGTCCCTCCACCATGGATATCGAAGCTTGACCCCAGATACTTCGCTGCCATCGCCGAGCACTCGATGTGCCAGCCGGGGCGTCCCGCCCCCCAGGGCGAGGCCCACCACGGCTCACCGGGCTTGGCCGCCTTCCACAGGGCGAAATCGAGAGGGTCGTGCTTCGACTCGCCCACCTCGATGCGGTAGCCAGAGCGCATCTCGTCGGGGTCGCTGCCGGACAGCTTCCCATACGACTCAAGGGCCCGAACCGCGAAGTAGACATCGCCATCCGATTCGTATGCAAGCCCGCGATCGATCAGCGTCTGGATCAGGCCAATGATCTCCTCGATCGTCTCTGTTGCCTTGGGCTCGTGATCGGGGTCGGGCACACCGAGTGATGCGTATCCGTCTCTGAACCGTTGCGCCATCGTGACTGCAAGCTCTTCAACCGGCACCCCCGACTCTTCGGCAGCCTTGATGATCTTGTCCTCGATGTCGGTGACGTTGCGGACCAGGGTCACCTCAAAACCCTTCCACGTCAGGTAGCGACGGATGACATCGAAGGCAACCACCGACCTGCCGTGCCCAACATGTGGTTCCGACTGCACGGTCGGCCCGCACAGGTAGATGCCGACCTTGTCCTCGTCACGAGGTTGGAGAGGTTGGAGACCACGGCCGAGAGTGTTGTAGACCTGGAGCATGAGAGCGTGATGTTATTAGCGCCCGACGGCGTTTCTATGTTCCCTGGACCTCCTATCGGCGCTCCAAGCCTCGGGAACGGGTTCAGGGGAGCGGTGTCACCGTCACCACCGCCACCGCGGCGACGCCTTCGGGAGCGCCGATCAAGCCCAGGCCGTCGGTGCTGGTTGCCTTGACTGAGATCACATCCGCGGTTACCCCGAGAGCCTCAGCGAGTTTCTCTCTGATCTCATGACGGTAGGGAGCCACCCTGATCCGCTCGGCGATGACAGTTGCGTCCACATGTGCGATGGCGAAACCGGAGTCGGCGGCCATACTCACCGCTTCTCGCAAGAGCGACAGCGAGTCGACTCCAGCAAAGCGGGGATCGTCAGAGGGGAAATGCTCCCCAAGGTCGCCGAGGACACAGGCGCCCAGGATCGCGTCGGTCACCGCATGGGCGAGGACGTCGCCGTCGGATGTGGCTGTGACGCCCCGAGTGTTGGAGACCTCAACACCCCCAAGCAACACGGGGGGTTGGTCGTTGAGAGCGTGAGCGTCGAACCCCCAGGCGACCCTGGTGGTCGGGACCGGGGGCTCCGGACTCAACTTTCCTCTTCGATCTCTATCTCAGGCAGCGCCCGGTCGATCTTCTTGATCGCCTCCTCCTCGTCTACCTGGAGACTGAAGGCGATCTCAGAGCTCAGAGTTGTCCGGGCCTTGGAAAGCATCCGTTTCAACGCGGGGCTGATTCCCTTGGTCTGCTGGGCGAAGGAGAGATCCCGTACGACCTCGGCGACCTGGAAGATGTCTCCCGAGGTCATCTTCTCGGTGAGAACCTTGTACCAACGGCTCCAGTTGGACCCGGCTTCCTCAGGTTCTTCCTTCAGCGACTTGAGAACCTCCCGGGACTTGGTCTTGGAGATGACCGGGCGGATCAGGTCTTCGGCTTTGTCCATCGGGACCATGACGGTCAATTGCTCGGTGGCGATCTCCAGGATGTAATAGTCGATCTTCTCGCCAGCGAACTCCTGTTTGACCTTCTTCATGATGGTGGCCGCGCCGTGCTGTGGGTGGACGACTTTGTCGCCGTTGGAATATTTTGCGGTTTTGGATGCCATATACGGTGGCGCATTGTAACGAGCGCCGGCCTCAACCGGTCAGTGGCTCCCACTCCTCGGCCATCCCCTCGAGGCGCTCAAAGTATGCAAGTAGCTGGTCCCCCCTGGTCTCGCCTACTCCCTCGACCGATATCAGATTGTCCTTGTCCGCCTTCAGGATCCTCCCCAGGCTCCCGAAGTGCCTGACTATGTCGTTGCGCACCGAATCGGGCAGACGTCCCGCCTGGGAGAGAATACGGTGCCCTCGTGGCTCTGCCGGGTCGTCGATGTCTGCAACGCCAAGTTCACGCCCGATCCGGGAGAGATCCTCCAGGTCACTCCCCTGCAACGCGGAGAGCCTCTCGTCCGCCCTCTGCACCGATCCCGAGCGGAGGGGCTTCAAGTAGTCCTGCAGGACCAGCCTGATTGTCTGCTCGACGCCGACCAGCAGGTCGTGAAGCTGAAGGGAGACAATCCTGCCCTCATCTCCCATCGTCGATGCCCGTCTCGCCACCAGATCGCCAAGTCGTTCGACCAGGACGGCGCGTTGTATCACGGTGAGAACGGGGCGGAAAGTGGCAAGACCTGACACTTCGATCCGGGTCAGACGCATTTCGGCGTCATCGAGTCGCCGCCGGAGCCGGTCGAGGCTTTGCAACTCCTGGTTGACATGCGCTGCCACTTCGGTCGGATTGGCGAGCTCCACCTTCTGGCTGTCGAAAAAGAGAGTTGCGATATGGCGCCCCTCGCTGACAGCGATCACCGCCTTGCCCGTCTGCTGTGCCAAACGCTCTGCAGTGCGATGGCGGGCCCCGGTCTCGTCGGTATCGATCGACCCGTCCGGGATGAAGTGGACCGCCGCGCTGACGATCCGGTTCCAGGCGTCATCGAGAACAATCCCACCGTCCATCTTGGACAACTCTGCGAGCCGGGCCGGGGAGAATGCCGACGACCGCAGGATGAACCCCCCGGAGCTGACCTCGTCCAGCTCAGGACTGTGGCCGAGAACGACGAGACCGCCCTTGCCCTGCTGGATTATTCGCTCGAGGGCACGCCTCATCGGCGTCCCCGGCGCGAGACGCTCAAGCATTTCCTGGATCGACTGGCCACCCACGGGTTTCAGGCTATCACCGCGGACGGATTCGGGCATCTACTGGAGCCCGCCCTGACGCAGGGCTTCGAGGAGTCGGATCGGCTCGCCGCCGCCGGGAGAGATGCGTCGCGTGACACCCATCCGATCCAGCTCCTCGACTCTCCGAGATTCGAACGGGATGCCCCGCACCTCCCCGGCGAGGCCGACTTCGCCATATGCCGCCACCCTCCCCAGGGGGCGGTCGACCCGGGACGAGGCGATGGCGAGAGCAACTGCCAGGTCGCAACCTGGGTCGTCGATTCGCCAGCCCCCGACCACATTGACGTACACCTCGTGCTGGTACAGCTTCAGGCCAGTGTGCCGGTCGAGGACCGCAATCACCTGATTCACCCGGGTCGGGTCGAGCCCGCGGATCGAACGCCTCGGCTGTGCCTGGTTTGTCTCCGTGACGAGGGCTTGGATCTCCACAAGGACGGCCCGCCTCCCTTCGATGGCGGGGAAGACCACGGTTCCGGCAACTTCTGACTCCCATCCGGACAGGAACACCTTGGAAGGGTCGTCCACCTCGACCAGACCCTCGTTCCGCATGTCGAACATGCCCGAAACGTGAGTGGGACCGAACCGGTTCTTGAGCGACCTGAGCACGCGGAAGCCCCGGTCCGGATCACCTTCCAGATAGAGGACAACGTCAACCATGTGCTCGAGCAATTTCGGGCCGGCCAGACCACCATCCTTGGTGACGTGACCGACGAGCACCACCGGGATATTGGACTCCTTGGCCAGCCGCACCAGGCGTGCCGCCGATTCCCGAACCTGGGCCACGCCCCCCGGTGCGCCCGAGAGGTCACGGACACCTACGGTCTGGATCGAATCAACGATCAAGAAGTCCGGCCGCACCTTCTCGGCGAGGGCGGCGATGGCGTCGGTGTCATCGTCGGAGACAAGCTGGATCGAGCCGCCGTCTATCCCCAGGCGCTTCGCTCGCATCGCCACCTGATGCGCCGACTCCTCGGCGCTTGCCACCAGCACCGATCCGCCCCGCCCCGCCATGAAGCCGGCAACCTGGAGCAGCAGAGTCGACTTGCCCACCCCGGGCTCCCCACCAAGGAGGATCACCGACCCCTCGACGAGGCCGCCGCCGAGGACCCGATCGATTTCGCCCCATCCGGTGTGGAATCTGGGGCCGATGGTGTCTCGGGCTTCGTCAAGGCTCACCGCGGTCGCGGGACTCTGGCTCTTTCGCACAACCGAAGATTCCTCGGTTAAAGGGCGATCGACGCCACACTGTGGGCAGAACCCCATCCATTTCGGGGAACCGTGGCCACAGGAGTCGCATCGGAAAGCCATTACTTCTTATCTCTCGTTTAACGATTACGGATTTTGTTGGTCACAATCAAGACTGCCGCTCCAGCCAGGAGAAGTGCCAGTCCACCCAGGATCGACGACCAGGTCCACGGTTCGTAAGTCCTGATGGCAAACACAAGCATGTCCGTGGCACAATACTGTGAAGGAGGGACGTGGCTGTACGCAGATGTGAACAGTGCGACGCGAGCGTCGCCGCAGACGAGCAGTTCTGCCCTAATTGTGGTGCCTTCATGGACCCTCTCGACCATGAGGGCCACGGAAATGTGATCTCCGTAAGCTCCAGCGGCTTCGAGGCCTTTAAACTCCGGGAGCCGCCGGAGGAGCCGAAACGTCGGCCCCAACGCGGCTCGCCCGACGTACCGAATTCGATCCAGTGCCCATCGTGTGGAGCAGCCAATCCTCCCACGAATCGCCACTGTGAGGAGTGTGGAGCCCGTCTCAGCCAGGCCCCGCTGCCTACCGCCCCGAGACCCGCCGTGCAGGCCACGGCCGGAGTCCGTGCCGCGCTGGCCATAAGCGGCCTCCTTTTCGGCGTGGTGATCGTGGCCCTGCTGTTCAACGTCCTCGGCGGCGACGAGACGCCCGGCTCGACCACGGTTGCAGCGACCTCGACCACCGCTCCAGCAGTAGAAGAGAACGCTCCGATCCCGGTGATCAGCGAGTCATGTTCGGTGGATGGGATCTCCTCCTTCGTCTGCGCCAACCTCACTTCCGGCACCGAGGACTCTTATCAAGTCAACTGGGAGGAGCTCCAGGCCG
>DATKCM010000092.1:0-10324 GCA_035513195.1 Acidimicrobiia bacterium | reverse complement strand
CCTGGGGGCAATCGGGGTGGCCCTCGCCGGTGCGATCACTCTGTATTTCATGCTGACCGCGGCGATGACCAACATTCGGGAAGGATCACCGATGTCCTCCGTCCTGATCTCGTCGGTCTTGGCCGCGGTCTCGCTGCTCGCCCTCATCGCCGCTATCGGGTTCTTGACCAACCGGGCTTCCGGGTCGACCACCGGGCCACGGCTATGTGTGGGCGTGTCTGTTGTGTTGCTGGGAGGCCTCGTGGTTTGGGGTGCGAGCATCAGCCGCGTCGATATCGCAGCCGGGGATATCGTACTTGTGTCCGAGAACATAGCTTTCTCCGAGACCGAGCTGAAAGTCAACGAAGGAAATGTGGTCGTGACAATGGAAAACAAGGACTTGTTCTGGCACACCTTCACCATCGAGGAGCTCGGCGTCGATCTCCGGGTGCCGGTGGGTGCGGAGCTGGGAGCATCGTTCGAGGCCTCTCCCGGTGAATACCAGTTCGTCTGCGCCATCCCCGGACACCCCGAGGCGGGAATGGTGGGAACTCTGACCGTGGAGAGCTGACGGTGGCCCCGGGGCGTATCCGCCGCGTGTTGCTGGCGGTGCTGGCCATTGGACTGGCCATGGATCTGGTCACGCTTGGCATCACAGTCCACACCCGAACCGCTCATCCACAGGTGGCCACATATGACTACCTGGGCGAGGCCGCCATCGGCGGCATATTTATGCTCGCGTTGACCTTGCTATTGGTGCTTCGTCTACCGGAGCATCCGGTGACGTGGGCGCTCCTCGCCAGCAGCTTCTTCAACTCGGTGCAAACCCTGCTGGGGAGCTATTCGGCGGAGGCTCTTCTGGCGGTGCCCGGACAGCTCCCGCTGGGCCGACTCGCACTCGCCGCGAGCGGGATCGCTCAGACCTGGTTCGTCCTCGGGTTCATGTTGATGGTCAACCTGTTCCCTACAGGAAGGCCTCTCTCGGGATGGTGGAAGTGGGTGGTTAGAAGTCTGCTGCTCGTGGCCATGGTCGCAGGCTTCGTTACCTTGCTCAGTCCCATGGAACTCGGCGGCAGGGAGTTTCCACCGTTGATCGAGAACGGCATCAGGCCAATGGGAGATGCGGCCAACATAGTGCTAACCGTCTTCTTCCTAACAGGCACGATCGCCCATGTGATGACACGGTTCGCCCGAGCCCGAGGCATAGAGCGTCAGCAGCTCAAGTGGTTCGTGTTCACCCTTGTCGTCGGGATCGTCCTTCTGGTCCTGCCCTGGATCGAGAACGACATCATCGGGTCGGCGCTGTGGGCCGTCGTGCCGGTCTCTGTAATGGCCTCGATGGCGGTTGCCATCCTCCGCTATCGGCTCTATGAGATCGATCGGATCGTTTCCCGCACCGTTTCCTATGCCCTGGTCCTGGTGTTGCTCGGTCTGGTGGTGTTGGGTCTGGTCACTGTCTTCGCCCTCTTCCTTCCCTCGGATGACCCGCTGGTGGTGGCGGTGTCGACGCTGGCGGTGGCTGGGTTGTTCAATCCGTTACGGAGGAGGGTGCAGGGGATGGTGGATCGTCGCTTCAACCGTTCCCGGTATGACGTCGAGAGGGTGATCGCCGGTTTCGCCGGGGCGTTGCGTGAGCGGGTCGATCCCGGGGCGGTGGTTGACGGCTGGGTTGGGGTGGTGTCGGAGACCATGCAACCGGTCTCGGTCGGCGTCTGGGTCAGGGAACGATGATCCAAGCGGCTCCCGTAACGGATTCGTTGCGCAGTGACTGGACAATCGGGCAAACCGGATAGAGGAGGAAGCACATGCGACACCAGTCGACGTTCACATCCGTTTCGTGGATTCCGTCCGAGGCGATGCCGATGAGCCTGATGAAGGTTCCCGTTCTCTTGGGAATCGCTCACTACGACCCGCCACCGCCGGATCGACTCGCCGACCTCGAGACCATGCACCAGGCGAGTGAGTTCCGCTTTGCCAACCGTCTCGGCGCCTGGATCGAGGTCGAGGGAGATGAGATCGTCGACGCCGGTTACGACGGAGGCGGTCTCATCTCCAAGACCGTGGCCGACCTGAAGGTGGGCTCTTTCTCCTTCCAGCCCGTGGCCTATCCCGAGATCCGAAAGGAGCCCGAGCGGGACGGCGGTTGGGTACGTTTCGTGCAGACCACTGGAGGCCGCACCGGCTCGCCGATGCCACGAAAGATCAGCCGACCGCCCTACGTTCTGATCACGGCCCCGACCGTCTGGACGACCCTGGCACTGACCATCCACTCCGACGGGCGGGCGGAACACGAGGTGGTGGGGGCAAGCCCGTTCCCCCGACATTGGTTCTACGACGATGCCGGCGAGTTGGTGCAGAAGTCAGGTCTGGCCGACTACCGGGAGTGGGCGGACAATATGAGCGATGACAACTCTCCCTGGGGTGACCGCGAGCACGAGCTGCTCATCGCCGACGCTGAGACGGAACTGGAGCGCACCATGTCGGCGGCGATCATGCAGGGCGGCGCCCGTCCTGCGATCCGCCGGCTCGAAGAAGAAGAGGTACTTCTGCGACAAGGCGACGAGGGCGACGAGATGTTCCTGATACTGGACGGGATCGTGGCGATCGACGTCGACGGCGAGCCGGTCGCCGAGGCCGGTCCAGGAGCGATCCTGGGTGAACGCGCCATCCTGGAAGGGGGAAAGAGGACCTCGACGGTGACCGCCCGAACCTCGATACGGGTGGCGGTGGCGTCCGCCGATCAGGTAGACCTGGAAGCCCTCACCGCTCTGGCGAGGACTCATCACCGTGAAGATCACGTCGAGGCCGACACTCCCGGATGAGGCTCCATGTATGCGGGAGCCGGGGCTCGACTCCGTCGCCTGGCATCGAATTCGCGAGATATGGGGGTCACACCTCGTGTATCGCGGTGGAGGGCATCGACGGACGCCCAGACCTCATCATCGACGCCGGCACGGGATTGCGCGTTGCCGACGGGCTCTTCGGGGGCGGCCCCTTCGAGGGAGCGATCGTGCTGGGACATCTGCACTGGGATCACACCCACGGTCTGCCGTTCTTCCGAGCGGGTGATCGAGACGACGCCCGGGTCGACGTCTATGTCCCGGCTCAGGACCTGGACCCCCTGGCGGCGCTGGAGAGAATGATGAGCCCCCCGAACTTTCCGATCACCCCAACCGAGCTGAAAGGCACGTGGTCCTTCCTCACATTGGAGGAAGGACTCCACCAGATCGGTCGCTACGAGGTGACAGCCAAGGAGATCCCCCACAAAGGCGGGCGAACCTTCGGATACAGGATCGACGACGGCAGCGCTTCGATCGCCTACCTCTCAGATCATCACCCTGTACTGATTGGGGCCGGACCCGACGGGCACGGGGTCGTGCACGAGGCGGCGCTGGACCTGGCGGACGGCGTCGATCTGTTGATCCACGATGCCCAGTTCGTCGGAGGGGACTGGCCGGCGCAAATGCTGCTCGGGCACTCTACGCCCGCCTATGCCACCCGGCTCGCCCGGGAGGCGAACGCGCAGAAAGTCCTGCTTTTCCACCACGATCCCACCAGGACCGACGACGAACTCGACGAGCTGGCAGCAGCATGGGCCGAGGCGTCCGAGCCCGATGTCTTGGTGGCCCGACAGGGGATGACCCTCGATGTCGGCGCCCACTGAGGTGGCCAGCGGCCTCGAGCCGTACGTGCCAAACCTCCTAGCCGGCTGGGTGGGTGAGCTGCCCGGCCATCGCGTGGTCGAAGGCACCCTCCTCTACGCCGACGTGTCGGGATTCACGCGGCTCAGCGAGCGGTTGGCCCGGCGCGGGAGATCTGGAGCAGAGGAGATAACCGCCACCATCTCAGATGTGTGGCAGTCGCTGCTCTCGGTCAGCGGAGATGGCGACGCGCTCAAGTTCGCCGGCGATGCCCTGATCATCTTCTTCGACAGGCCCGACCACGCAGGTAGGGCGTGTGCGGCGGCTCTGGCCATGCAAGAGGCCCTCGCGGCCTGTGCGAGCATCCCTGTCGGACGAGGATCGGTGCGTCTCCGTATGTCGATAGGCATCCACACGGGCCGGTTTCACATGATGGCTGTCGGCGATGGTCACGTCGACCTCTTGATCCTCGGTGAAGCTGCCTCCCGCACCGTGCTTACCGAGGAGGCGGCGAGTGCCGGCGAAGTGTTGGTCAGCCACGAGACGGCCACCCACCTGGGTGACAGGCTCAAGGCGAGAGGTGAGAGGGAGACAGGGGTCCTGATCCGCGAGGTGGCCGGCGTCTCCGAGGTGGTCCCGGATGAGTCGTCCCACACACGACGGCCCGACCTTTTCGTCTCACCCCTCCTACGTGACCGGCTCGGAGCAGACATCGCCTTTGAACATCGGCGGGTGACTATCGGATTCTGCCAGGTGGGTGGTATCGATCTAATGCTGGAGCAACGTGGCGAAGGAGCAGTCTTTGACGAGATGCAGCGGTTTGTGAGGCACCTCATGAACCTCCTCGACGCGCACCGGGTCCTGCTCAGCTCCTGTGATCTCAGTCAGGACGGAGTGGTCTTCATGATGACGAGCGGGGCGCCTGATGCGGGAGACGGCGACCACGCCAGCCGGATGATGCATCTCGCCACCCAACTGCTGGCTGATTCGAGTCCCCTCAAGGCGCGGATGGGGATCAACTCTGGGCATGTCTTCGCCGGCCCGGTTGGGCCCCCGCGTCGACGGGCATATGTCACGATGGGTGACACCACCAACCTTGCCGCCCGCGTCATGGCCCAGGCGGCCTGGGGCCAGATTCTGGTCACTGCATCCTCGATCGACGCCGCCAACGATCGCTTCGTAGGCCGGGAGGTCCCTCCCTTCGAAGTGAAGGGGAAGCGGCGTGCCGTGGAGGCAATGGCGATCGAAGCCCTCGGAGCCTCCCCCGAGCCCCGGTCGGTCTCGACGGGACCGTTCGTCGGCCGGGACGGCGAGCTGGCCCTGCTCCGGAATTCCCTCGAATCGGCCCTCTCCGGAAGGGGTCGTGTGGTGGAGATCCTGGGCGAGCAGGGCGTTGGGAAGTCGCGCCTCGTGGCCGAATTCCGCTCGTCGACAGGAGATGCGAGTTGGGTGACTGCGGCATGTGATCCTTTCGGGCGGACCACCCCCTATCGGACGGCGCGCCTACTGGTGCGTTGGTTAATGGGCATCGAGCGGGACGCGACGGCGATTGGAGCCGGAACGCGTCTCAAGGCCATCGTGGAGGAACATGCTCCGGATCTCCTGCCCTGGCTCCCTCTGCTCGCGGTGATCGTCGACGCCGAGGTCGCGACCACGGAAGAGTCGAGCAAAGTGGATCCTCGGTTCCGTCGGGTAAAGGCGCAACAGGTGGTCGCAGACCTGATGGAGGCGATAGGCCGACTGCCGGCAGTGATGTCAATCGAGGATGCCGAGCATATGGACGACGCCTCGGCGGAGCTCATCTCGGAGCTACTGGGCCGTATCGATGATCATCGCTGGCTGGTCTTGATCACGAGGACGCCCGGGAACGTGGGATTACACCACGGGCGTGGGTATCAAGCGACAGTCATCGACCTTCACCCCCTCGACCACACCCGAGCCTCCGAGCTCGCCCGTCGGATGGCGGAGAAATCGCCGGTGCCACCCCATCTCCTCCCCGAGATAGTGGACAGGGCAGCCGGGAACCCTCTGTTTCTCTCGGAGATGCTGGCCCATGCCGGGACGGAGATACCGCATTCGGTAGAGGACATCGTCGCGGTGCGCATCGACGCTCTGTCGCCACCCGATCGGAGTGCCCTTCGCCACCTGGCTGTTCTCGGAGAGCGCTTCGATCTCGGGCTCGTCGAATCGGTACTGGGCGACCGAGGAGTCGCGCCGGACGACGACGACCTATGGCGCCGTCTCAGTGGCTTCGTCGAAGTTGGGGGAGAGGAGGTCGCTTTCGCCAATCCGCTGGTTCGCCAGGTCGCCTACGACGGTCTCCCCTACCGGGCCCGTCGCGAGCTCCACGGGCGAGTGGCCGACGCCCTGGGCCAGGCGAGACGGGATCAGCTTCCCTTCCACCTGCTCGCAGCAGAGCGTTGGCAGGAGGCCTGGCAAGCAGCCCGTCGGGCCGCCGATCGAGCCAGAGACGCGGCAGCCAACGCAGTGGCCGGCGAGCTCTACGAGCTGGCATTGAGAGCGGCGGAGAACATCGACGATATCGACGACCACGAAGTGAGCCGGGTGGCCGAAGACGCCGCCCGGGTTTGGGCACGGGCAGGGGTGGCGGATCATGCCTTGGATGCGTTGCGAGTGGCCATCGCCAAGGCAAAAGACCCGATCGAACAACTCGAGCTGGAGGCCCTCCGCGCTTCGGTGCACGAAGGCGCCGGGCGCTACCCGCAGGCATTGAGGTTGTTCGCAACCTCCCTCACCCGTCTCGACGACGTCGATGCGCCCGGCGTGGACCGCGCCCGAGCTGCGCTCCACGCCGGCTACGCATCCACGCGGCTCCTGCAGGGCCGATTCGACGAGGCACAACACAACGCCGAGGCCGCGGTTTCCTCTGCGGAGGCAGCCGGAGACCGACGGCTGCAAGCGCGTGGCCTTCATCTCCTCGACCGAATCCATGCGGCAGCCGGGGACTTCGAGCGCGCCCAGTACTACCGGGATGCGGCGTTGCCAATCTTCGCCGAGCTGGGCGACCTGGCTGCCCAGGGAACGGCGCTGCATGACCTCGCGGCCGATGCCCACCGCAGTGGACGGTTGGCCGAAGCGGCGTGGCTATACCAACGGGCGGCCGACGCACGTTCTCAAGCGGGCGACGTAGTTCGGGCAGCCGCCACCATCAACTCTCTCGGGCAGGTCGAGCATGCATTGGGAATGCTCGACTCGGCCGACCAGCGATTTACCGAGGCCCTGCGGAACTGGCGCGGTGCCCGGTCGCCCCAGGGGGTCGCCGAGGCAACGATAAACCTGGGGGAACTCCGGATGACACAGGGTCGGGATGAAGAGGCGAGAGAGCTGCTCGAGGATGCGGAGCGGCTCGCCTTCGATCTCGGTTTGGACGACATCCTGGCTCGGGGGCAAGTTGCGCTTGCGGAGGCCTACATGGCGGTTGGCCGATACGTCGAGGCCTGGGAGAGAGCTACGTGCGCGCTGCAGCGTACGCCCGTCTCATCCCTCGCGCGCCGTGCCAGATCGGCCCGAGCAGAGGCCCTGGAGGCGACGGGAAGCACCGAACGCGCCATCAACGAGCGAGAGTTGGCATTCTCCCTTGGCGGGCCGCCCGAACCGGACTCGACTCGTGATTGACGCGTTTGGTGACGGGTGCGGCGTGGCAAGCGTTGATGGTCGCGAGCAGGCAATCCTCCCAACTCGTGGTCACGAAGCTTCTCGAGGATCACCCCCTACCTTCTGTCGTAACGCTCCCGTAGCGGCTCTCTACCATTCTCCTAGATGCGAGGAAGTCAGGACTTAATGGCCTATTACAAGTTCCAGAGCGAATGGGCGTTGACCGCTGCGGTCGGCCGGGTATTCGAATTGGCATGTCACCCTGAGGACTTTTCCACGTGGTGGCCGTCGGTGAAGGTATCCCAGCTGCTCGAGGAAGGCGATGAGGACGGTGTCGGATCTCGTGCCGCCTACACCCTGCGCAGCCCGCTCCTCTATTCGATGAGATTCGTGACCACGACCGTCGAGATCCAACGCCCTAGCCGAATCCACGCCTTGGTGCGGGGTGACGTCGTCGGCACCGGCACATACCTGTTGGAAGGTGACGAAAATCGCACGCAGGTTCGCTTTGTGTGGAGTGTCTCCACCACCAAGACCTGGATGAACTTGTTCGCCCCCCTGGCTCGGCCAGTCTTCGTCTGGGCCCATCAGCGTGTGATGCAAAAAGGCGCCGTGGCGATGGCGAAACACCTCGATGCGACCTTGATCTCCAACACCGCAGTTCCGAGCGACCGGCGGTGACTGCATGAGACTGCAACTGTCCGATTCGACGGGAGGAACAACATGGCGCAGTTGAGACGACGTCGACGCGGCGAGAGGCTCGAGGAGACTCCGGCACCGGAGCTAGCGCCGCAGACGAGACTCATCGACCCCGTCGAGATACCCCAAGGCGATCCCCTGGAGTCGGTCCTGTTAACGGCAGGAGGGCCGGTTGAAATGGCTTCGGTAGAGGCCGAGTCAGAGACGATCACCCATCTGCGCGCTGCCGGTGTCGAGCTGGTGGTACCGCTCATCGGCCAGGGTGAGCTGTTGGGAGCTCTCTATCTCGGCACGCGTCTGTCCGATCAGCCCTATTCGAGCGACGATCGCCGTCTTCTCGGCAGCCTGGCCTCCCAGGTAGCCCCGGCGATGAAGGTGGCGCAGCTGGTTCGAGAGCAGCAGGCCGAGGCGAAGGAGCGGGAGCGCATCGAACAGGAGCTCAAGGTCGCCGCTCTCATTCAACAGACCCTGCTCCCGAAGGAACTTCCCGCCATCGCAGGGTGGGGCGTTGATGCTTTCTATCGCCCCGCCCGTGCAGTAGGAGGTGACTTCTACGACTTCATTGAGCTAAGTGACGGACGACTAGGAGTGGTCATTGGCGACGTCACTGACAAGGGCGTTCCCGCGGCGCTGGTGATGGCCACATGCCGTTCGATGCTGCGAGGCGCCGCCCAGGGGAATGAAACGCCGGCGGCAGTCCTCGCCGAGGTGAATGACAATCTCGTTCCCCAGATCCCCCCGGGCATGTTCGTCACCTGTCTCTACGCCATCGTCGACACGGCAGCCGGGGACGTGGTGTTCGCCAACGCCGGACACAATCTTCCCTATGTGAGGACTTCGGACGGCGTCGTCGAGTTGCGCGCCACGGGAATGCCTCTCGGGCTCATGGCCCGGATGGATTACGAGGAGAAGACCTACCGCCTGGAACATGGTGATGTCATGGTGCTCACCTCCGATGGCATCACCGAAGCGCACAACGCCGAAGGCGAGATGTACGGATTTGCTCGACTGATGGGACAGGTGGCCAAGAAGACCAAAAATGACGATCTCGTCGCTTCGCTGGTCGGCGATCTCGAGAAGTGGAGCGGTCCAGGTACCGAGCAGGAGGACGACATCACCCTGGTCGTGGTGCGTCGAACCGCATCGGCTGAGAAGTCTGCTTCTGCCTTCGGCGACCATCCCGACGTGAAGCGGCTGGTCTCGTTCCGGCTTCCGAGTGTCGAGGGCAACGAGCGGCTGGCCATCGACACCGTGCTCGAGGCAGTGGCACCACTCGGCCTCAGTCCGAGTCGGCTCGAGCGTCTCAAGACCGCGGTAGGGGAGACGGTGATGAACGCCATCGAGCACGGTAACCAGAACGATCCGGCTCTCGACGTCGGAGTAGAGGTGTCGACGACCGTGTCGTTCCTGACGGTACGGGTCAGCGATCAGGGCGGTGACACCGAGATCCCAGATGCCGAGACCCCCGATATCGAGGCCAAGCTCGCAGGTGAGCAGACCCCGAGGGGCTGGGGCCTCTTCCTCGTTTCCCAGATGGTCGACGAGGTCAGAAGGTCCACAGACAACGGGTCCCACGTCGTCGAACTGGTCATGAACCGGGAAGGAGAGATCTGATGCCAGGCAAAGAACTCACAGCCAGAGTGGTCAGGAAGGACAGCGGCTCGGTGATTGCCCTGTCCGGAACCGTCGACAAAAACGCCAAAAACCCGATGGAGAACGCTTATGAGGAAGCCTCCGGGGGTAATGGGCAGATCATCCTCGACTTCAACGAGGTGGACTACATCAACTCAAGCGGTATCGCGGTCCTCGTCGGCATTCTGGCGATGGCACGCGCCGAAGGACAAGAGGTAGGGGCGGTAGGGCTGACCGACCACTATCGGGAAGTGTTCCGGATCACCCGTCTCTCCGACTTCATGCAGATCTACGAGAAGGCTCCTTCCTGGAGCTAGGAGGAGAGGAATGGCTGCGAACAACTTGAAAGTGGATATTCGCCAGGTGAGCGACGGGGTGCGTGTTATCGACATCAGCGGAGAGGTCACTGCCGCCTGCGAGGATCAGATCACAAACGCGCACGCAAAAGCAGGCGCTGGCGCCGAGGCCGTGATCCTCAACTTCGAGGGTCTGGATTACATGAACAGCGGCGGGATAGGCCTGTTGGTGACGACCCTGATCCGCGCTCAGCGGGCGGGACACGACCTGCGCGCTTATGGCTTGAGTGACCACTACCGCCAGATTTTCTCGCTGACCCGTCTCGATGAGGCGATCAGTCTCTATGACGACGAGGAGGCGGCAGTAGCCGGTTGACGGGTCGTGTGGTCCAACGTCGGGACAACGCGCAGGCTTTTGTTGACTTGGACCCCACGCTTGAGGGATTTCATCTGGAATGGTGG
>DATKCM010000091.1:0-18513 GCA_035513195.1 Acidimicrobiia bacterium | reverse complement strand
ACCTGCCCGTCGCCGCATTCTGATTTCGACGGCAGATCGCCGGGAAGCGTTGAGTAGCCTTCGCAAGTGACCGGTCTCGCCCTCATCGTCTTCATCGGCCTCCTGGTGGGCCTGTTTCTGGTGATTGCTGCCCTGGTGGTCTGGCAGGAGTCGACTCGCCGCCCCGGGTACGAGCCGCTCACCTATGTGATCGAGGACGCGGTCAAGCACATAGAGGCGGGACTGGCTGCCGAGGGCAAGACCGGATTGAAACGCACCGATATCAGGCGGATCATCGAGTGGGAGGTCTTCTATCTCCAGGGGCTGGGACAGAAGGACCGGAAGAACCCGGTGGAAACGGTGGCCGGGGGCCACGAGACTTCGGTTGAGTTCATCGTCGGCCAGATCGAGGAGAAGCACGGGGTGACGTACACTTCCGATGATGTTGCAGATGTGCTTCGATATGAAGCAGACTATTTGACGAGAATCGGGGCGGTCGGCGAGGCCGTCGACCCTGATGGAGGTAGACAGGAATGATGGTGCGATGCGGCGCTTGCCGTACCCAATTCGATGCTCCAGGTCCGGGGCGCTACTCGTGCCCTGCTTGCGGGTCGGTGAACATGATCCGGGATCAGGGCGGGGCCCCACCTCCGGCAGCGCCGGGTGGTTACCCGGCAGCGCCGGGAGCGCAGGGTGGTCAACAGGCACCGCCTCCACCGCCGCCGGAGCGGACGGTTCCCAAGATCAAATGTCCCGAGTGCGGTTTCGAGTTCCATGTGGGTGAGGTCGCCAGGGTGGTATGCCCGATGTGCTCGTCCGAGGTGAAGACCGGCATCGTCGACGATCCAGAAGAGACCGCCGAAGACTCCGACTCCGAAGAGTGAGCAGGGTCAAGCGCTTCGAGGAGTTCCGCTTCGTCGGAGTCAGGGACACGATGACCGTGTACGACACCGACGACGCCGACCAGACCGAAGCCCTACAGGCACGCATCGACTCCGACAACCTGGTCTCGTCCAAGCTGGTCCAGGCGTTCGGCCCCGACACCGAAGAGGAAGCAAGAAACCGGAACTTTAACCCGGCATAGGGAGGCCGAACTACTGGGTAGCGTCCTCTTCCAATGCTTCGCCGACCAGGTCGCCGATTCGTTTTCCTCTCCCGTGGAAGAAGTGGTCACCGGGGGTGATGACCAGGTCGATGCCGTTGTCGATGGCGAATGACTTGAGGGCTTCGGGGTCGATCACCTGCTCGCGGCTGCCGAGGATGATCCGGCGCGTGCCTTTCGGAGGCGTGCCATTGATCAGCTTCGTGGGCGGAGCGATACCGGCATAGGGGATTTCGGATTCGTTCTCGATCAGCCAGTTCATCGCGACTGCGGCACCGAAAGACCATCCGGCGATGCCCACCGAATTCGACCGATCCCTGGCGACCGAAATCGCAGCTTCGACATCGATGAGCTCTGCCTCGCCGCCTCCGTAATCACCGGTGCTCGCCCCGACACTGCGGAAGTTGAAGCGGAGGACCGCATGGCCCCTGGTGACGAGCTTCTGAGTCACTGCGATCATCAGCGGCGCCATCATCGAACCGCCATCGACGGGACTCGGGTGGCAGAACACCGTCGTGAATCGGGGCTCGTCGGGGGAATCCCAGCGGGCCTCGAGCGTTTCACCATCTGTGGTAGTTATTTCGAATCGCTCGGTCACAGCAGGAACGCCATCATCCATGCCACCCCTGCCGCGATTATCACCACCGCGAGGACAGCTGAAGCAACGAGAAGCCAACGAGTCTGCATGCCGGGGAGAGAGTACCTCCCCGGCGGCACGGTGGTCTGTCGCGTAAATAGTGTGCGCGTGTCTCCGAGTCATCGGCGTCAACTGGCAAGGAGAAAAGCGCAGTCGCAGCCGGGGAGCTGCGGTGAGCATTTTGGACGCAGCCAGGGGCGACGAGGGCCGGAGAGACGCCATCATTATTTGAGCGACACACCACTAGTCCTTGGTGAAGTAGTCGGCTGACCAGTAGCGACCGGTCTTGAGCCATCGGATCTGCATCAGTACATCGTTCAGGAGCGACGATGCCCCGAAGCGAAACCAGTCGGGTGTCATCCACTCGGTGCCCAGCGTCTCGTTGAGGACGACGAGGTACTTGATCGCGTCCTTTGACGTTCGTATCCCGCCGGCGGGTTTCATCCCGACCATGACTCCCGTCGCTTCGTAGAAGTCGCGGATCGCCTCGAGCATGATCAAGGTCACGGGCAAGGTGGCCGCAGGCTGGATCTTGCCTGTAGAGGTCTTGATGAAGTCTCCACCGGCAGCCATCGCAAGCATGGAGGCCCGGCGCACATTGTCGAGGTTGCCGAGCTCGCCCGTCTCGAGAATCACCTTGAGGTGGGCGTCGCCACAGGCGTCTTTGACCCGCCTGATCTCGTCGAAGACCTTGAAGTACTCGCCGGAGAGGAAGGCACCGCGGTCGATGACCATGTCGACCTCGTCGGCGCCTTCGGTGACCACCCGGCTCGTCTCTTCAACCTTGAGGTCGGTATCGCCGAGCCCGCTCGGAAAGTAGGTGGCGACGCTCGCGACTTTGACCGAAGACTCTTCAGTTGCCTGAACTGCGTACGGGACCATGTTGGGATACACGCACACGGCTGCGGTGGACGGAATTTCAGGATCGAGAGGATCGGGGCGTATTGCCTTCGCAGACATTTGTGCGATCTTCCCCGCTGTGTCCTGACCCTCGAGCGTGGTGAGATCTGTCATCCGGATGATGAGATTCAGGGCGTCGAGTTTCGACTCGCGCTTTATCGACCGGGTGGAGAGGGCTGCGACCCTCTCCTGTGCCCCGACATCGTCGACGGAGGGGACACTACGGAGGAAGGTCCGCAACGTCGGTGTGGAGATGCGGTCAGGCAGGATGGAGCTTCGTTGGGCGGCGAGAGTCACCATCCAATCCTATCGCCCCGAAGCAGTTGACCCGAGATCGGGAGAGGATTCAGGCCGACGGACCTTCGACAAGTTGGTGACTCACCGTTTGGTCGATCGTCATATTCATCACGAAGCCGGAGAGCTCACCCGTCGCCTCATCGGGAAAATTCACATCCATCCCGATCCGACTCGTCGAGGTCACTTCGAATTGACGGGTGATCCCGGCCGCCGCATCGAAGTAAGTGGTCGACTCGGAGCGATTGTCGTCAAAAGACATCACAAACCGGAGGTTCTCCACAAGATTGTCGAACTCCGCCAGTTCCTCGGCCGTGGCGTCGTCGGGAGCGAAGCCGGCGAAGAGACCGACGAAGAACTCACCGAGATCGAACTCGAAGGGATCCACCGCGACCTCACTCTCGACAACCAGCACATCAAACCCCTCGACTGTGTCTGTGCCGCTCACCGTGCTGCTGATCGACGTGGAGAAGGGCTCGGTGCCGAATCCCGGTGTCTCGAAACTGTCTGACCACGTGTCGCCGACCGCCACTTCATCGTCCGGAAAGGGAGGTCCGAAGAACTGGCCGAGTTCGGTCCCCGGCACTGAACCAGGTCCCATCTCGGTGAGTCCGCCAAGGAGCCCCGCAAGAGGATCTTCGGCGTTGGCCGATGCAGGGATTATGTTGCCCTGCTTGTCGACAATGACCGTGACCGAAACCGGCTCTATGTCAGCGAACTCGGGTGTCTCGGCAGAGTCAATCGACTCGCCATCGACAATGCCACTTGCTGTGACATCCGTCAGGTCGCTGGTGATGGTGATCGAGTACGTGCCGGGCTCGGGGCCATCAGCGACATCGAAGGTAAACGTCCCGGTGCCGGTCACCGCCACAGATGCCTCCCCGGGAAGCTCCTCATCCCCGAAAGACGACCCTTCACCAGTGGTTTCCATCGCGATGTCCTGGGTGATAGTGACGTCGTACACGAAGGTGTCTCCAGCAGCCAGGGTGTAGCTGAGGAGGATCTCCTCTGCTGCAGAAGATTTTTCAACGGTTGTGGTCGTGGCGTCTGCAGGATCGGAGCTCGTCGAGGTCGATCCCTCCGTGTCGGGGCCACCGCATGCGGCCAAGACGAGGCCGAGAGCGGCGGCCGTCGCTGCGAGTTTGAAACGCATGGTGACCAGACTATCGGCGAACCCGGCCAATCTATTTAGGGGTCATTGGTCAGGGGTTGTAGCCTCATTCGGCTCATGAACCCATGGACCCCACTCCTCCTCGCCACTCTTGGGTGGGGTGCCTCAAACGTTTTGAGCAAAGCAGTGCTCAATTCCGGTCTCGACACCTTCAGATTCCTTCCGATCCGATATCTGATCGGGCTCGTGTCGCTGGTTGTCTTCCTCGCTGCAACCGGCCGGCTCCATCGCCCCGAGCGGCGGACGTGGAAGCTGGGTGCGGTCCTGGGCATTCTCAACATGTCGATCCCCACCGTCCTGATGACAAAAGGGCTCGAGTACATACCGGCGACGATGGGAAGCCTTCTGATCTCGCTCATCCCGATCGCCACCGTGACAGCCGCGCACTTCGTCGTGCCCGGGGAGCGATTTCGCCCCCACATCCTGCCCGGGTTTCTCATCTCGCTGACTGGCGTCGCCTTGTTGGTGGGCGGCGGGGTCGAGGTTGTCTCTTCCCTTTCCGCACTGTTGACCGGCGTCGGCCTGACATTTGCCGGAGTGACCGTTGCCGGTGTCGGCGGGGCAGTGTCCCGCAGGTACACTGTGGAGATCTCACCGGCCCGACTGGTTCTACCGCAATTCGCCTTCGGGCTACTGGCCCTGCTCATCGGGCTGGCAGTCGTCGGTGGTGGCCGGTCGAGCCCTATCGATGCAAACCTCTGGTGGTTGCTCGCTGCAAGTGGGGTCGTGGGCACCGCTCTCCCCTTCGCTTCATTTCTCTTCGCCGCCGAGATCAACCCCGCCAGCAGGCTGGCGATAACCGGTTACACGGTCCCGGTCATCGGCACGATCGGCGCCCTGATCTTCCTCGGCGAGGCCTTCACCGGGATCATGGTTTTGGGAGCACTACTCATCATCGCTGGCGTGTATCTGTCCGAGAGGATTGCCCGTTACGTCCCTGCTCCTGGAGCACAGTCGGCGGCGTGACCCCGCGAGACTCGATCCACAACTGATTACCCTCCGTCCGACATGACAAGACGAATACTTGTGGCCGTGGGCTGGCCGTATGCCAGCGGTCCCCGTCACCTCGGACACCTCGCCGGCGCCTACCTGCCGGCCGATATCTTCGCCCGATATCACCGAATCGTGGGCAATGACGTGCTGATGGTCTCCGGAAGCGACGTGCATGGCACGCCGATAACGGTGCGGGCGGACGACGAGGGCGTCGAGCCCCAGGTGATCGTGGACCGCTACCACGCGGAATTCCTCGACAACTGGAAACGGCTCGGGATTTCGTGGGATCTCTACACATCGACGGGCACCGAGAACCACGCCGCAGTCACTCAGGACATGTTCCTCAGACTCCTCGAAAACGGGTTGCTCGAGAAACGAACGACGAGCCAGTTCTATGACGAAGAAGCCGGCAGGTTCCTTCCCGACCGGTACGTTGAGGGAACCTGTCCGCACTGCGATTACAAAGGGGCCCGCGGGGACCAATGCGACAACTGCGGCCGGACACTCGACCCAACCGACCTGATCGATCCAGTCAGCAAGCTATCTGGCTCCTCCCCGGTCCTACGCGATACCGACCATTACTTCCTGATGCTTTCGAAACTTACCGAGCCACTGAAGGAGTGGCTGGAAAGCCGGACTGGCTGGCGCAAGCATGTGAAGAACTGGGCCCTGGGGATGATCGAGGAAGGGCTCCCGGACCGCGCCATCACCCGGGACATCAACTGGGGTGTTGAACTGCCGGTCGACGATCTCGGTCCCGGTAAGCGGATCTACGTATGGTTCGACGCCGTAATCGGCTATCTCTCGGCGTCGAAGGAGTGGGCGGCGATGCAGGGAACCCCGGATGCTTGGAAGCGGTGGTGGACCGATCCCTCCGCCGAGTCGTATTACATCGTCGGCAAAGACAACATCCCTTTCCACACTGTCATCTGGCCCGCCATGCTCATGGGCTATGGGGGACTGAATCTGCCCACCGACGTCCCGGCAAACCAGTACGTGACATTCGGTGCGGAGAAAGCCTCGAGCAGCCGCGGGGTGGGGCGTTCCATAGGCTGGTACCTCGATCGGCTCGAGACCGACGCGGTCAGATATGCGGTGGCGTCGGTACTTCCCGAACAGAACGACACCGACCTCAGCGATGGCGAGATCATCAGGCGGGTCAACGAAGAGCTCGTCGCCACCTGGGGGAACCTTATCAACCGGGTGTTGACGATCGCGGCCCGGAACTTCGAAGAAAAAGTGCCTGACCGAGGCAACATCGAGACAGTCGACAGACAACTGATCGAAGCCACCGATGCTGCTCTGGTCGAGACGGGGGCATTGCTCAATGCAGTAGAGCTACGCGCCGCCCTCCGGGTCGCGATGCATGCGGCCACGGAGGTAAACGCGTACCTAAACGCACAGGAGCCGTGGAAAGTCCTCAACGACAATGTGGAACGGGCAGGAAGCATTCTGTGGTCCGCGATTCAGGCCATCAGCGGAATCCGGGTTGCCCTCGCGCCTTTCATCCCAGAAGCCACGGAAACCCTGGGCAGAACCCTGGGCTTGCCGCCCACACCCGCCAACTGGGCCCGACCCGAAGTGCCTGGAGGAACCGAGCTGGGCGAGATTTCACCCCTGTTCACCAAGCTCGAACGCGAAGTCCTCGACGACTGAAACCACCTCGTCATCTCAGGGGTCAGATCAGGGTGAGCCCTATTCACACTGTCCCCGCCAATCCGTAATCTAGAGTTATGAGACCGAGCCCCTTGAGACGAACCACCCGGATCGCCGCAGGGAGCGGGCTCATACTTCTCGGCGTGCCCTTGCTGGTGCTTCCCGGACCCGGCCTGCTGACCATCTTCGTCGGCCTTACCGTCGTCTCCAGCGAGTTCGAGTGGGCATCAAAAGTTGTCGACTGGACAAAAGAGAAGACCGCCCGCCTCCGCGGGGAGGACGAGCGGCCTTCAGATGATTCCCCGAAGGACGCCTAGACGGGGTAGACCCCCATGCTCTTTGCCTTCTCGGTCTTCCAGAAGATCTCTGCCACCTCATCGATTAGATCGATGAGCTTCTGGCCCTCCGCTGGGTCCATCGACTTCTTCGCATCCCCCGCCTGGTGGATCGCCCGCCAGAAGAGATCATCGAGGTCAGGGAACTCGCTCCGGTGGTCGGCCGTGAAGAAGTCTGCCCAGAGCACCATCAAGTGGTGCTTGGCCAATTCGGCGCGCTCCTCTTTTAGCTGGATCGCCCGGGCCTTGAATACGTCGTCATCGGATTCGTGGTATTTCTGCGCGATCTTCAACACAGACAAGGCTTCGATTTTCGCCTGAGCAGGGTCGTAAACCCCGCAGTAGAGGTCACAGTGGGCATGTGCGGTGGTTAGCTGTCGCAACGCTTCTCCTTTAAGTGGTTTGCATCTGACCATACTCCTCTCCGGTATATGGCGATGCAACGTTTCAATGTCAGGGAGGAGTCGATGACTCCCACCCTTGTCCCCGGGGACGAGTTCGTGGCCATCTCTACCCGTTTAGCCGAACGGGGAAACATCGTCGCGCTGCACCACCCCAGGCGCAAGAACTTCTGGCTCGTCAAGAGATTGGCCGCGGTCGCGGGCGACACGGTCATCACCGACAAAGGCCTCTACACCCTCTCCGGCGACGAGGCATGGGTGCTATCGGACAACGTCGCGACCGGCGCCGTCGACTCCCGCACCTTCGGATTGGTGAACCGAAACTCCCTCCTTCCGATGGTCACCACGCTCGACGAGGAAACGTTCGCCCTCGGCGTCCAATTGCTTGCCCGCGAGGATGCAGCCCTGGCGCGGACAATCGAGAGATACGGCGAGCCCGCATTCTGGCGCAGACGACGCGGCTTCGCGACTCTGGTCCTCCTGATCGTCGAGCAGCAGGTCTCGCTCGAGGCCGGTGCCTCCGTCTACAGACGGCTGGCCCAGCTCGTAGGTGAGGTGACCCCGGAGAGTATCTCCCGCATCAACGCCTCGGACCTCAACGGAGTCGGGTTCACCCGCCAGAAGGCGGGCTATGTGATCGGCCTCGCCCGCTCGATTAGCGAAGGCGACCTTGATCTCGAACAGCTGCCATCCCTCGACTTTGCCGAGGCGTCGGCCCGCCTCCAGGAGATCAAGGGAATCGGCCGCTGGACTGCGGAGGCATATCTTCTCTCCGCCGAGGGCCGGACGGACATATTCCCAGCGACGGACCGCGCCCTCCAGGTCGGCACCGGCGAGGTTCTCTCGATGAAAGGCGCTCCTGATCCGGATGAACTGGAGATCCTATCCCGACCGTGGCGTCCGATCAGGGCCGTGGCGGCGCGACTCATCTGGCATGCGTATCTCAGCAAACGGGGACGCGTCGAACCGGGTTGAGGCCATCTCGTGCACGCGACGGGCGAATCGGCGTAGGCTGACATCATGACCGAATTCGTAGTGGAGATGGAGAACCGCCCGGGACGTCTCGCGTCCTTGGCCGAAGCTCTTGCTGCGTTCGGAGTCAACATCGAAGCTCTCACCGCATACGCCCATGATGGCGACAGCTCGGTGCGCCTGATCGTTGATGACGCTGCCACCACACGTCGGGTCCTCGGAGAAGCCGATTTGCGCTATGACGAGAACCGCGTGCTGTCGGTCCAACTTCCCCACCGGCCGGGCGAGCTGGCCAACATGACCCGTCTCCTTGCCGACGCCGGAGTGAACATCGAGGCCATCTACATCCTCCGCTCGACAAGCAACGGTATCGAGTTCGCTTTGTCGGTCGACCAGCCCGACACGGCCCTCCCCCACCTGGAGGTGACCGGCGGGATAACTGTCGGTTAAAGCGGGTTGCCTATAACATCCCGCCAATGCGCAAACCCTTAGTCGTTCTGACTGCGCTCGGATTGTTCCTCTCGGCTTGCTCGGGATCCGACGCGGAAGAAACTACAACTTCATCAACCACATCAACATCTGAGACCACAACAACATCGGAGGCGACCACCACGACCGCCCCGACAACTACGGCCGGTGACCGCGAGACCTCGCCCGTCAACGGACTACCGGTGGACGATCCCGAGTTGCTCGACCGGCGGGTGCTGGCGGTGAAGATCGACAACCACCCCAACGCTCGACCCCAGTCGGGGTTGAACAATGCCGATGTCGTGATCGAGGTGGTGGTGGAGGGTGTAACCCGTTTCATGACCCTGTGGCAGCAGAGTGACAGTGACTATCTGGGCCCGATGCGATCGGGCCGACCAACCGATGCCGGGCTGCTCCCCGCTTTCGGTGAGCCGACGTTTTCCATCTCGGGCGCACAGTCGTGGGTCCAGTCGCTGATCCGGAGTAAGGGGATCCACCTGACCGGAGAGGTCCGCCCCGCAACCTTCCGGGTTGGCTCGAGATCTGCACCCCACAATCTCTACGTCGACACCAATCTCCTCAGAGAGTATGCCGACGACCGCGGGCATCCCGACGACGCTCTGGAAGGCCCGATCTGGGAATTCGGCGATCTTCCCTCGGGCGGGACCGAAATCGAATCAGTCCGCATGACCTTCGCCGGCAACGCCGTCACCTGGGAATGGGATGAGACCGAGGGTTTGTGGCTTCGGACAGCGAGTGGCAGCGAGTCCAACTATCAGGACGAGGATGGGACGCTCGGGCGCATCGGGGTGCCGGTGATGGTGGCGCTCAACGTCGAGCAGTACACGGCTTCTCCTCCCGGAGGTGGCAAGGGTCTCCCGTCCTCGAGGACCACCGGAACCGGCACGGCATATGTGTTCGCCGACGGCCAGGTCGTCGAAGGGACCTGGGAGCGCGAGACGGAGACGGATTGGTTCACCCTCACCGACGAGGCCGGGAATGTGATCCCGATACCCCCCGGGAAGATCTGGATCTCTCTCGTTCCGGGATCGGCCGGAGTCACTCTCACACCTCCCGGCTGAGCCTGAGCCGCACCATCGAGGTACCTTTGGCTGGTGAGCACCGATAACTCAGACGTGCGCCGCGCCATCGAACGCGCTCATCGCCTCCAGAGCCGGTTCAACATATTCACCTCCATCGAGGAGCCGACCACCTTCAACCCCGGAACCGGATCCCTCGCTGGAGTGCCGATCGGGGTCAAAGACCTGATCGATCAGGCCGGAAGGGTGACGACATGCGGATCCGCGTTCTATCGGAAAACCGCGGACCACACGGCCCCGGCAGTGCACCGGCTCGAGGAGGCCGGGGCGACAGTCATCGGGCGGACCGGCCTCCACGAGTTCGCCTTCGGGTTCTCTTCGGAAAACCCGCATTTCGGACCGGTGCGAAACCCGTGGGATCCCGACACATCGGTCGGCGGATCGTCGGGGGGGTCGGCGGCGGCTGTGGCCGCTGGCATTGTCCCTGTTGCCATCGGAACGGACACGGGAGGGTCGGTCCGGGTGCCTGCCGCCCTGTGCGGATGCTTCGGCCTCAAAGTCACCTACGGCGCAATTCCCCTGGAGGGTGTGTTCCCGCTCGTTCCATCCATCGACACCGTCGGCCCTATCGCCAGCTCGACGGTTGGACTCGAGGCTGCATATCGGGCGATGGCGCGCGAGTCAGCACCCATTCCCGAAATGCAGTCCCTTCGCTTCGGAATCCCACAGCCATGGTACGACGAGGGGCCACTGTCGACCGAGGTTGATGTCGCTTTTCGCAACGCCATCGAGGCTATCCGGTTGATGGGCCATCAAGTCAACCCGATTCACCTGCCTGATGTCATCCCAACTCGCAAGATCGGCTTTGCCATCGCACCAGAAGTGATCGCCGCACACCGCGATTTCAGCGCCAGTAAACAGCCGTACGGTGAGGATGTTGCCCAACGGCTCGATGAGGCGAGCTCCGTCAGCGACGACCAGGCGGATCAGGGAAGGCAATGGCAGGCGATGATCCGTTCCCGGTTTGCCGATGCATTGGCCACAGTCGATTTGCTGATTACTCCCACCGTTCCGTCGATGCGGAAGACAATCGGCGTCGACCTGATCGACGGTGTTCAATATCGGAAGGTCTTGTCATGGTTCACCTCAATCGTGAACCACGCGCTCCTGCCGGCGGTAGCCCTCCCGCTGGCCGGGACCGGAAGCCCGCCGGTCAGCGCCCAGGTGATCGGGCCTCCGGGATCAGACCTGGCGCTGCTCGCACTGGCCCGCGTCATTGAAGCTGAGGAGATTGCCTCATTCGCCGCGGCACCGGTCGATTAGGCCATATACAACAGGAACACTATGCCTTCTCTCCGTGTTCGATTAGAGGCACGGCACACGCCCAACCGCGGGTGCTCTAGACCCGCTCTGCCGGCTTCAGCTAACCCACGGGATGGATAGACTGAGAGATAGCGAACAAAGTGCGGGAGAACGGTCACAAACACCTCGGAGAAACCAGAGATGGATGTGACGCGCCGCCACAATCGAAACACAAGCACTACAAGGAAGTGACCCGTGGCCGACGAGATCGCCACAGAAAGCCCTTCATCAACCCCATCCGAAGTACTTGATAAAGTTGTAGTCCGATTCGCCGGTGATTCCGGTGACGGGATGCAGGTTGCGGGATCGCGTTTCACCGACGCATCAGCACTCTTCGGGAACGACCTGGCAACACTGCCCAACTTCCCCGCCGAGATCCGTGCGCCCGCCGGGACCCTACCCGGCGTTTCCAGTTTCCAGGTCCAGATCGCTGACTTCGACATCCTCACCGCCGGAGATGCTCCCGACTGCCTGGTTGCGATGAACCCGGCAGCACTGATGAAAGAACTCAAGGATCTCCGTCAGGGCGGGACGCTGATCGTCAACACCGACGCCTTCGAGGAGCGGAACCTGACCAAGGCGGGTTACACCGATAACCCGCTGGACGACGGATCCCTCGACAGCTATCGGACGATCAAAGTACCGATGGACAGCCTGACCAAAGAGGCAGTAAAGGACACCGGCGTCTCCGGGCGAAGCGTCCTGCGTTCCAAGAACTTCTTCGCTTTGGGCCTCCTCGCCTGGTTGTTCCACCGCCCCACGGAACCGACAATCCAGTGGGCGGAGAAGAAGTTTGCGGGAAAGCCCGAGGTAGTCGCAGCCAATGTCGCCGCATTCAGGGCCGGATACAACTTTGGCATTACCACCGAAGCCTCGAAGATCACCTTCGAGGTGAAACCGGCAGCTCTCCGACCGGGCACCTACACCAACGTCAACGGAAACACCGCCCTCGCCTGGGGGTTGATCGCTGCGTCGAAACTCTCGGGGCTGCCGCTCTTCTACGGGACGTACCCGATTACCCCGGCGTCGGACATCCTCCACGAGCTGTCGAGGCACAAGAACTTCGGCGTCCGCACCTTCCAGGCGGAGGATGAGATCGCCGGGGTCGGCCTTGCCATAGGCGCCGCCTTCGCGGGAAATCTCGCCGTCACGGGTTCTTCGGGACCAGGGATCGCCCTCAAATCCGAAGCGATATCGCTGGCTTTCATGGCGGAATTGCCCCTGATCGTCATCAACGTCCAGAGAGGCGGTCCGTCAACCGGGCTTCCAACCAAACCCGAGCAGTCAGACCTCCTCTTCAGCCTCTATGGGCGACACGGTGAGGCTCCTCTCCCGGTGCTCTCTGCGTCCTCGCCGGCGAACGCTTTCGACATGGCGATCGAATCGGCGCGGATCGCTCTGAAGTACATGACCCCTGTCATCCTTCTGTCGGATAACTACGTTGCCAACGGGTCCGAGCCATGGCTCCTGCCCGACGTAGATGCGCTGGAGCCTTTCCCGGTTGAGTTCGCCAAGTACCCGAACGGACCGGACGGGAGCTTTCTCCCGTACATGCGAAACGTCGACACATTCGCCCGCCCCTGGGCGATTCCAGGCACAGCCGGGCTCGAGCACCGGATAGGAGGGCTCGAGAAGGAGTCGATCACCGGAAACGTCTCCTATGAGCCGAACAATCACCAATTGATGACCGACACCCGCGCCTGGAAGGTCGCCAACATCGCCAACGACATCCCCGATGTCGAAGTCGGTGGTGACGAAGATGCCGACCTCCTGGTTCTCGGCTGGGGCTCTACGAGCGGGTCGATCAGGGCAGCTGCCCGTCGTGCCCGACTCGAGGGCAAGAAGGTGGCTACGGCCAACCTCAACTATCTCAATCCACTCCCGAGGAACCTGGGTGATGTGCTCCGATCGTATGACAAAGTCCTGATCCCCGAACTCAACACCGGCCAGCTACTCAAGGTGATTCGAGCTGAATTCCTACTCGACGTGACAGGGCTCAACAAAGTGGCCGGCGAGCCGTTCAAGGTCTCCGAAATCACTGAAAAAATCATGGAGATGATCTGATGACAACTCCTTCATACACACGCAGCGACTTCCAGACGGACCAGGAGGTCAGATGGTGTCCCGGGTGTGGCGACTACACGATCCTGGCGTCGGTGCAGCAGTTCTTGGCCGGAATCAGCCGTCCTCGAGAGGAATTCGTCTTCATTTCCGGAATCGGATGTGCGGCGCGGTTCCCCTACTATGTCGACACTTACGGCATGCACTCGATCCATGGCCGTGCGCCTGCAATCGCCTCCGGTATCGCCACAACCCGGCCCGACCTGTCGGTCTGGGTCGTCACCGGTGACGGCGACGCCCTTTCCATCGGCGGGAACCACCTGATCCACGCACTGAGACGCAACGTCAATATCAAGATCCTGCTCTTCAACAACCAGATCTACGGACTGACCAAGGGCCAATACTCACCGACCTCCGAACCGGGTAAGACGACGAAGTCGTCACCGTTCGGATCGATCGACTACCCGTTCAACCCGATCTCGCTGGCGCTGGGCGCCGAGGCCACATTTGTGGCGCGCACGGTGGACATGGACCGGAACCACACCCAGAAGTTGCTCCAGGCCGCGTACGATCACAACGGTTCGGCGTTCATCGAGATCTACCAGAACTGCAACGTCTTCAATGACAAAGCGTTCATCCAGGTAACCGGGAAGGAGGAGCGCGTCCATAACCGGATCGACCTCGAGCACGGCAAACCAGTGGTCTTCGACGGCGGCGCCAAGGCGGTTGTGTTCCGGGACGGACAGGCAACGGTTGTCGACTCCAATACGGTCGACCCGTCCGCCATCATCGTCCACGACGAGACCAGGCCGGACCCGTCGGTTGCTTTCGCCCTCTCCCGTCTCTCCCACGGCCCATACGGACCGACGCCCCTTGGAATCTTCCGTAACGTCGACCGGCCGACGTACGACGAAGAGTTCAACAGGCAGGTGGCCGCGGCGAAGGAGAAGCAAGGAGAAGGCGATCTCGCCAAGCTCGTGGCCAGCCGGGGAACGTGGACCGTCTCCGAGGCCGGATCCAATGGGTCAAAGGATCCGAGCCCGAACGGGTCCAAAGGCTCCAAGAGTCCCAAAGCCTCCAAGGGCTCGGAGTCGTAGAAGCCTACGAGGGCTGCCCTAAACCTTCAGCCGAGTGAGGCGAGAGCGGATTGGGAGATTGCCTCAACTATCTGGTCGCGGTTCAACTCACCGCCGGGGCGGTACCAGCGCTCCAGCGCGTTGAGGATCGAGAGGACGAAGATCGCGGCGATCTTGGGGTCGACGTCCGCACGAAATTCACCCGCGTCCACACCCTCCCCGATCACCGACCGAAACATCATCTCGTAAGCGTCGCGGGACTCCACCACCCGCGAACGGTGACCCTCGTCGAGCATTCGCGCCTCATTCAGATAGGTCCGCACCACATCCTGATGGTCGAGCACGACATCGACATGGCCGGCGATCAGCGCCGTGAGCCGCTTGCCAGCGGAACCTTCCACCTTCATGGCACGGTGGGCAGAGTCGAGAAACAGGCGGGCGCCTTCGTCGACCACCTCGACCAACAAGTTTTCCTTGGAGTCGATGTGGGAATAGAGAGACGACCCGAGCAGCCCCAGTTCTTTGCCCAGGTCGCGCATCGATGTCCCGTGGTAGCCCTTCTCGGCGAACATCCGCCCGGCGGTGGCCACCACATCGGCCCTGGTGTTGCGAGTGGAGACCATCAGCGGTGGTCGTATCTCACGACAACTCTGTCGCTGAGCGGGTGAGCCTGGCAGGTGAGCACGAAGCCAGCTTCCACTTCGGAGTCGACCAGGGCGTAGTTCTTTGTCATCGAGACCTCGCCTTCCTCGATCCGGCCCTTGCAGGTGGCGCACATCCCTCCCTTGCACGAGAAAGGCATCTCGGGCCTGACCCGCAACGCTGCATCCAGAATCGAGGTCTCGGGGGTCATCCGGGTCTCCACCGATCGGCCGTCGAGGATGACCGTCAGGTCGACGCTCCCCTCGCCCGAAGGGGGTTCGGGAGGAAGTGTGGAGGTGTCCACCGGGCCGGCGAAGAACAACTCGTCGTGGATGGTTGAACTGTCGACGCCGAGGGAGCCGAGCACATCGCGCGCCAACATCACCAATTCATACGGCCCGCAGAGGTACCAACCGGCGACCTCGCGTCCGCCGAGCATGCTGTAGATGGTCCGGACCTTCTCCTCGTCGATCCTTCCCGAGAGGAGAGGGAGGTCAGATCCCTCCCGGCTCAGAATATGGAACAGCTGGAGCCGGTCCGGATAGCGATCCTTCAGACCCTCCAGTTCGTCGAGGAATATCACCGTGTTCGCCGTACGGTTCCCGTAGATCAAGGTCCAGGAGCAGCCGGGCTCAGACTCGAGGGTGGTCGCGATCAACGACAGGACCGGAGTGATCCCCGAGCCGGCGACGATGGCGACCCTGTGCGCGGTGGAGGCCGGGTCGGGCTCGATGGTGAACTCACCCACCGGGGTCATCACATCGAGGGCGTCACCGGCTTGCAACCTTTCGGTGACGAAAGTGGAGAAGGCACCGCCGGGAAGCTTCTTCACTCCCACCCGGAGCTTGCCGCTGTTGGCGCTGGCGCAGATCGAATAGGAACGCCGGATGTCCTCGTCTTCGATGAAGCCCCTCACGGTCACATGCTGGCCCGGCAGGTAGGTGAACCGGTCGGCGAGGTCGGCCGGCACGTCAAAGGTGACCGCGACCGCTTCGTCGGTGAGTTGGGTCACCTCCACCACCCGCAACTTGTGAAAGGTGAGCTGTGACGACACTCAGTGCTCCTTGAAGTAATCGAAGGGGTCGCCGCACACCGAACACACCATCAGGGCCTTGCAGGCAGTCGACCCGAATTGGGCGATCAACCTGGCTTCCCCCTCGCGGCATTTGGGGCATCTGACATCCGAGGGTGCGGTCGGGGGGGCAATCCCGAAGTCCTCGAGCTTGCTTCGGGCCTCATCGCTCATCCATTCGGTTGTCCAGGCCGGTTGGTAGACAACGTCGATGCGGATGTCGCTGTACCCCGCCCTACGCAGTGCCCGGGTTATGTCGTCTTCGATCTGGCCCATGGCCGGACACCCCGAATAGGTCGGGGTGATGGTGACAACGATGGTGTCGCCGACCTGGTCGACCCCACGAAGGACGCCGAGGTCTTCGATGGTCAACACCGGGATCTCCGGGTCGACAACCCGGGCCACAACGTCATGGGCTTGCGTCGCAGTTTTAACCATCACCACTCCAGACCCGGATAGGTCCGTTGCATCCACTGCATCTCGGTGAGCAGGTAACCGAGATGCTCGGTGTGGTACCCGACGCGTCCCCCTGTTTTCTGGTAGGGGTCTTCGGGTTTGGTCAGGCCGGTCTCCCCGAGCATGTCATCAACCAAGCCGTCCCACCCATCCTTATGAATGGCGGCATCCCCTTCGAAGATCTCGCCTGTGAAACGCCAGAGATGATCGAGGGCATGCTGCGCACGCTGGCGTGACTCCTCGGTACCGCCCGCCATCCGCAGTATCCATCCGCGGCTGAAGCGAAAGTGATATTGGGCTTCTTTGACCGCCTTCGCCGCGATCCCGGCTACAACTTCGTCATCGGACGTCACCAGGTCGGGCCAGAGCTGAAGCTGGTAGCTATCGACGAAGAACTGGCGAATAATGGTCTCGGCGAAGTCACCGTTGGGCTGCTCGACAAGGAGGAGGTTGCGAAACTCCCGGTCGGTGCGACCCATCGCATATTCGTCTTCGGTCTTTCCCTCGGCGCTACCGAGATGCTGGTAGAGGGCGCGGGCAACGCCGAGATGATCCAGACCGATGTTGCCGAGCGCGATGTCGAGTTCGAGCTCGGGAGCATTCGAAATCCACTCGCCGAGCCGGTGGGCCAGCACCAGGTTGTCGTCGGCATGGCCAAGGAGCGCCGCCTCCGGCGTGTCCACTTTCGGCAGCGACATCCCCTGAGGCGCCCCGGAGACGACAGCGTCGCTCACATGTGCCCCACTTCGTCGGGGATGTCGTATGCAGTGGCGTGGCGATAGACCTTCTCGTTGGCATCGACATAGTCGACAGCGTCCTCGGGCTCGAACGCGTGGATCTCCCCACTGGGGACGACCCATACGCTCACACCTTCACCCCGGCGGGTGTAGACGTCGCGTGCGTTCTGGAGTGCGGTCTCGGCGTCGGCGGCGTGAAGGCTCCCGATGTGGACATGAGAGATCCCGCGACGGGCCCGAACAAACACTTCCCACATGGGCCAGGCTTCCCGCCCGGTTTCGAAGCGCTCTTCGAGATCGGCGGACTCGCCAGGGGCCACAGGTACGTCGTACGTCATCAGGCAGCATCCTTCTTCGATTGCTTGGCGGCATAGGCGCTGGCCGCTTCGCGCACCCATGCGCCTTCCTCCCAGGCGCGGGTCTTGCTCTCGATCCGTTCCCGGTTCATCGGCCCGTCACCTTTGACCACACGCCAGAACTCGTCCCAGTCGATCTCCCCGAAGTCGTAGTGTCCCCGCTCCTCGTTCCACTTGAGCTCGGGATCGGGGATAGTGATTCCGAGATAGTCGGCCTGGGGAACTGTCATGTCGACGAACTGCTGGCGGAGGTCGTCGTTGGAGACCCGTTTGATCTTCCACTGCATCGACTGCTCCGTGTGGGTCGAGTCGGAGTCGTGCGGTCCGAACATCATCAGTGACGGCCACCACCACCGGTTCAGGGCATCCTGGGCCATCGCCTTCTGCTCCTCCGAGCCCTGGCAGAGCCGGATCAACGACTCATATCCCTGCCGCTGATGGAACGACTCCTCCTTGCAGATCCGGACCATTCCTCTCGAATAGGGGCCGTAGGAGCACCGGGTCAGCATCACCTGGTTGGTGATTGCGGCGCCGTCGACGAGCCAGCCGATGGTGCCGATGTCCGCCCATGTCAGCGTGGGATAGTTGAAGATAGACGAGTACTTGTGCTTGCCGTTGTGCAGCAACTCCTGCATCTCGTCGCGGTTAACGCCGAGAGTCTCGGCAGCAGAGTAGAGGTAGAGCCCGTGGCCAGCCTCGTCCTGGACCTTGGCCATGAGGATCGCCTTACGGTGGAGGGTAGGTGCCCTGGTGATCCAGTTCCTTTCCGGCTGCATCCCGATGATCTCCGAGTGGGCGTGTTG
>DATKCM010000090.1:0-13536 GCA_035513195.1 Acidimicrobiia bacterium | reverse complement strand
TCAGTTATACTTCGAGCTGCAACTCCAATACCTCGGCCAAAGACCGCCGGTGTCGCGAGACATAAAGGGAAACACCCGCCTGCGTAGGTCTCCTCTGTGAGCCCCTGGTCGTGTTCCGAGGGGTTTTTGTTTGCACATAATTCGGAGGAGCGAAAATGCCAAGACCAGAGAAGGTCCAGGCTGTTGCCGACATCAAAGAGAGCATGGAGAACGCCCGAGCGGTGTTCTTCACCGAGTACCGGGGACTGACCGTCAAGGCGGTCCAGGATCTCCGGAACGACCTCCGCAACAGCGGTGCTGAGTACAAGGTCGTGAAAATGACCCTGGCGAAGCTCGCGGCTGCAGAGGCCGGGTTTGAGGGCATCGACGAGTATCTCGTCGGTCCCACGGCTCTCGCCTTTGCCAATTCCGACGCTGTGGCCACTGCCAAGGCGCTCAAGGACTTTGGCAAGGCGCATGACGTCTTCGTGCTCAAGGCAGGCTTGCTTGCAGGAGACATCCTCGCACCCGAGGAGGTCTCGAAGCTTGCCGACATCGAGCCTCGTGAAGTGTTGCTGGCCAAGATCGCTGGAGCCGGTAGGGCTCCGTTGTTCGCCGCCGCCTGGATGCTCGCATCCTTCACCCGCGACGCCGCCACGATGTTCGGGCAGCTTTTGGACAAAAAGGAGTCGGGCGAGTCGACCGCGGAGGGTTCAGCCGAGGAGGCAACCCTTCCCATAGAGGAGCCCGTTGAAACCGACACGGCCGACAAGGCTGAGGAGGAGTAGATCAATGGCCAAGATGACCACTGATGAGTTGATAAGCGTGTTCGAGGAGATGACTGTCCTCGAACTGAAAGAGTTCCTCGATACCTTCGAGGAGAAGTTCGAAGTCACCGCCGCAGCCCCGATGGCTGTAGCAGCACCCGCCGCCGGTGGCGACGGGGCAGGCGCAGCCGCCGAGGAGGAGAAGGACGACTTCGACGTCGTGCTCACCGGTGCCGGTGCCCAGAAGATCCAGGTGATCAAGGAAGTCCGCGGGCTCACCAGCCTCGGGTTGAAAGAAGCCAAGGACCTCGTCGACGGCGCACCCGCCAACGTTCTCGAAGGCGTTGACAAGGAGACAGCCGACAAGGCGAAGGGAGTCCTCGAGGCTGCCGGCGCCACCGTCGAGCTCAAGTAGAACGCCCTCGCGTCTGATTGAAAATGGCCCCCCGAATCGGGGGCCATTTTCTTTGGCCTGTCAGCCGCCGAAGTACTCTTCGACGACCGCGGTCTCACGTTCTCGCAGCTTGACGTTGGCGTCGAGATTCTCCAGGTTCTGCTCCAAAGCTGAGGCAGCTTCGGGGAAGGGTGTCTCGGCGAAGAAGGCTTTGACGTCGGCGGCCACCTCTGGTTTGGACAGGGCAGGTATGCCCTCTACGACGCGGCGTTTGGTCATGCCCGGCATCTTGGCGAGAAGCGCCGTCCAATTGGATCTGGCGAACGACCAGGCCGAAGGTCCACCTTTGCCGCTGAGGAGCCGACCGAACACCCAGAAACCGTCCTGGGTGCGGATGTCCTCGTCGAGGATCTTCTGCATGGTCCGTTCCACGAGGTCGCTCTCCGGCACTCCCGCCACCGCACCGAGATACCTCACCTGGTCCAGGGGCAGGCTTGCCGCCTTGTAGGCAGCCCACAACCTGTCGTATTCGGCCTCGCCGCCGTGGCGTGCGTATACCGCTAGGGAGGCCATCGCCACCTCGGGGTCGACGTCGCCGTCATCGAGGAGCAAAGAAACAGTCGAACGGGCCCGGTCGATGACTGTCTGATCCTCGGCGATGTTGCCCATCACCGCGATCAGGTCGCCACGGAGCCTTCTGGTGAGGTCGGACTCTCCACCGGCCGGATCAAAGCCCAGCCGGTCAAGCGCCGGCCCGACCAGCTTGGACACGAACGCCTGGAACGCGGGCCGTGCCTCGTCGGTTACCACATGGTGGTCGATTGCGCCCAGGCCGCCGGTGATGATCGACCAGATCTGTTGTTCGCTTTCCTCCCCGTAAGCGCCAACCAGGTCGAGGAAGCTGGAGCTGGGGAGCTGTCCCGACTTGACCAGCGACCACGTGTCCGCAACCAACTGGTAGCGCTCGAGATCGTCGAGTGCGGCGAGATGGCTGAGCAGGCTGGCGAAGAGGTCCTCGCTGTATCGGGTCCGATAGAAGCCCGACCCGGCGTTGGCCACGAGCAGGTCAAGCTCGCCTTCGATGAGGACTTCCGTTTCGTCTTCGGTGAGCAGCACCTTGGAGGTGAAGTCCTTGCCGTCTCCAATTCCGCGAAGGGTGATCGGGACCGACCAAACGGTGCTGTCGGTCTCGTCCGGTATCGCCAGGAATCGTCGCTGGCTCAACTTGATCCCGTTCGGTGTCTTCTCGACGTCGATCTGGGGGAAACCCCGCTGGTAGACCCAGGTGTTCATGATCTCGCCCACGGGCCATTCCGAAGCCCCGTCGAGACCTTCCCAGAGGTCTGCTGTCACGGTGTTGGCGTAGGCGTGTCTACGCAGGTAGTTGCCGACACCGGTGCGGAACTGCTCCTCGCCGATAAACAGCTCAATCATCCGGAGGACAGCAGAGCCCTTCCCGTACGTGATCGAGTCGAACATGGCCTCGACTTCGGACGGAGAGTTGACCTCGAACTCGATTGGGCGGGTGGAGGCGAGCTGGTCGGTCCCCATCGCCCACGGGACCTCGGTGTTCGCGAAGGTGAGCCATCGCTTCCACTCCGGCTTCTTGGCGTCGGTTGTCTTGATGTCCATGAAGCTGGCAAAAGCCTCGTTGAGCCATGCGCCCTCCCACCACTTCATCGTGACCAGGTCGCCGAACCACATATGGGCGGTCTCGTGGCCGATGACATCGATGGAGCGTTGCAGCTCGCCCTGGCTGGCTTTCGACCTGTCGATCACGATGTAGGCGTCGCGATAGGTGATCAGGCCCAGGTTCTCCATCGCCCCGGCGGCGAAGTCGGGGATCCCGATGTGATCGAGCTTGTCGGCGGGATAGGGGATCCCGTAGTAGTCGGTGAGGTACTCAAAGGCGAAGATGGCATTCTCCATCGCCTCATCGGTGAGGTGGAGGTTGCCTTTCGGCACGATGATGCGGATGGGAGTGCCCATCACCACGACAGGTTCGGTGGCTTCGAAGGCCCCGACGACAAAAGCGAGGAGGTACGTCGACATCTTCATTGTACGGTCGAACCTGACCTCGACCCGCCCGTCACCGAGATCGCTTCGCTCCAGCTCGGAGGTGTTGGTGAACAGCGCCAGATCGGCAGGGACAACCATCGTCGTCTGGTAGGTTGCCTTCATGTCTGGCTCGTCCCAACAGGGGAGAACCCTGCGGGCATCGGTGGCCTGACATTGTGAGGTAGCGATCACGTGCTCCACGCCGTCGGGGTCGGTGAACTTGGAGCGGTAGAGACCGCGCAGCTGGTCGTTGATGATCCCGGTGTATTCGATCTCCAAGCGGTGCTCCCCCGGGCTCAGCTCTTCGGCAAGGGCGAATGCTGCCCGCTCGTACTCGTCGTCGATAGTGATGTCGGTGGCCTCGGCGCCGTCGACGGAGACTTTGACGTATTCGATTTCGGCACTGTTCAAGATCACCTGCGAAGTCGGCTCGACCACGTTGATGTCGACGACAACCCTGCCCTTGAAAGTGAACGACTCGAGGTCGGGTTCCAGCCTGAGCTCGTAGTGCTCGGGTACGACGTTTCTCGGTAAGCGATATGGGTTATTTGACACGGAGAGTCCTCGGTTGGATTCGGCTCGTGCATGCTACCGACATCTATGCAAGTAGTTCCGCACACGATTGGGGGCATCGCCTCGAGATTGGATACCCTGCCCGTTCATGACCGACGCTTCCACGATTCTGGTGACAATCAACGCCGACGACAGGCCGGGCATCACTGCCGGGCTCATGGCGGTGCTCACCAGGACCGGTGCCGAGATATACGACGTCGAGCAAATCGTCGTTCGGGGGCGACTCACGCTGAACATCCTGATCGGAGTGGGAGAGAGCCGGTCGACCATCTCCGAGCTGTTGTTCTACGGGTGGGAGAACAACCTGGGCATCGAATTCGACGCGATCGAAGCCAGCCCGGAGGAGCCAAAACTGTCCCATGTGGTAACGGTGATCGGCGCCAGGGTCTCACCGGAGGACTTCGGGGCCGTGGCCGAGGCCATCGCCTCGGGCGGTGGGAACATCGACAGAATTTTCCGGCTGTCCCGCTACCCGGTGATCAGCTACGAGCTCGCCGTGTCCGGGGGAGACCCGGTTGTGATCAGGCGCAGCCTTCTCGAAGCCGCCGCCGCCAGCCCGATCGATGTGGCGATCCAACCCGAGAGCCTCGATCGCCGGGCGAAGCGATTGGTCGTAATGGATGTTGACTCGACGTTGATCCAGGGCGAGATCATCGACGTACTCGCCGAACGCGCCGGTGTTGGTGAAGAGGTCGCTCGATTGACTGCCCAGGCGATGGCCGGCGAGATCGACTTCGAGCCCGCGCTCAGGGAACGGGTAGCGATGCTCGCCGGGCTCCCGGTATCGGTCTTCGACGAGGTCAATTCGGCGATCCAGCCCACCCCCGGGGCGCGCACGTTCATCCGCACCCTGCACAGGATGGGGATGAAGACCGCGATTGTCTCCGCCGGGTTCACCAGGTTCACAGACTTCTTCGCGGAGTCTCTGGGGATCGATTACTCGCTGGCGAACACACTCGAGGTCAAAGACGGTGTCCTCACCGGCAAGGTCGAGGGGCGGGTGGTCGACCGTGCCCGGAAGGCCGAGTTCCTTCGCGAGCTCGCCGACATGGAGGGGATCACTCTTTCACAAACGGTGGCGGTCGGAGACGGTGCCAACGACCTCGACATGCTGTCGGCGGCAGGGCTGGGCATAGCCTTCAATGCCAAGGAGTTGGTCAAGGACAACGCCGACACCTCCCTCTCGGTCCCGTATCTCGATGCGATCCTCTTTGTGATGGGCGTTCGCAGGGAGCACGTAGAAGCCGCAGACGCCCTCGACCCGGAACTGGCCGGAGGAAGCCCGATCCCGGTGCCAGGCACCCCGCCTATCTGAGCATTTCGAGGACCTGCGGATGCAGGTCCGGCCCTGCGGCGACGATGCTGTTGCCGGTGACCGGGTCGCCGCCCTGCCAGTCGGTGATTACCCCTCCGGCGCCGCGGACGATGGGGATCAGGGGAATCAGGTCCCACTGGTTCATGATTGGGTCGAGCATCACATCGGCCCGCCCCGAAGCCAGCATGAGGTATCCGTAGCAATCGCCCCAGGTCCGTGTCATGGCGGCGCGACGCCGAAGGGCTTCGAACTTCTCTCCGTCCTGGAAGCGATCGGCGAGATTGGGGTCCGTTGTGAGAAGGGTCGAATCTTCGAGCCGGCCGCAGGGGCGAATCGAGACCATCCTGCCGTTGAGAGTGGTCGATGCGCCGTCACCGATCATCAATTCCCCGAGCACCGGTTGGTGAATTACGCCGAGGATCGGCTGACCGTTTTGCATCAAGCCGATCAAGGTGCCGAACAGGGGAACACCCGACACGAAGGAAATGGTTCCGTCGATCGGGTCGAGTGTCCAGACAAACTCGGCGTCGGCGCTCTCGGAGCCAAACTCCTCGCCGATGATGCCGTGGTCGGGGTGGATCGCATGAATCATCTCCCTGAGCATGTGCTCGACGTCGCGATCGGTCTCGGTGACCATCGAATGATCCGCCTTGGTTTCGTAACCGACGTCGCCGGCCGCAAATCGCTCTCGGATCAATCGCCCCGACGCCTCCGCGAGGCCGCGGGCGAACTCGATCAACCCAGATCCCATTCATGGTGGAAGAACTCACCGCGTGGCCGGTCAGTGCGCTCGAAGGTGTGTGCCCCGAAGTAGTCGCGCTGCGCCTGGATCAGGTTGGCCGGGAGGGTCTCGGATCGCATTCCGTCGAAGTAGGTGAGTGCGCTCGCATATGCCGGGACGGGGAGCCCGGCGTCGACCGCCCCGGACACAACCTTGCGCCACGACCCTGCCGCTTCCGTCAATGCGCTGGTGAAGAAGGGTGCTGTGGTGAGGTCTTCGAGCCCGGGATTTTCCTCGAAGGCCCTGGTTATGTCTTCGAGGAATTCGGCCCTGATGATGCATCCGGCCCGCCACAGGGAAGCGACAGAACCGAGGTCGAGGTCCCATCCGTAGTCCTTCGATGCCCGCAGCAGCAGCCGGAATCCCTGGGCGTAGGACACGATCTTCGACGCGTACAGGGCAGCCTCGATGTCGTCGACCGTAATGCCTTCGAGGGAGCTGATCCCGGCGGGGAACACCTCGGACAATTGAAGTCGCAGGGCGGGGTCGGAGCTGACCACCCGGGCATAGACCGCCTCGGACACCAGTGTCGTCGGCTCACCGAGCTCCATCGAGGCGATAACCGTCCACTTTCCGGTTCCCTTCTGACCGGCGGCGTCGAGGATGCTGTCGACGAGCGGCGCGCCGTCTTCGATGGTGTCGAGGATTTCCGCCGTGATCTCGATCAGGTAGGAGCGAAGTCGTCCTCCATTCCAATTCCGGAACACGGCTGCGATGTCTGATGTGCTCATGCCCATACCGCGCCGCATCAGGTCGTAGGCCTCGGCGATCACCTGCATGTCGCCGTACTCGATCCCGTTGTGGACCATCTTCACGAAGTGGCCGGCACCCCCAGGCCCCACCCACTCGGCACATGGCTTTCCGTCCGGGGCGATGGCGGCAATTCCCTTGAGCATCTCCTCCATGTCGGGCCATGCCTGCGGATTCCCCCCCGGCATGATCGAAGGGCCGTGTCGGGCACCTTCCTCGCCGCCGGAGAAACCGACGCCGAGATAACGGATCCCGAGGTCGGTGAGGCTCGAAGTCCTGCGCTCGGTGTCCGTATACAGCGAGTTCCCCCCGTCGAGGATGATGTCGCCTGGCTCGAGGAGGGGGACCAGGTCCTCGATGATAGTGTCCACCGGATTGCCCGCAGGGACCATCAACAGCACGCGCCGCGGCCTCTCCAGGGTCTCCACCAACTCTTCGAGTGACACCGCCGAGACAATGTCTTTGTTTACCGCCTCGCCGGCCATGAAGTCCATGGTTTTCGACGGTGTCCGGTTGTAGACCGATACCGCATTTCCTGAGTCGGCCAGATTGAGGGCGAGGTTGGCGCCCATCACCCCGAGACCGACAATTCCTATGTCTGCGCCCTTATTCATGGAACCAGGCTATTACTTCGGGCCACAAACGCTTAGCCTTGCTGCTCGTGACTGAGCTTCGGATCGGAATAGACGTAGGTGGCACCGGGATAAAGGGTGCAATAGTCGACGTGGAGACAGGGGACTTGAAGAGCGATCGTCTCCGCATCGAGACCCCGAGGCCGGCAACTGTTGCCTCGGTTGTGCAGACCGTGGCCCGGGTGATCAAAGGACTCGACAATCTCGGTCCGATCGGCGTCGGGTTTCCCGCGGTGGTGGTCAACGGCGTCGCTTCGACGGCCAACAACATCGACGATGGCTGGATCGGGACCGACGTCGCCGGGACGATCCACGACGCCACCGGCCGGGTGGTTTCCATCGTCAACGATGCGGACGCAGCCGGTGTCGCCGAAGCTGCCTTTGGTGCGGCAAAGGACATCCCCGGCAAGGTCCTGGTCCTTACGTTCGGCACCGGGATCGGAAGCGCGCTCATTGTGGATGGTGTCCTGGTTCCCAATTTCGAGTTCGGCCAGATCGAGTTCGAAGGGGTCAGGCCTGCCGAGCTCGAGTTCTCAGCCAGGGCACGAGGGGACCTGGGTCTCGACTGGGATGTGTGGGGCTACCGTACGGCGCGTTTTCTCGAGATGGTAAACACGGTTGTCAATCCTGATCTGATCGTGTTCGGCGGTGGTGCCTGTAAGGAGTGGGAGCACTTCCACGAGAGGTTTCCTCCGGAACTGAACGTGGTTCAGGCGCAGCTATTGAACAGTGCCGGGATTGTGGGCGCCGCGCTGATCGCCAGCTGAGTCAGCTGGTGCCGGCCTCGAAGCCGTTGAACCGGCTCCTGTCCCGTGCGGGGATTCGGACCTCCAGGTGGGTACCGTCGCCCTCGTGCTGCTCACCGAGGACCTCGCCAACCCGGTAGGCGAACGCGACGATGTCTCCCCTGTCGTACGGGATGGTCAGGTTGAGGTTCACCATCTGACGCTCGATGTGGGTGCCGATCTCCTCCACGAGAGTGTCGAGACCCACCGACTTTCGCGCGCTGACGAAGCAAGCGTCCGGATACAGATTCTCAAGTCTCTCCAGCTGGGAGTGGCCAAGCAAGTCTGTTTTGTTGAACACGAGGAGCTCGGGAATCTGATCGGCGTCGATTTCGAGGAGTACCTCACGCACCGCGGCGAGCTGGCCGACCAGATCGGGCTCGCTTGCGTCGACCACATGGAGCAGGAGGTCGGCCTCGGCGACTTCGGCCAGGGTTGAGGCGAACGCATCGACCAGATGGTGGGGAAGGCGGCGGACGAATCCGACGGTGTCGGCTACCAGCACCGACCGGTTGTTCGACACTTCGAGGCGCCTCACGGTGCTGTCGAGGGTGGCGAAGAGCTGATCCCGCACCTTGACCCCGGCGTCAGTGAGGCCGTTGAGGAGGGTCGACTTTCCGGCGTTGGTGTATCCGACGATCGAGACCTGGGGGATTGCGTTTCTCTTCCGGGCCTTGCGCTGCGTCTCCCGGTGCTTCGCCATGTCCTTGAGCTCGCGCTCCAGCTTCGAGATCCTGGCGAGGGTGTGGCGGCGGTCCGTCTCGAGCTTGGTCTCACCGGGTCCACGGGCCAAGACGCCGAAACCCTGCTGTGACATGCTCTTGCCCTTGCCCCGGAGGCGGGGGAGGTTGTAGCGGAGCATTGCCAGCTCCACCTGCAACGCACCGATCTTGGTGGTTGCGTGCTGGGCGAAGATGTCGAGGATCAGTGCTTCCCGGTCGACCACGTCACATTGGAAGATGCTCTCGAGGTTGCGGGTCTGGGCCGGGGTCAGGGAGTTGTCGAAGATGACCACATCGATATCGAGGGCTTTGGTCAGCGAGCCCAGTTCTTCTGCTTTGCCCGATCCGATGTAGGTGGCCGGGTCGAGCTGGTGGCGGCGCACCAACTCCATGTCGACACGGTCTGATCCCGAGGTCTCGGTGAGAAGAGAGAGCTCTTCGAGACTGCGCTCGGCATCGACGCTCGCCATGCCCGGCAGCTCGACACCGACAAGGAATGCCCTTTGTACTTGTACTTCGAGGTCGGTGACGGTCGCCGTGAGGCGTCGTCTCGACCGTGACGCGTGTTGATCAGTCATGATTGAGCTCGTTGGGGAGAGACCGGAATCATGCCCTAAATTCCGGCGCGGTGGAGGGGAATATCCGACTCAGAGGTACTGGCCCTCGTCGCCGACGTGTTCGAGTTGCTCCTCTGCGATGATCTGCGATTCCCTCACCGCGATCACCGGTTTGCCGGTTGGCGGCCAGATGAACCTCCAGGCACCGGTGGGCACCGCCCAGAACCGCTGGTTGGTCTGAACATCGATCAGGGCGAGAGCGTCGTTCCCGTCTTTGGTCCCAACCGGGACCAGCAAGCCCGAGCTGGTGGTTGATTCGCCGGGAGCCTGGCCGACACGCCAGCCCCCCATGACCTTGTAGCCGTTCTCTGTCTGCAAGATGGGTAGGTCCGTGCTTGTCATCTGTCCCCCCGATTGTCGCAGGATGGCCCGGTAACCACCAGTCCCAGGATGGTTAGTGTTCTGTCATGGCCATACAACCCAACTTCTCAGAGGCCCTCGAATATCACGAGAAGCCGCGGCCGGGCAAGATTGCTATCCGCTCGACCAAGCCGACCGCCACCCAGTCGGACCTCAGCCTCGCCTACACGCCGGGTGTCGCCGAGCCCTGCCTCGTCATCGCCGAAGACGCCGACGCCGCCTTCCGGTACACCAACCGGGGAAATCTGGTTGCCGTGGTCTCCAACGGGACAGCTGTGCTCGGCCTGGGGAACATCGGTCCTCTGGCCAGCAAGCCAGTGATGGAAGGGAAGGCGGTCCTGTTCAAGAGGTTTGCCGACATAGATGTCTTCGATCTCGAGATCGACGCACCAGACCCCGACGACGTGATCCGGTTCTGTGAACTGCTGGCGCCGACGGTGGGAGGGATCAACCTCGAGGACATCAAAGCCCCCGAATGCTTCTACATCGAAAAGACCCTGCGGGCCCGTCTCGACATTCCCGTCTTCCACGATGACCAGCACGGAACGGCGATCATTTCCGGTGCGGCTTTCCTCAACGCGATCGAACTGACGGGGCGCGATATCGCCGAGACCAAGGTGGTATTTGCCGGCGCAGGCGCTGCCGGTGTTGCCACGGCACGGTTTTTTATCGAGCTGGGTGTCGACCCGGCCCATGTGCTGATGGTCGACTCCAAAGGCGTGATCCACGAAGGGCGCGACGATCTCGACGAGATCAAGAGGGCATTTGCCATATCAACAGAGGCGCGGACCCTCGATGAAGCATTCGCCGGTGCTGACGCATTTGTCGGTGTGTCTGTGGCAGGGACGGTGACCGGAGAGATGCTGCAGAAGATGGCGGACCGGCCCATCGTCTTCGCCCTGGCCAATCCCGACCCCGAGATCGGCTATCACGACGCTGTAGCGGCGCGCCCCGATGTCATCATGGCTACCGGCCGCTCCGACTTCCCAAACCAGGTGAACAACGTGCTCGGCTTCCCTTTCATCTTCCGGGGCGCGCTCGATGTCAGAGCGATGGCAGTCTCGGAGAAAATGAAGATCGCGGCGGCGCAGGGACTGGCGGCACTTGCTCGACAGCCCGTCCCGGATGCGGTGCTGAGGGCCTACGACCTCGAACATCTCTCGTTCGGCCCCGAGTATCTCATCCCCAAGCCCTTCGATTCGAGGGTTCTCTGGACGGTGGCACCGGCGGTTGCCGAGACGGCGATGGAGGAGGGTCTCGCCCGGAACCTGATCCACGACTTCGACGAGTACCGCAACGAGCTGCGGGCTCGGTTCCAGGCGTCGTACGGGCTGATCGCTGCGATCACCAACCGCGCCATCGCCCATCCGAAGCGGGTTGCTTACCCGCACGGCGCCGATATGAGGATCATCAGAGCGGCGCGGCGTGTTGCCGACGAGGGCATCGCCACACCGCTGCTGATCGGCGACGCAGCTGAGATCAGCGCCCTCGCCGAGTCGGCGGGGATCTCTCTGGAGGGTATGGAGGCGATCAACCCCAAGGAGGAGCACGAGCAGCGGGAGCGGTACGCAATCGAGTTGGAGGGGCTCCGCCGCCACAAGGGCCTGTCGTTGGTGGAGGCGCGGCGCCAGGTGCTCGACCACAACATGTTCTCGTGTCTGATGTTGCGGGAGGGAAAGGCCGACGCGGTGATGGGCGGTCTGTCGACTCACTACCCCGAGACGATCCGCCCCGCCTTACAGGTGTTGCGCGTCGAGGAAGGCCGGTCGATCGTGAGCTCGGTTTACATCGTGGTGGTGAGGGGAAACCCCTATTTCTTCACGGATTGTGCGGTGAACATCGAGCCGACGTCGGAGCAGTTGGCGGAGATCGCCCTCGCCGCAACCACCTGCGCCGAGCAGGACTTCAGTCGTGACTGCCGGGTCGCTTTCATCTCTTATAGCGACTTTGGCTCGGCCGGTGGGCCGGAGCCGGCACGGATCCGCAGAGCGGTCGAGTTGTTTCGCCGCGCTCGCCCGGATATCCCTGTCGACGGCGAGATGCAGGCGGACACCGCGGTCTCGACCGAGATGCTCATACGCCGGAGGGGCAGTGAAAGCCCACTTTCGCGTGCCGCAAACGTCCTGGTGTTCCCTAATCTGACCGCCGCCAACGCGGCTTACAAGCTGATGAACCACCTCGGAGACGCCGAAGTGATCGGGCCGATTCTCAGCGGGTTCCCCAAGACCGTCCAGGTGCTCCAGCGCGACGCCTCGGTCAACGACGTGGTCAACCTGACCGCAATCGCGGTAGCGGAAGCCCAGCGCCGGGAGCGCTAATCCGTAAACCAGCAATCGATTCGTGAAGGCCTGCTCTTTGGTTCCAAGGACTTCGCTGGTATCAAATCCCGCGCGTCACAGGGCATGCTCGTCGGCCTGGTCAGGTTTTGTGTAGGCTTTCTCTCGTCCGGGGTTCGATCACAACGCCCTGGACATCTGGTAGAACCCCCGGACCTCCCATCCCCCAAAAATTCGGGGGTTCTCCTCTGTTATCGCCACCTGGAGCGGTTAGGAAACTCCCAACGCCCACATCGCGAAAAAAAAGGGTCAGGTGTGCATCGACCCCGACCAGTTAGGTATGCGTAGAGTTGCCAACCACCGCTCAAAGGGGGCGGGAGGACAAAAGAAGGAGCAGTGATGTTGAGGAGAATTTCCTCTGCGCTGATTGCAGCCGCGTTGTCTATGACGCTCACAGCGGGAGTGGCGTTCGCGCATCCGGTTGGTGTGGAAGGGGATCCGGATTGTTTCGGCAACCGAATTAGCCACGGGTCGGCCAGCTTCCATGCCAATGAAGGCCACGAGCTGACACCCGTTGAAAGGGCGGCGCTCCTTGAAGAGACGGTCGGTTTCTTCTATGCGATTTCGCCTCCGGACTTCCAAGAATTCTTGGAGGATTTCTTCGGGGAGAACCTCGAAGTGAGTGTCAAGGAGATGACCGCCTTTGTGAGAGCAGTCTGCGCTAACGAGGTGCCTTTCCCCGAGGAATAGAGACACAAGAACCAGACCAGACCTAAGAGAACCCCCGCGGCGTGGATTTCCGCGGGGGTTCTCTCTATTCGGCTATCCGCGCCAGCCGACCCAACGACCTCCAATCTCATGCTGGATGGTTTGGAGCAGAAAGTTGATTGCCGATCCTGCCGACTCCTCTCCTTCGTCGTCGTCAGTGAACTCCCCGAACTGTTCGAGGAGCCCGTAACGCAGCTCCAGCATCTCCTTCACATCGAGCCGTTTCAGGACTCCGCTCCAGGTTGGCTTAGCACCTACTTGGCCCCGGCGCCGGGCGCTCTCGCGCGTGTAGGGTCGCTGGAATGAGTGACGAGAAGATCCTGGACGACGAAACCGCTCAGCGCCTTGCTGCTGATATGAGGCGCGCCCTTGCAGCATTGGACGACCTCGAACTCGGCTCGGTTGACCGAGTCGAGAAGCACAGGGAGATCCGTCAGATCCTCGACGAGATCAACTCCTACTTCAGTTGATAGACCCCCTAGAGCGCGCTCGCGTTCAACGAGGATTCAACAAGAGGCCGTTGAATCAGGTAGAAACGTGTAGAAACGTGTAGAACTACCGGGAGACTGTTCCCCAGGTCGCACGGGGTTTCTGAGGCATAACCCCAGGTCGGGTTAGCGCTCGGTCCAGTACTCCTCGTAGTGGACGTTGCCCTTCGTCTTGAGGTGGTCGATGGTGAAACCGCGTTCGTGGAGGAGCTCGCAGACGCCTTCCGGCTCGGGGAAGGTGGGAGTGTCATCTTCCCACTTCGGTAGGCCG
>DATKCM010000089.1:0-2849 GCA_035513195.1 Acidimicrobiia bacterium | reverse complement strand
GGAGGCGGCCATCACCCGGAGCTTGTCTTCGCCATCGACGAGGAGGATCCCGGCTGCGGCGGCCAGGTTCAGCTCGACGCAGCCATCAGCGAGGGCAGTGAGCATGTCGATAATGTCGAAGTCATCGACGAGAGTGTCTGTGAGTTGCACGAATGTGCTGACAAGAAGGTCTTCGCGTTGTGTCATTTCCGTAAATACCTGATCCAAATTCTACCTCCCCGGGACTCAGGCGTCATCAACTAATCGGATCCGTCGTTCCACTATGTCTGCGGCAACTTCGGCCACCGTTCGGTCTGTGGCGTACGCATGAGCCCGTATCCGGACGGCTGCCTCGGAGATGTGGATCCCCAACTGGACGGCGATCATCCCCGAGGCCTGATGAAACTCGGCGCGGTGGGCCCCGTGATCACTCCCATTGTCGGACAGCACTTCGAAGTCGCCCTCGGGTTTGATCCTCAGCATCGACCGGGCGATGGCATCGGCGACGACAAGTCCGTCGGCCGCCTGGGTTGGGCTCAGGACTCCTGGTCTGTTCTGGTAGAGGGTGAGGACGCCGACATAACTTGCCCCGACGTGGAGCGGGAAGGCGAACACTCCGCGCGTTCCCAGCTGGAGGGCGGAGGGCCCGAAGTTCTGCCACCGGCTCGGCGTGTGACCGGCTAGGTCAGGCTCGTAAACAGGGGTCTTTCGAGAGTATGCATCCGGTGAGGGACCTTCTCCAAGGGAGTATTGAAGGTCTTCGAGTCTGGTGGCGCGGTCGTCGGAAGCGCATACCGGTGTGCTGGTCAGGCCATTCATGAGGGTGACACAGGTAGCGGAGACACCGAGGAGGTCGACGCAGACGCTGCAGACGCTGCGCGGTCGGTTGGCAGCCCGGTTCGCTGCAAATGTCCCGGTTACGCGTGACAGGCGGTCCTGATCAGTCACGCCGGTTTCCGCCGCCATTTCTCGAGCGGTGGGAGATAGGAGATGGTGGCGGCCCGGGCGAGATCGGGCCGGAGGGTCAGTTTCCGCGCTGGCCCCAGCGACAACTCCGGCGGGCGCGACCAGGGGAGCGTGTGGTGACCGGAGAGCAGAATGTCCAGGGCATCGGCGGGCTCGGGTCTCGCAAACAGATATCCCTGGCTGAAGTCGCAACCGAGGTTGGCGACCTCCCGGAGCTGACCCCGGGTTTCGACGCCTTCAGCCACAACCGTCATCCCCAGGCCATGGGCAAGGCCGACAACGGCGTCGACGATAAGACGACTTGCCTGATTCTCCCTGATATCTGAAATGAACTCCCTGTCGATTTTCACCACGTCGATCGGGAACCACTTGATGTGATTCAGCGACGATTGCCCCGATCCGAAGTCATCGAGTGCAAGCCTCACACCGATGCGTTTGAGGGCGGTGAGGACCGAGAGGGCGCGGTTCTCGTCGGCTACGAGAACATTCTCGGTGACTTCGAGTGTCAACAGCCCGGGATCGACGCTGGCCTTTGCCAACAGGTCCGCAACCGAGCCGGCAAAGTTCGGCGCCATGAGTTGGTTGACAGATACATTCACCGAGATTCCGCTCTCGTGTTCCAAATTATCGCCGGGCCAGCGCCCGAGGTTGCTCATTGCCTGGCCAAGAACCCAGTCGCCGATTTCGGCAATCATGCCCGACTGCTCGGCGAGCGGGATGAATGTGCTGGGTTTCACCGCGCCGAAAGACGGGTGGCTCCACCTCAGTAAGGCTTCTGATCCGTCGACACGACCGGTGCCGGTGTCGACGATGGGCTGGTAGTGGAGACTCAACTCCTCGCGTCGCAGTGCCCCCCTGAGGTCACGATTGAGTCGTGAGAGGTGGGTGGATATCTGGTGGTCGCGGAGGTCGATGATTGCGTGGTGGGCGCCCCCGGTGCGTTTAGCCTGATACATCGCGGCGTCTGCCTTCTGGAGGATTGCTTCGGGAATGTCGTCGGCGTGCCCGGCGAAGGCGATGCCGACGCTTGCGGTCACAGTGAGCTCCGAGCCTCCTATGGTAAAAGGTTCCGTCATCACGGCCCCGATTCGGGAGGCCAATGGTTCGGCCTGCCACTCCTCGTCGAGGTCTTCGCAGAGAACAGCGAACTCGTCACCAGCGAGCCTCGCCAGCGTGTCTCCGGGTCGGAGTATTCCGGTCAGGCGGTCGGCTACGGCGACCAGGAGATCGTCTCCCAGGTGGTGGCCGAAGGTGTCGTTCACAGTTTTGAAATGGTCGAGGTCGGCGTAGAGCACGGCCAACATCTTGCCCGACCGTCGACAGCGGAGCATGGCATGGTCGAGACGCTGGACAAACAGGCCGCGGTTGGGCAGACCGGTCAGAGCGTCGTGAAGTGAGTTGTGCTGGGCCAGCTCCGCCGAAGCCTCCAGTTCAGCGCGGATCTGAGCGTTGAGAATGTACGCAGTGGCGACATCGGCAAGCGTCTGGGAGACCTCCATGTCTTCGTCATCCATTGGCCCCTCGGTCGTCCGATACAAGTCGAGAGCGCCCAGTTGGTGGTTCTCGTCGCGAAGGGGGAAGCTGAATACGGCCCTGAGCCCTTCCTCGATGCCTCGTTGGGAGAACTCGGGGAACCTGGTGTCAGTGAGAAGATCCGGGATTGCCACCGCTCTGCCCGTCATATGTGCGGTGAGACACGGGCCTAAACCCGTTTCCTCTTGAATGCGGATGAACCGCAAAGCCGCCGAGTCCGAGGCCGCCACGTGTCTGGGGATTTGCTCGGGTGAGATCAAACTCACACCGGCCGAGCCGACAGGGAGCACCTCGACGATCCGGACGACGAGATGGTCGAGTATCGCCTGAATCGGGAAGTTCGTGACCATGGTCCGGGCGAAGTCGCTGAG
>DATKCM010000088.1:0-2969 GCA_035513195.1 Acidimicrobiia bacterium | reverse complement strand
GGGAGGAGCATTGAGGAAGTCGGCGTCGGTGAATGTGATGTGCTCTGCGCCCATAGCCACCAGTTGGTCGATGTCTCCGAGGACGGTTTCCCGGCCGACGATCCGGAGCCGCCCGTCATACACCGCCGGGATGGGACAGTGGCGGCAGCGGTGCCGGCAACCATGTGAGGCCTCGACCGCCCCCGCCAGACGAGCGATGCCGTTGTCTTCCAGCCTGGCATATCGGTCGAGGCCGGGGAGGCCCTGTCGATACGGAAGCTGGAAGTCGGACTTCCCGAGGTGGAGCACAACCGGCTGCTTGCTGACCCCCATCGCCCATGCCACCAGGGCGGTTTCGTACTCCCCGCACAGGATGGCATCGGCAACAGTGCCGAGAGTGCGTTCCTTGCCAACATCTGCGTAGAGGCCATAGAAGGCAACAGGGAGATCGGGGCGAAGCTGGCGCACCATCGAGGCGGCCCCGACTGCGAGTCGCATCGCAGTGTGCATGGGAACCGAGAAGGCGACCGCGTCGACGGACTCGAGCACGGAAGGATCGAAGTCGTCTACGGACAAGTCGAGGCAGATGGTTTCCACGCCGGCTGATCTCAGTGCCGCCGCCGGGGAGGCGAGGTGGATCGGCTGGTGCCCCAGCTCATACGTCGAAACCAATAGGACCGCCATTGCCTCTGATTGTAAGGAGACGTCACCGGTAATCTCGAGGCATTGAAATGGCGAAACAACCGCGAGCGGGTCTCAATTGGCGGGATTATGGCGGCAGGGGCCCGACGATGGTCCTGGTCCATGGGCTCGGCGGGTCGCTCATAGATTGGGACGCAGTCGGCCCGAAGCTGGCCAGGCACCACAGGGTTGTCGCCCTCGATCTACCCGGATTCGGGCTTTCAGCCCCACGCCGCGACTTCCGGATGACCACCCATGTCGCTGCAGTGGTCGAGTTCATCGAGTCCTTCGGCGCCCCGGTGACATTGATGGGGAACTCGATGGGTGGCCTGGTATGCGAGCTGCTATCTGCCGAGCACACCGACCTCGTCGACCACCTGATCCTGATCGCTCCTGCCACGCCGCCTCGTATCCCCGATCCGAGACTTGATTGGCCGACAGTCACCCGTCTTGCCATCGAGGCCACTCCCGGAGTGGGATATGCATTCGGCCGGTTCGTCAAGTGGCGATACGACCCGGAGGAGATTGTCCACCTCGGGCTTTCCGCCATCACCCATGATCCGGCCCGGGTGCCACCAGAGGTAGTGGCGAGCTTTGTCGAGCTGGCCCGGGAGAGGATCACCTACCCGTGGGCGATCCCGGCGATGAACCAGACTGCCTATTCGGTGGCAAGGATCTACCGCCGACCCCGCGATTACGTCCGAATGATCAGAAGGATCCGAGCTCGAACTCTGGTAGTCCATGGTGTCGACGACAGGATTGTCTCTCCCACCGCGGTGGAATGGCTGACATCACTGCGAACCGATTGGACGCTGATACAGATGGAGGACACCGGGCACACTCCCCAGCTGGATGCGCCAGTTCGCTTTGTGAAGGTGATCGAGGACTGGCTCGAAGCGGTCCGGGAACGGGACGGGAAACCAAGCGGGCGACGTCACTAACCTGAGGCTCATGGCAGGCGACTTGAGCAGGACACTCGACGACGAGTACATCCACCAGATTCCCGACAGCGATCCTGTCGAGACCAGGGAATGGCTCGATTCCCTTGACGCGGTAGTCGACGAGTATGGGCCGGTCAGGGCGCGCTACCTCATCGCCAAACTCCTCGAACGCGCCCACGAGACGACGGTTGGGGTGCCTGGAGCGGTACGGACCCCCTATATCAACACCATCCCGCCCGAGGAGGAACCTGAGTTTCCCGGCGACGAGCACATTGAGCGCAGGATCCGCCGATTCATCAGATGGAACGCCGCTGTGATGGTGATCAAGGCCAACCACCGCGAGAAAGGGATCGGCGGGCACCTCAGCACCTTCGCATCCTCGGCGACCCTTTACGAAGTCGGTTTCAACCACTTTTTCAAGGGCCGGGACGCAGACGGGGGAGGCGACTATGTCTATTTCCAGGGCCATGCCGCTCCCGGCATTTACGCCCGGGCCTTCCTCGAAGGCAGGCTGGAAGAGAAGCACCTCGACAACTTCAGGTTCGAGATCGGTGGAGACGGCCTTTCTTCATATCCTCACCCACGGCTCATGCCGGAATTCTGGGAGTTTCCCACCGTGTCGATGGGAATCGGGCCGATCAACTCGATCTACCACGCCAGATTCAACAAGTACTTGCATAACCGTGGCCTGGACGACACATCGAAGTCCCGGGTGTGGTGTTTCATCGGTGACGGTGAGGCCGACGAGCCCGAGACCCTGGGTGCGATCTCTCTCGCCGCCCGCGAGGGCCTCGACAACCTGACCTGGGTCGTCAACTGCAACCTACAACGTCTCGACGGGCCGGTTCGGGGCAACGGCCAGATAATCACCGAGCTAGAAGCAGTCTTCCGCGGTGCCGGATGGAATGTGATCAAGGTGATCTGGGGGTCGGGGTGGGATCCCCTGCTGGCCAAAGACCGCGACGGCTCTCTGGTCAACATCATGAACTCCACTGTCGACGGTGAATACCAACGCTACAAGGCCGAAGACGGTGCATATGTGCGCGACCACTTCTTCGGTAAGGACCCGAAGACCAAGGAACTCGTCTCCGACATGAGCGATGACGAGATCTGGGCGTTGCGACGAGGCGGGCTCGATTTCAGGAAGGTCTACGCCGCATACAAGGTGGCGACCGAGCTCGACAACGGCAAGCCGACCGTGATTCTTGCCAAGACGATCAAAGGCTGGACTCTTGGCCCCGACGTCGAGGGCAGGAACGCAACCCACCAGATCAAGCAGCTCACCAATAAACAGCTCCTGGTGCTGCGGGAGACACTCCACCTCGAGGACGACATCCCGCTCGACTCGCTCGAAGGTGATGCCATCCC
>DATKCM010000087.1:0-5548 GCA_035513195.1 Acidimicrobiia bacterium | reverse complement strand
CCGTTCCCCGCAGTCGTGCTCGTGCATGGAGGCGGATGGGTGGCAGGCAGCCCGGCGTTGATGACGGCGCTCGCCGAGTATCTGTCAAGCCAGGGGTATCTCACCGTCAACAGCCAATATCAACTCTCGTTACGCACCCCCGGTTTCCCCGCCGCGATCGAGGACATCAGCTGTGCGGTGGCGTACGCGGCCAGCCACCCACAGTCCACCGGAGACGTGACCGTCATCGGTCACTCTGCCGGAGCCCACATCGGATCGATAGTCGCCCTCGACGCCGGCCGCTACGACGATGCATGCCAGCCACCGGACCGTGGAACGCCGGCCCGCTTCGTCGGTCTCGCCGGACCCTACGATGTCGATCGTCTCGGCGGGATCCTCGTACCGTTCTTCGGAGTGGAACGGGCCATCGACCCGGAACTGTGGGCGTCAGGCAACCCTCTCCTTCTTGTCGGAGAGAACCCGGACGTGGGGGTGCTGCTCATCCATGGGGACGCTGACGGTGTGGTCCCCATCGACTTCTCACAAGACTTTGCAGACTCTCTCGAGGCGGCTGGCATCGGAGTTGCAGTCGAAATCGTCAGCGGAGCGACACACAACGACGTCACCTCGCCAGCCGTCGTTGGCCAGCTCATAGTGGAATGGCTACAGGGGTGAGAGAGCAGCGCTATTTCCGGGTGATGTTTCTCGGAGAGCTCCTCGGACCGAACTTCGGGGCATGGCCAAGCTTGTGGAGTAGCCGCACAACTCGTCCCCGGTGCGGGCGGAACTCCTCCAACAGCTCCAGCATCTCCTCGTCGGTGCCCCTTGCCTTTCCCGTCAGGTGATAGACCACCAGGTTCTTGACGTGGTAATCGCCGACAGACACCTGGTCCGGGTCGCCGTGGCTGCGGGCGAGGGTCTCGGCCACGGTCCAGGGGCCGACACCACGAAGAGTGAGGAGAGTCTCAGCGGCTGCAGCCGCCACGACCTCGGCCAGCGATTCGATCAGTGGTGCCTTTCTGGCAGCGGTGATCAGGGTTTCGGCCCGCTTCTTCTCCAGGTGCAAGGGGTGGAGGTCCCAGTAGCGGGCACCCGCGATTCGCTCCGGGTCGGGGGGGAGCATGAGCCCTGCAGCGGGTCCGGGAGCGGGATCGGAGAACACGCGCCTCAGTCCGGCCATCGCCCGGCCGGCTTCGGTACCTGTCACCTTCTGGCCGACAATTGCCGCAACCAGCTGGGCAAAGACATCTCCCGTCGCGGCGAAGCGGAGACCCGGGTTTCTCCTGTGGAGCTCGGACACCACCGGGTGCCCCGTGGCGAACGCTTCGGATGTGTCCTCCAGGCCGCCGATACCTGCCAGTCGCTCGAGCAAGCGCCCGGCACCACTACCCCATGCCTCCCCGTCCAGTGTCGAAGCAGTGCGGGTGACCCGCAGCGTGGCAGGGCCGTCGCCGGTCCGGGCCGTGTACCACCACGCCCCATCCCGCAACGTACCGTGGAGTGGGGCGAGGGTTCCTCTCAGGTCGAGAGGGCCCGCGATCGGTATCGAAACTTTCGCCACAATCCATGATCGCACATAGAACCTGACGGGCCCCCCGGGGGCTCGCATGGACTAAGTCGCACAGGGGGATCTCGCGACAAAGTCACGACAGAAGGGAATCCCGAAACCGACCGGGAGATTTACGTCAAGGTGACGCCAGGTTTCGCCAGCTGTTCTTGACCTTTAGGATGCCGTTCCTTGCGGCACCGATCAGCGCCCGCATCAGCAGAACTCCGAGAACGACGAGGAGCACCACGATGATGATGGCGACCAACGGGTATTCGACCGCAAAGAAGATGACCACCGCCACGAGTCCGTCTTCGGCAAGGCTCACGATCGAGTTGCTCACCGGCTCCGGCGACGTATTTACGGCCAGTCTCGCCGTCGCCTTGGTGGCATGAGAGGTGAAGGCGAGACCCGCCGAACCGAACCCGGCGAGAGCCTGGCCCAGACCGCTGGCATCTCCAACCAGCACTACACCGAGCACGGCAGCCCCCAACGGCCGGATCGCCGTGTGGACCACATCCCAGATATTGTCGAGATAGGGGACCTTGTCCGCGACGAACTCGAGTGAGTACATGATCAGGGCGACAATCAACAAGTCAGTGCGCTGCAGCACCTCTGGAACGTCACCGATGTCGAGGCGGCCGAAGATGTTGAGCAGGGCGACCACTCCGTATAGGTTGATCCCGGATGCCCATCCGCTCCCGACGATCAGTCCGGTGATCGGATCCATTTCTCAACCCTCCCGTTTAGTCCAGCGAGACCGGACCACGACGCTCATAATCCTTTGGGGTGCCAGACTGTCTTGGTTTCGGTGAAGGCTGCGATCCGATAGGGGCTCTGTTGGGTCTCGTCGGGGGTCACCACCCGTTTCACGTTGTGGACCGCACCCTCCTGGATCCTCGTCACCTGTTCGGGGGTGGCTCCCCCGGCGTCGATGGCGTTCACATCCATATGGTCGGCAAGGAAGGGGATCAGAGAGTCCTTGTTTCCCGTGAGGAGATTGACCACGCCGCCGGGGACGTCTGAGGAATCGAGAACCTCGGAGAACGTGATTGCCGGCATGGGAGCGGCCTCCGAAGCAAGAACGACCGCCGTATTGCCGGGCACGAGCACCGGGGCCAGGCGCGACACCAACCCGAGCAACCCCGGCTCCTCGGGTGCTACGACACCAACAACACCAGTCGGTTCCGGCGCGGAGATATTGAAGAACGGGCCCGCAACGGGGTTGAGGTTCCCGTAGATCTGCGCGAACTTGTCGGCCCAACCCGCGTACCAGACCAGACGGTCGATAGCCGCAGCCACTTCCTTCTTCGCCGCAGCCGGAGTCGATCCGGTGTCAGTCAACTGTTCTACGAACGTGCCCGAACGGTCCTCGAGCGTCTCGGCGATCCGGTAGAGGATCTGGCCGCGGTTGTAACCGCTCCGGGCCGACCACCCGGGGACGGCACCTCGGGCGATCCGGACGGCGTCGCGGAGGTCCTTCCTGCTCGCAGCTGCCACTCTGGCCAGCACATTGCCGTCGCCGTCGAGGGCCGGATATGTTCTCCCGGATTCCGATCTGGGGAATTTCCCCCCGATGTAAAGCTTGTAGGTCTTCTTGACGTCGAGGCGGCTCATCCCTCGCTCCACTTCAGATAGGGAAGCAGCCCGTGACGCCCGCCTTCGCGACCGAAGCCGGACTCCTTGTAGCCACCGAACGGTGAAGAAGGGTCGAACTTGTTGTATGTGTTCGCCCACACGACGCCTGCCTTGAGCTGGTCAGCCATCCAGAGAATCCTCGATCCCTTTGACGTCCACACGCCTGCCGACAACCCATACGGCGTGTTGTTCGCCTTTTCCACTGCCTCCTCGGGAGTCCGGAAGGAGAGTATGGAAAGGACCGGGCCGAAGATCTCCTCCTGGGCGATCCGGTGCGACTGGGCAACGTTGGTGAACAAGGTCGGCTTGAAGAAGAAGCCCCGGTCGGGCAGAACACAGTCCGGCTGAAACATCTCGGCCCCCTCTGAGAGCCCCGAGTCGACAAGTTCGTTGATTTTGTCCAGCTGGGCTCTGCTGTTAATCGCTCCCACATCGGTGTTCTTGTCGAGAGGATCACCAACCCTCAGTGTCGCGAGGCGACTCTTGAGTTTGTCGACGAAGCGATCGTGGATGTTCTCCTGGACCAGCAAACGAGAACCGGCGCAGCAGACATGTCCCTGATTGAAGAAGATCCCGTTGATCACGCCCTCGATAGCCTGGTCCAGCGGGGCGTCTTCAAAGATGATATGGGCTGCCTTTCCTCCCAACTCGAGTGTGAGCTTTTTGTTCGTCCCTGCAAGCTGTGACTGGATCAACTTCCCGACCGCGGTCGACCCGGTGAAAGCCACTTTGTCGACGTCGTCGTGAGAAACGACAGCGGACCCGGTCTCCCCGGCACCGGTCACCACGTTGAGGACCCCCGGTGGCAGACCCGCCTCCGCCGCTATCTGTCCGAGGAGCAGCGCGGTCAGAGGTGTGGTCTCGGCGGGCTTCAAGACCACGGTGTTCCCGGCGGCGAGTGCCGGAGCGACCTTCCAGGCAAGCATCAGCAGCGGGAAATTCCACGGGATCACCTGGCCGGCCACCCCGAGCGACTCGGGCCTGATCCCCGGGAATGCGTACTCGAGTTTGTCGGCCCATCCGGCGTAGTAGAAGAAGTGAGCAGCGACGAGCGGCAGGTCGACGTCGCGGGCTTCCTTGATCGGTTTGCCGCCGTCGAGGGTTTCGAGCACCGCCAACTCCCGGGAGCGTTCCTGGATCATTCGGGCGATTCTGAAGATGTGTTTCGCCCGCTCCGCTCCTGGCATCGGCCCCCACACATCAGTGTGGGCGCGACGTGCTGCGTTCACCGCCGCGTCGACATCGGCATCTCCGGCTTCTGCGACCTCAGCAATGGTCTCCTCTGTCGCAGGATTGATCGACTTGAAGTATTTTCCAGACTTAGGCTTGACGAAGTCACCGTCGATGAAGAGCCCATATCTTGGCTCGAGGTCGAGGATGTCAGTCGCTTCGGTGCTGGTGGCGTATTCCCACTTGAGCGGAGGCGGGGACGACGCTTTCGCTATCTCTGTGGTCATGTGGAGTCCGTTCCTAGTGGTGTGTCGGTTAAATAGGTTGTGCGTGTCTCCGAGTCATCGGCGTCAACTGGCAAGGAGAAAAGCGCAGTCGCAGCCGGGGAGCTGCGGTGAGCATTTTTGACGCAGCCAGGGACGACGAGGGCCGGAGAGACGCCAACAATATTTGAGCGACGTACCACTAGCGAGCGGCCCGCGCGGGACATACCTTTGGCAGTGTGATCTGGATACAGGGACCGCAATGGATCCGCTGGACGATCGCCGTCACCATCGCCATCGTCGCTTTGTGGACCGAGTTCAGGGGTGACGGAATGGTCGAGCACCCGTTTGCTATCGAGACCATCGCTCCCGGCAGCGAGATAAGTGACGACGCCGTCGAGATGCGTCTCGTTCCGTCAGGCCTCCTTCCCCGGGTCGACGCATACGGGTTCGCCAACCGGGTCTTCCTGCCGGACGAGCCAATCACTCCCGGAGGGCTTACCACCGAAGACACTCCCTCCGCCCCGGGATGGTGGGATCTCGAAATCGCAGTGCCCCGCACCGCGAGGGTCGGCGATCCGGTGCAACTCGTCCTCATCGATACCGGGATTGCCGTAGCGGGGACGGTGCGGGCGGTTGCCGACGACGACCCTCTGGGAAACGGGCTGGGCTCAGTTGCGATCCCACCTGACCAGGCAGTGGCTGTCGCAGCCGCCTCGGCGAACGGCCGGGTGATAGTGCTCGTCTCCTCGGGATGACAACTACCGTGCACCCGTGCTCGCAGCCATCATCTGGGGCCTGATCCAGGGCCTGACCGAATTCCTTCCGGTTTCTTCGTCGGGCCATCTCGTAGTCATACCGGCCCTGCTCTCCCGGTTGGGTATGGATATTCAACAACCTGAGCTCGCGGTGACGGCAGTTCTGCATCTGGGAACCCTCGTCGCAGTTCTGA
>DATKCM010000086.1:0-9454 GCA_035513195.1 Acidimicrobiia bacterium | reverse complement strand
CGATTGGGTAACTCGGGCCCAGGGTCCAGTATGCGGGAGAACAGTGTGCAGGAGTCTGCGCTCCCCTTCCGACCATTCCACACTGGAATGGCCACTTTCCGCCGTTCGGACCACCATCTCTCCCACCGCCCGGAGGGTGGGGGGAGTACCACCGGCCCCAGGCCGGTGGGAGGGGGGCAGGTTCGCTCCCACGCTGCTTGCGACGCGTCAGTTCTCAACTTGATGCTCTCGTCCCCCCTTACCTCCCCGCCCTTTCGGGCGGGCAGGAACCTTTCCCCCATTCGGCTTCGCCTCTAGGGGAACAGCCGCTCGCTTCGCTCGCTTGGAGCCGGAGAGGGGAGTCGAACCCCTGGCCTATTCATTACGAGTGAATTGCTCTACCACTGAGCTACTCCGGCGGGTCAGGAAATAGTAATTGCTCGCCCGCGCATACTCCCAGGCGAAATCTGCCTACTTGCTGAGGCGCTCTCTCCTGGCGGCGAGAAGGTCGGCAGCCCGGTCAAGGGTTATGTTCTCGGGGCTGTCGCCCTGACGGAGAGAGGCGTTGACGTCGCCGTCGGTGACGTATGGTCCGAATCGGCCGGAACGGACCGTCACCGGCTTCTTCGACACCGGGTCGTCTCCCAACTCCTTGAGAGGGCCACTTGCAGTCTCCCCGCGCCGCTTCGAGGGCTCGGCGAGGAGCTTCAGCGCCTCAGGGACGGTAACCGCGAACAACTGCTCTTCGTTTTCGAGGCTCCGACGATCGCTCCCCCGCTGGATATACGGTCCGTACCGGCCGTTCAGGGCGAGTATCTCGACACCTTCCTCGTCTTCGCCGACGATTCTTGGCAATGAAAGGAGCTGCAGGGCATCATCGAGCCCGAGCGAGTCGATCTCCATGCCTTTGAGCAATGATGCCCGTTTCGGTTTCTCCTTGCTTCCCTCCTCTTGCTCGCCGAGCTGGACGTAGGGCCCGAAGCGGCCGGTCTTGCCGAGGACGACCAGACCTGACTCGGGATCGGTCCCGAATATCTTGTCGCCCAGGTTCTGGGTTTCGAGCAATTCGATCGCAGCCGCGACATCGAGCTCATCCGGCGCGACGTTGTCGGGTATCGAAGCCCGCTCCTCCTCGCGCTGAACGTACGGCCCATAGCGCCCGATTCGGGCCACGATCTCACGACCCTGGTCGTCAGACCCGATGGGGATCGAATTGATCACCCGGGGGTCGATGTCATCGAGACGCTTGGCAACCTTCTCCTTCAAGCCGTCGTCACCGAAGTAGAACCTGTGGAGCCAGGGAACCGACTCCTCATCCCCGGAGGCGATCCGATCGAGGTCGTCTTCCATTCCTGCGGTGAATTCGTAGTCGATCAGCTTGGGGAAGTGCTTCTCGAGGAGGGTGACGACTGCGAACGCCGTGTACGTAGGCACAAGGGCAGATCCCTTCTTCCATACATAGCCACGGTCCTGAATCGTCGACATGATCGATGCATACGTCGAAGGCCGGCCCACACCGAGTTCCTCCATTTTCTGCACGAGCGAGGCTTCGGTATAGCGAGCCGGTGGACGGGTCTCGTGGCCAACAGGCTCGAGCCGCTGCACCGCGAGCGCGTCATCGGGCGCCAACTCCGGGAGCCGTGTCTCCCTGTCGTCGAGATCGGCCGAGTCGTCGGCACCCTCGACATAGGCTTTGAGGAAGCCCGGGAAGGTGATGGTTCGCCCCCCTGCGCTGAAGAGCGCCGCTCGACCATCAGTCGCGGTGGCCGCGATCCGGACCGAGACTGTGAAGCCTTTTGCGTCCGCCATCTGCGATGCAACGGTCCGTTTCCAGATCAGATCGTAGAGACGTGCTTCATCCTGGCCGACCTTCACCGCAACCTGCTCAGGTGTCGGAAAGGTGTCGCCCGATGGTCGGATCGCCTCGTGTGCCTCCTGGGCGCCCTTGACCTTCGAGGTGTAGACCCTCGGCTTGGGACTGAGATACTCCTCACCGTAGAGCTTCGTGATCTGGGACCGGGCCGCCTTCACCGCAGTCTCGGAGAGGGCGATCGAGTCGGTGCGCATATAGGTGATGTATCCGTTCTCGTAGAGCCTCTGGGCGACTGACATCGTCCGTGACGACGAGAAACCGAGTTTGCGCCCAGCATCCTGCTGCAGGGTTGAGGTGCGGAAAGGAGGGTACGGACTCCGCTTATACGGCTTCGAATCGACCGACTGGACGGTGAACTCCGAGTCGCGTAGACCGGAAGCGAGCTCGGTGGCCGATTCGGAGTCGAGGACGATGACATCCTTCTTCGCCTTGCCTGTCTGATCGAAATCCCTGCCGGTGGCGACACGAGCGCCGTCAATTTCTAGAAGGGCGGCATCGAAGGGCAGGTCGAGGTCGGTGGCCTTGGCCAGCGACGCATCGATGCTCCAGTAGCCTGCAGGAGTGAAGGCGATCCGCTCTCGCTCACGTTCGACAATGATTCTCACGGCGACGCTCTGGACCCGTCCCGCAGAAAGGCCCTTCTGAACCTTTCGCCACAGCACCGGTGAGACCTCGTACCCGTAGAGCCGATCGAGGATTCGCCGCGCCTCCTGGGCCTGCACCAACCGGTCGTCGAGGTCGCGGGGATTGCGAAAGGCCTCGTCGATCGCACTCTGGGTGATCTCGTGGAAGACCATGCGGTGAATCGGTACCTTCGGTTTGAGCACCTCGATGAGATGCCATGCGATCGACTCGCCTTCGCGGTCCTCGTCAGTGGCAAGGAACACCTGGTCGACGTCTTTGAGCAGCGCTTTCAGCTTCTTGATCCGGTCCCGCCGCTCTTTCGGAATCACATAGAGGGGCTCAAAGCCTTGGTCGACGTTCACCCCCAGGCGGGCCCAGGGCTCACCCTTGACCTTTGCCGGTATCTCAGCGGCGGATCGGGGAAGGTCGCGGATGTGACCCATCGATGATTCCACGACAGAATCCTTCCCGAGAAATGCGGAGATGGTCTTCGCCTTCGTGGGCGATTCAACGATTACAAGGCTCTTGGTCATGTCTCTTTCCGTCTGAGTTCACCGCAACTGAGGAGGCTATGTCAACACGACTCACATCGATTTTGCGGGATTAGCGTTGTACTCCGATGCAATCGCCTACCCAATCCTGCCCGGTCTCCAACCGAATCGACGCCTTCTGATGGGTATGTACATAGCCATCGAGGGTGGAGATGGGAGCGGCAAGAGCACCGTCGCAACGGCGATCGAAGAGCGCCTGAACGCCCTCGGTCACAGGACCGTGGTGGTCAGGGAGCCGGGTTCGACTCCACTCGGGGAGGAGATCCGCAAGCTGCTGCTCGACGGTGAGGCGATGGCGCCCTGGGCAGAGGCTTTCCTGTTCGCTGCGCAACGGGCCCAACTCGCAGCCGAGGTCATCTCCCCGGCACTTCAAGGAGGTATGTGGGTCATAAGCGACCGGACCTACTTCTCTTCGGTTGCGTACCAGGGAGCAGGCCGTGGGCTGGGCATGGAAACCGTGCGCGACATCAACGAGACCGGCTTGGAAGGTGTGGAGCCCGACCGGGTGTTCGTACTCGACATAGATGTGGACGTCGCGCTTGGCAGGCAGGGGCGGCCGGACCGGATCGGCGCCGAAGACCCTTCGTTTCACCGGGCGGTGCGTGGGGCGTACCAGCAGCTCGCAGATACCGAGCCGGATCGGGTCAAGATCATCGACAACACGATGGATTTGGCGCAGGTCGTCGAGGCGATCATGGGTCACCTGACATGACAAACGTGTTCGACGATCTGATCGGGAATCATGGTGTGGTCGAGCTCCTGAAACGCGAACTGGAAATACCGAACCAGGCTTACCTTTTCGTCGGTCCCGAGTCGGTGGGCAAGGACGCTTTCGCCATTCGCTTCGCGGCCGCGTTGCTCTGCGACAGGGGTGGCGACCATGACGGCGAATGCCGGACCTGTCGTCTCGCTCTCGCCAGGACACACCCCGACCTCCTTGTTGTTGAACCCGAGGGAGCGACGTCGATCGGGGTCGATCAGGCGAGATCGATGGTGACCCGGGCGTCAATGGCGCCGGTTGAGGCAGATAGAACCGTATTTCTCGTTCCCGACGCAGGGACAATGACCGATCAGGCAGCAAACTCCCTGCTCAAGACCCTCGAAGAGCCTCTCGCGTCGGTCACATTCCTCCTCGTCGCCGAGAGCGAGGATGACTTCCCGGCAACAATCGCCTCGCGTTGCCGGACCGTGCATATGGGCCGGGTTCCCTCAGACCAGCTGATCGAAACCCTGACCGCCAAGGGCATCGAGCCCGGCCAGGCCGAGAATGTGGCGATCGTGGCCGCAGGAAGGCCCGGCTTGGCTCTCTCGCTCATGTCACGCCCCGAGGTAGCAGCATTCCGCGCCATGTGGCTTTCCATCCCCGAGAAGGTCACCCCCCACCCCGGCGACGGGCAGCGGTTGGCATCGGTTGTGATCGAAGAGATCAAGCCCCTCGTCGAGAAGTCCATCGACGCAGACCTTCCCAAAGACAAACAACAACGTGCAAGACGGCGCATCGAACAATCGCTCCTGATCAGCGGTCTTGAGATCCTGGCCTCGTGGTACGCCGATTCGGCATCGTTGCAGCTGGGCGGCCCCGTCCGGAACCGCGATCTCGACCTCACCGCCCTCACCGACGTCAGCCCCCGCCGTGCAGTCCTGGCTGCGGACAAAACGCTCGACGCCGTGGTCGACATCCAGGCCAACCTCCGTCGGGAATTGGTCCTGGCGAACCTGTTCTCAGGCCTGGGCTCGGAGGACTAGTTTTTGCAAGGGGGGACGACCCCCCTTATATCCCCCCGACAGGTTCCAGCCGTCGACAAACAAGCTGGGAAACACAAGTCGAGTGCAGCCGGGTCGGTGATCCGGACATTGTCAACCACGGGGGGACGACCCCCCTCATCCCCCCGACAGGTTCCAGCCGTCAACAAACAAGCTGGGATACACGAGTCGAGTGCAGCCGGGTCGGTGATCCGGGACATTGTCAACCATGGGGGGACGACCCCTTGCCTATTACAGAATCGTGGCCGCCATCTCGGCTAGTGGGGAGCGGACCGAGCGCTCCAGGGTGATGTGGCCGAATAGCGGGGAGCCCTTGAACTTCTCGATGAGGGCGGCCATCCCTCCGAAGGGGGAGATATACGGGTTGTCCACCTGGGAGAGGTCACCGCAAAAGACCACCTTCGAGTCCCGGGACATCCGGGTCAGGATGACTTTGAGCGTCGACAGTTCGAGGTTCTGCGCCTCGTCGATGATCACGAACTCACCGGTGATCGACCGACCGCGGAGATAGGTCACCGCCGCCATCTCCAGCTCGTTGCGATCAACCAGCTCCTCGATTGCATGGCGGGCTCCGTCGACACCGGCGTCGGAAAACAGTGCGAACAGATTGTCATGCACAGCAGCCATCCAAGGCGCAAGTTTCTCGCCGAGATCGCCCGGGAGGTATCCCACCTCCTGACGCCCGACGGCGACCAGTGGGCGGTAGACGGAGACCTTTCGATACCGACCCTGCTCCAGCACCTGTTCCAGAGCTGCCGCGAGAGCGAGGAAGGTTTTCCCGGTCCCGGCCATGCCCATCATCGACACGGCAGGAATGTCGGGGTCGAGCAACTGGTGGAGTGCGACGGTCTGACGCAGGTTCTTCGGCTCGACACCGAAGGCTTTGAGATGGGAAGGAACCCTCTCCACCACCAGAGTCGGTTCGGATTGGACAACACGGGCGAGTGCCGAGCGGGAGGCACCTTCTCTCAACACCACGAACTGGTTGACCAGCGCCTCGACTCCGATGAGCTCGATCTTGCCTTCGGCGAACAGCCTGTCGATCGTCTCACCGTCGGTTCGGAACTCGACAACGCCCGAATGAAGCTGCTCGACCGGCACGGTGTCTGCCCGGTAGTCCTGCACAGGAACCCCGAGCTGAGCTCCCTTGATTCTGAGCGCGGCGTCTTTCGTGACGAGAACCGGGTGGTCAGTGTCGGGGAGGTTCAGACATGTGGCGAGAATCCGGTGATCGGGAGTCGTTGGGTCGAGAACTTTGGGGAGCCGATCCGAACTAACCCCATTCAACTCGATTCGAAGCGAGCCGCCGCCGGGCAGGGCCACAGGTTCGCGTAATCCGCCATCGCGGCTTGCGCCCAGCTCTTCGAGCAACCGGATCGCTGCCCGGGCATTGGCCCCCACCTCGTCGAGGCGCGTCTTCTTCCGGTCGAGTTCCTCGACGACGACAAGTGGGATAACCACAGGGTGTTCATCGAATCTCAGGGCGGAGCGGGGGTCGGCAAGCAGGACACATGTGTCAAGGACGAAGGTGTTAGCCACCTGAATGGACTCCTTTGATGTCGCCAAGGCCCACAGCTTCCCCCTTTTTGGCCGAAATTACAAGCATCGTATTCAACCGGCTCCCGCCCCATGGCGATGAGTGCCGCGAGGATCAGCTGACGATCTTGAACACCGGGTGGTTGTCGGCACCTGGGGCAAAGTCCGCCGGCTCGGGGCTCGAGGGGACATCGAAATACGGACGGGTGATGCGTTCCTGCTTCCAATAGGCAGCCAGGAGCACCCCCCGCCGCGCCACCGGCACCTCTGCGAGGGTCACCATGCGTTTATGTCGTCCCTGGCGAAGCTGGACGTTCTTGTCGGCGCGCACGTTCTTCACCCAATCCACCGCGCCATACGGCGAGACGATGTATCCCACCCCTCTGAGGTCCAGGGGCGAAACCGGAACCGAATGAGGTTTGCCGGTCTTCCTGCCGGTCGTGGTGAGCACGACCTGTTTGCCCAACCCCCGCCGCGCCAACCACATGGTCAGCTTGTTCACCCTCCGGGTTGCCTTGGTGACGACGAAGATCCGGGACATAAAAGAAAAGATAGTTGACGGGCTAGCCGTGACGCCGGCTGAGCCAGTCGAGAAAGGCAGCTGGCTCGCGGGCGTTGACGACACGATCGGTGGTCACCCACCCCCGGCGGGAATACTCCACGCCGTAGCCCATCCTCACCAGATCGGAGGGATGGTGGGAGTCGGTGTCGATCATCACGTCGACACCCGAGGCCATTGCCTGCCGCACCACCTCAGAGCTGGCGTCGAGGCGGTCGAGGGCACCGTTGATTTCGAGGGCAACACCAGTCACTGATAGAGCCTCCAACACCACGTCGATATCGAGATCCACCCCGGGACGACGGCCAATCTTCCTTCCGCTGAGATGCCCGATCGTGTCCACCGAAGGGTCCTGAAGAGCGATGAGGATACGGGAGGTCTGTTGGTCACGGTCGAGGTCGAAATGAGAGTGGATGCTGGCGACGCAGTAGTCGAACTCCTGTCTGAAGGCAGGGTCGTAGTCCAGCTGGCCGTTCGGCCCGATGTTCAGCTCACAGCCGAATAGAAGGTGGATGTCCGGGTATTTCTCCTGGAGACCGCGGATCCGGTCACGATGCTCGAGCATTTGCTCCCGGGACGAGCCATTGATGGCCAGGTCCTCTCCGTGGTCGGTAAACGCCACATATCTGTAGCCGGCGGCAATGCCGGCCTCGATCATCTCGATGAGAGTAGCGCGACCGTCGCCTGACCGATCGGAGTGGTAGTGGAGGTCACCGAGGATCTCAGACCTCTCGATCAGATGGGGAAGACTGTTGTCGGCCGCCAGTTGCACCTCACCGGCTCCCTCCCTGATTACAGGAGGCACCCATGCCATATCCAACGCCTGGTAGATGTCTTCCTCGGTCTCCGCGGCAACAACCTTTTCTTCTTCGAAAAGGCCGTATTCACTCAGCAGCCAACCGCGGTCGATTGCCCTCTGCCGGAGAGCGATGTTGTGGGCTTTCGAGCCGGTGAAGTAGAGAATCGCCGAGCCGAGTTGCTCTACTGCAACGGTTCTGACGTCGACCTGGAAACTCTCCCGGGTGAGCACGGACGTCTTGGTGTCACCCGAGCCAATGACCTCGGCCACCTCGGGCCATCCCGACACGGCCTGATGGACAGATTCCGGCTTGGTAGTCGCCACCACCAGGTCCACATCTCCGATCGTTTCGGCAAAGCGCCGCACGGAGCCACAGGGGACCACGTCGACGACCCCCTCGATGGCGCGCAGCCGCTCGGCCAGGACCCGGGCCAGCGGCAGCGCCTCGGCGAGTGGGGTGCGTCGGTCCTTTCCGTGGAGCCCGAGCCGCTCGATTGCCCTGCCGATCTTCTCCTCCGACGTCTTGCCCAGACCGGGGAGGTCCCTGAGCCGCTCCTCCTCGATCGCAATCTTGAGGTCTTCGAGGTTCTCCACGCCGAGTTCGCGCCGGATCGTCTTCAGAGTCTTCGGGCCGAGACCGGGGATTCGGGTCAGCTGCATGAACGCAGGTGGGTACTTCTCCCGTAGCGCCTCCAGCTTGGTGACGGTTCCCGTCTCCCCGAGTTCGATAATCTTGTCGGCCGTCGAGTTACCTACCCCTTTGATCTTGACCAAGTCGGCTTTGGTGGCAGTCGCGAGATCACCACCGAAACCTTCGATCCCCTGGATCGCCGCTTCGTAAGCCCGAACCTTGAACGCCTGCGGGCTCCCCTCCTCGAGGGCGGTGAGCCTGGCGAGTTCGACCAGCATTCGGATTGCTTCGGAGCGAGACGCCATGAGCCGGGATGGTATATCCCCCGGCGGCCCAAATGGACCGGCGTGTAGCGTGACGCTCATGGACATCGGACTCATCACACAACTGCACGGTCGGCCCGGCGGCACGCTCAACCCAAGCTGGAACTCGGTGCTGGCGCTTGCGGAAACGGCGGAGGATGTGGGCTTCGACATGTTCGTGTTCGAGGACGCCCTCATGTACCGAGGCGAGGACCACACCGACGGATGCTGGGAATCTGGGGCAATCGCTGGGGCGCTGGCCGCGTCGACGAGACGGATCAGGTTCGGCCAGTCTGTCCTCAACTCGCCGTACCGCTCCCCGACGGTCACGGCAAGCAATGCAACGGCGCTCGATGAGATCTCAGGCGGCCGGTACGTGCTGGGAATCGGAGCGGGCAACACCAACGACTACGTCGAGTTCGGGTTTGCCGACGATAGGCGATTCTCCCGTTTCGCCGAAGCCATCCACATCATCCATGGCCTCCTCAAGGAGGGGCGGATTCAATTCAGCGGTGACTTCTACACAGCCGGCGACGCCGAGCTAGTGCTCAGAGGACCGAGTCCGGAGGGCCCTCCCATCAACATCGCCGCGGGCAGCCCGAAGATGATGAGGCTGGTTGCCCGGTACGCCGACGCCTGGAACTGGTGGGGTTGGGACGAGAGTCTCGACCAGATCAAAAAACGTCTGACACCCATTGCCGAGGAACTCGAGCAGGCCTGTGATGAGGTGGGGCGTGACCCGTCCGAGATCGTCAGAACCTTCGACCTGTACTCGGTGGTGCCGCCGGGGTTCGATCCCGGTTCGGAGATGAAACAGCCGGTTGCAGGGGACGCAG
>DATKCM010000085.1:0-5630 GCA_035513195.1 Acidimicrobiia bacterium | reverse complement strand
ATGGCCAGGTTCTTGGGAATAAGTTCGCCAAAGACCATCTGGGCTCCGGTGGCAATGATGAATGCGATGACCAGGGAGATAGCCAGAGTTGACCCATCGGCAAACCACGGGAGGTCGCCGATCAGAGGGCTGACGAGCTGGGCGATGGTCGGCTCGGCAACGAAACCCAGCACCAGTGAGGTGGCAGTTATGCCGAGTTGGGCTCCCGAAAGCTCGAAGGAGAGATTGCGCAGGGAGCGGAGGATTCGTGACGCCGACCTGTCACCCTCCTGGGCTCTGCGCTCAATGAGACTTCGGTCGACGCTGACGATGGCGAATTCGCCCACGACAAAAAAAGCGTTGAGCAGGATGAGTATGAAGACTACGAGGAGTCCGACGAGATTGCTTATGCGCCCACCTCACGGCTCAGGCAGGTGTTCGGAACCCTGCTCATCGGCGGCGACGACCCCCGCTGTCCGAGGGGATCGGGATCTTCGGTTGAGGAGGCTCGTCGTTGGGCTGGTCAGGTTCCACGCGTGAAAAGTATAAGCGTGGCCCGCCGCTCGATGAGAAGGTGTCGGGGAGTGGCGGTCTCCATTCCGAAGATCGTCAACTCCGTCGCTCTTTACCCAAAGCTCAATCCGCTCTCGCACAAGCCGAGCAACTCCTAGTAATTACCCTGCTGATCTGACGAAAGGGAATACATGGCATCTCCGCCCAGAATCGGATCCGTGGTGGTCAACACGGTCGACCCCGACAAACTTGCCGGCTTCTGGTCGGAGCTGCTCAACGTCGGGATAGCCCGGCGATCAGGCCCGTTCTTCATCTGGCTCGAGCCCCAGCATAAGGGTGGCATATCAGTCGCGTTCCAGAAGGTGGACAACCCTACCGACGGCCGGCGTCGTCTTCATCTCGATATGTCTGTGGATGATTTGGAGGCGGCCGTCCAGCGTGCGATGGCCCTGGGCGCGTCCCGGGTCGAGGACCACACCGCCGGCGATTTCAGCTGGGTGGTACTGGCAGACCCCGACGGCAACGAGTTCTGCTTCGCTCCCGACCACTGAGCGGCGGGGAGCGCAAACATATCTTGGTGTCCGCCTAGAGCACTAGTAATCCAATCCGTCGTCGGTCGTGGTGGAAGTGTCGGCGTTCGCTTCCGGGCCGCCAATCATCTCTCCTGCGGAGTCGACAACGAACCAGACGCCACCGACGCCCTGGCCGGTGGTGTCGCCCGGATTTGCGTCTGGGGTGTAGCGGTAGAGAGGCTGGCCGTTGACCGTCAGCTGCTCGGATCCATCGGTCCGGGTCGTGGTGCCGAAGATCGAGGCGTCGAGGTCGGACGAGATGGCCGAATCACCGGGAGCGGGTGGCCAGAGATCGGCGCAATCGTCGTAGCAGGCGCTCTCGCCGTCGGTGTCAACGGTGAAGACGTATAGCGTGAACCCGTCGGCGTCGACCAGGATCGTCCCCAGATCGGTTTCGGTGGCGTGCACTCCATCCATGGCCTCCGCATCGTCGCCGGCAGTTGTTGTGGTGTCTCCGGCCGGGACTGTGGTGTCGCCGGCAGTTGTTGTGGTGTCTCCGGCACCGGGTTCGTCGTCTCCGCCGCAGGCGGCGATGACGAGAACAAGGGTGGCGATCAGTATCAGTCGTGATTTCAAATTCATCTCCTTCGTCTTGTAGGCATTACGTTTGTTCTCGGCAGTTGGTTCGCGTGCCAGAATGGGGCCGTGGATTCCGATGTGCTCTGGAGATTCCGGGACGGTGACGAGGAAGCGGTCAAGGCGGTCTATAACCGCTTTTCTGGCGCCGTGTTCGCACTCTCTCTGACCATCCTTCGCGATCGCGGCAGAGCCGCCGATGCGACCCAGATGACATTCGTCAAAGCGTGGCGGTCTGCATCCTCCTATAACCCTGACCGCGAGTTCGGGCCGTGGATCTATTCGATTGCGCGCCGCACGGCGATAGATATCTATCGCAAGGAGAAGCGGCGAGTACCGACCGACTCGGTGGCCGCCACTACGGAAGGCGCCTCCATGGTCCGCATCTGGGAGGTTTTCCAGGTCCGCGCGGCGGTAGATGTCCTCTCCGACGACGAGCGACAGGTGGTTCAGATGAGCCACTTCGAGGGTTTGACCCATTCCGAGATCGCCGATCGCCTCGACATACCTGTAGGAACGGTGAAGTCGCGGTCACACCGCGCCCACCGTCACCTCGTGGAGCTTCTCGGCCACCTTGAGGAAGAGCAAGAATGAACCGAAAACCAACTGCCTTCGTAGGACCATTAGATGATGAGTGAAGATCTCGCCGCGAGGTACCTCGCAACGGGCACCGGAGATGCACCGGAGGGCATAGCGCACCTGGACAAGGTGCGCCGCACGCTCGCGGAACAGACGACTTGGGAGGTCCCGCCCCAATCGGTGGCAGAGGGCGTCCTCAGCGAGATACGGGCCGGGACGAACCCATTCGACATACAAGGTCGCCGACACTCCGTCGCGCGTCTCCTGGCGGCGGCTCTTGCTCTCGGGACCATTGTGCTGGTCACCGCACTTGCGCTCGGCTCGTTCGAGAAGGGGACCCGGGTCGCCCTTGCCGGCACCGAGCTTCAGCCCACAGCGACCGGAAGCGCCTGGCTTCAACCGACCGACGCCGGATGGGCGATCAGGATCGATCTCGAGGATCTGCCTCCGGCCGACGCCGGCCATTACTACGAAGGCTGGGTTTGGAGTGATGACGGCGAAGGCGTGAGCATCGGCACTTTCCATCTCAGGAACGGGACGGAACCGCTTCAACTGTGGGCCGGAGTCGATGTCCTCGAATACCCCATGATATGGATCAGCCTCCAGGCTGAAGGCGCTGGCCCCCAGGTCTCCGAAGTGATCGTGATGCAAGGACGTCTCGAATCTGCCGAAGAATCCGGGTAGGTCCCGGCGGTTCTCTTGACTATCCCGGCTCAGGTCGTACTATTCGTCGTGATGACACGTCATTCCTCTCTCTGCGCCTGCGCTTGCACTTGTTGTGCGGCCGCGCCGTGCGGGTGATGACGAACTAACCACCAACTGATTCGACACCAGACCCGCACCGGTTCTCCGCTGCGGGTTTTTCTATGCCTTGAGGTACCCGATGACAACAATCACAAGATCTACAAATCTCGATTCCGATCGCGACCTCCGTCGCTACGGAGACGTGCGCGGCCTGCTGCCCGACGTGACCAACCCATCGCCAATCGTCAGGCTCAACCACGTGCAGCCGGGACCAAGGGCGGAAACCTACCTGAAGCTCGAGTGGCTCAACCCGTTTGGCTCGGTGAAAGACCGCACTGCCGCATATCTCCTTGCCGGCCTTGCCGAGCGAGGGGAGTTGGAAGGCCGTGAAATCGTCGAAGCTTCTTCGGGCAACACCGCGATTGCCCTCGCCGCCCTCGCCGCGCTGGCGGGCACAAGGTTGACGGCGACAATTCCTGATGGCGTTCCCGAAGAGAAGAAGATCATTCTCCGGATGCTCGGCGCCGAGGTCTGGGAAACACCCGATGACCTCTGCCCTGTCGACCATCCCAGGGACGGGGCAATAGCGCTTGCCCGGTCTCTGGCAGCCTCAGAGAGAGGCCAGCGGTTCGTGGCCACCGACCAGTATGAGAACGAAGACAACATCCGAGCCCACTACGAGACAACCGGGCCGGAGATCTGGGCACAGACCGAAGGCCGGGTGAGATGGTTCATCGCCGGGTATGGGACCACAGGAACCCTCGTCGGCGTGGGAAGGTATCTGAAGGAGAGGAATCCTGACGTCCGGATCGTTGGGGTGGAGCCGGAGCCCGGCCACAGACTCCCGGGCTTGAGGAGCTTTCGGGAGGCAAAGGTCCCCGGTTTGCTCGACACGAGTGTCATTGACCGTTCGTTCATCGTCAGCGATGACGACGCCTACCGGGTAACGAAGGCACTGTGGCGGCGCGAGGCACTGATGGTCGGCCCGTCCACAGGAGCCGTCGTTCACGCCGCTGCTCAGCTCGAAACCGACCCCGATGACGTGATCGTCGCGATCTCTGCCGATTCCGGAATGAAATACACCAGCTACTTCGAGGAGATCCTCGGGGACGAGGGGACACCAACAATATGACTGACACAGCCCACACCAAACCATCGACCGACCTCGATTGCACCGGGCTGCTCTGCCCGTTGCCGGTTTACAAGGCGGCCCTGGTGCTCAACCAGCTCGAGGAGGGTCAGTTGCTGCGATTGGTAACGACCGACCCCGGCGCGCTGGCAGACATCCCGGCGATGGCACGGCAGCGGGGGGACACCCTCGTCGAAGTGGTGGAGGAGGAGGGCCGCCAGGTCTTCACCCTGAAGAAGGGGGCGGGAGAATGACGCAGACAGCAGTCCCGCTTCCAGTCGACGATAGGGCAGCGGAGCCCGCTCCGCGGAGAAAGCGGATCGCGCTGGTCGCGTCGAAGGGGACGCTCGACCAGGCATACCCGCCCCTGATCCTGGCGTCAACCGCGGTCAGCATGGGATGGGAGGCCGGCATCTACTTCACCTTCTATGGGCTCGACATCCTCCACAAGGATCGCTTCGAGAAGCTGAAGGTCGCGTCGTTGGCCAACCCGTCGGGGCCGATCCAGCTGCCCAACGCCTTGGGTGCAATTCCGGGCGCCACCGCCGCTGCCACCAAGATAATGCGCAAATGGATGTCGGATGCCCGGATGCCCACGGTCCCGGAGTTCCTCCAGATGAACCGCGAACTGGGTGTCCAATTCTTTGCTTGCGCCACCACCATGGGTGTGATGGGCGTGGAGGAGAGTGATCTGATCGAAGGGTCCGACATCGCCGGAGCCGCCGCCTTTCTCGACTACGCAGCGGAGGCTGACGTCTCGCTCTTCGTTTGACGATCCCGGGGAGGGTTTGCTGGTTGTCGTGACCGGTGATGCGATGGCGTCCGTGGGTCTGTCGCGTCGACCTCGTACCGAGAAGCTGCGTACGATTAGCCATGCTTCGGACGCGCCGGAGCGAACAACGGAGGATCCCGAACATGGAAGTTACGACGAGATCGGGAAGCAGACGGACAGTCGAGGCTGGCTTGGTCGAGATGCTCGGCGACAGGTTGACGGGGACGGTAGTTCGGCCCGGAGATCCCGATTTTGAAACCGCCACGCTGATCTGGAATGGCGGCATAACCAAACGGCCCGCGTTCGTGATACGGGCGGCGACAACCGATGACGTAGTCGAGGCCATCCAATTCTGCGTCGAGAATGATCTCGAAATGTCAATGAAAGGCGGAGGCCACAACATAGCTGGGTTGGCCCTGTCGGACGGCGGCGTCACCCTTGACCTTTCGCTTATGAGAGATGTCGAGGTCGACGTGGAGGGTCGCACGGTGAGCGTCGGGCCAGGTTGCATCCTTGGAGACGTTGACCGGGATACCCAGAAGCATGGATTGGCCACCGCCCTCGGGTTTGTCTCAGAAACAGGGGTGGCGGGGCTAACCCTGGGAGGGGGTTTCGGTTATCTCACGCGTCAGTTCGGCTGGACCGTCGACAGCCTTCTCGCGATGGAGATGGTAACCGCCGACGGGTCGATGATGAGATCGTCGCGCACGGAGAACGAGGATATGTTCTGGGCGCTACGTGGTGGCGGAGGGAACTTCGGCGTGGT
>DATKCM010000084.1:0-6248 GCA_035513195.1 Acidimicrobiia bacterium | reverse complement strand
GGTGTCTCCACCACAAGCGGCAAGGACTAGTGCGAGAACAGCTACGAGAGCCAAAAGGCTTCTTTTTTTCATGCTCACTCTTTCCGTGGTTGCTATTGGGTGCGAATCCCCGTGTCCGCGTCAGTCAACTTAGTTCAAGGGATGAGGTTCATGCCAAGCGCGAGACAACCTCGCGAAACTCAGAAAACCCGGTCACATCTATGGCTCCGTCCACCGGTTGGTTCCACGGTCTGACGAACCGACATATTGTCCGATCCCCGCGATGCCTGACGAGTTGGGGTAAGACTTCGGGGGAGTCGTCCAGATAGACGTCGCAATCGACACTCCACTTGTCTTCGAGGATGTGGACTTCGGTGGTGGGCAGTTGGTTCCTGGCCAGCCAGTCATAGGTGTCGTGGACTGCAAACACCGGCTTCGTCGTCAGGATGGCGATGTGGTGACCGTCGGCGGCGAGCGCATCGAGGGCCTCCACCGCGCCGGGGAAAGTTTCCAGGTGCCAGAACAGGGACTTTCCATCGAGGTCGGACGCCCAACGCCAGAATTCGCCCATCGACCTGAAGTGAGTGAGGTCGGTGATGCCATTCCAGGAAACGGAGTCTTCCACTTTGAGGTCGGTCCCGAATTCGCGGTTGTAGAAATGCATCCAGCCTTTGGTGAAGTCGGCCACGACACCATCGAGGTCAATTCCAAGTCTGAGTCCGGCCATCTCCCAAGCCAAGCATCCTCTCCACTGGTTCAGCAAGCCGACTCCGCACCTGAACATTCAAAGATCTGCGCCGCGATTCAAATCTGCGTCCATAACCCGCTGGAACAAACCTGGCCACTCGTCCGTCTCGTGCCCGTGGGCGGTCATATCGGGCCAGACACCTGGCGGGATGTCGTGGTCGACGGCACGGAATTTGTCGATGGCCACACCTTGCCGGCGCATTATTTCCGCGGAGACGTCGATCAGTCCCTGCGTGTTGGAGACCTCAGGAGACAGCTTCAGAGTTGTGTTGATGAAGAGGGCCTTCAGATGGCTGAAATCCCACTCGTCCTGCTCACAGATTGTTTCTGGGAGAGTTTTGTCACGGGTCTCCTCGGTCCCGGAAATGTGTCAGGCTGACACGTCAGGTGACATGCACCCAACCGAGGACCTCCGGCATCCGCCTTCTCAGTAGAGCGCTCGATAGCCAAAGGGAGATGCCGTACAGCGTCATGCCCCAGCCGACGGATATAGCTGCACCCCATAGGGGTGGTAGCGCCTGGCCGAACGCGACCACCAACACCATCGCTGACACCGGCGGAACCAAGAGCAGCCCGATGGCGAAGAACGACAGGGTCTGGCTGGTGATGGCGAGACAGCCCTGCTCGGTGGACTGGGCGAAAACGTCGGTTCCCTCGCGCGGCAGACGGAGTGGTGTCATGACCGAGACGAAGTTCCCCACGGCGAGCTGACATCCGATCGCTGACACCATGAGTGGCGGCACCAGCCAGACCCACTGCCACGTGTCTACAACCACAGCGAGGATGATGGTCAGGATTCCGGTCTCAATTGCCAGGGCGGTGGCAACCGCGAGGTTTTTCCCGATAAGCAGCTGTGATGGCTTTACGGGCAAAACGAAGAGGTAGCTGGCCGCATCGCGCTCCCAGCCGAAGAGGTTCAGGGCTATTGGCAGGCCGACGAACAGCACCAGGATCGGCGCTGCCAACGGACCCCACTCCCGCCCACGGATATCAAACAGACCCGTAGTGCCCATGATCGCCCCGGCGACTCCGAGACCGACGAATATCACGGTGCCGGTCCAAACCAGACGCTGCCGGGGGTCGCGGACATAGAACCGGAGCTCCTTGCGCGCCAGAGTGAGGATTCTTCCCCAGGGACGCGTCGCCATGCCGTTACGCCTCGACCGCGCCGCCGGTCGGCTCCCCTCCCTGGGGGTGGTGATCATCCAGACGATCAGTGAGCGCCAGACCACGGCGATCAGAGAGAGTCCGACGAGTGACGCGATTAGAAACGCTACGGCCCCAAGCGGATTGCCCTCGGCTGCCTCGATGATCGCTCTCTGCGCACCGACGGGCGGGATCAGCCACGCCTTGTCCAGGATCGGGTTTGCCAGGACCGTACGTACATAGCCAATGTCGCCGATGATGCTCTCGATCGACCGGTAGAGGAAGAAGATGGAGGCTGCCAATGAAAAGACGATCAAGGTCGCCAGGTCCCGCCCTCTCCTGTTGCGGAGCACGGCTGATATTGCTGCCGACACCAATTGAGCCCCTACAACGAACGTCAATGCCATCACGGCTGAAGCAGGAAGGACCATCCACCAGCCCGCGGTGAGGAGCATCCCGTTGGCGACGCCGAGGATCAGCAGCACGAAGACCGAAGGTGCGACGAATGACGCCGCAGTCAGCCCCGAGATCAGCTGATTTGGCGAGATGGGCAGCGAAGCCATCTGTTGAGGATCGAGGTTCTCGTCGAGAGGAAAGATGACTACCGGCAGGGTGGCCCAAACCAGGAAAGCGATGAGGGCCGCCCAGCCGAGATACTCATTGGCTGCCTCGGCTGAGGCGACTCTGATCAGCGAATAGACATCGCTGTGCTTGTTGGCCAGCCATAAGCCGGCTGCGATGAGCAGGATGACCGCCACGGGCAGGCCGATTCGGCGCTGTTTGTCTGCCCGAAACCCGTTCCATGTGAGGCGGGCCTTAAGTTCTACGAAGTTACGTACCACGACGACGTTTCTGCCGGATTTCCGCCCACGGCCGCGATAAAGGCGTCTTCCACTGTCTCGGCGGCCATCTTCTCCATCAGCCCGACTGGAGTGTCTTCGATCACCAGCGCCCCGGCGACCATGATGCCGATACGAGTGCAGAGTTTCTCGACGAGATGCATTTCGTGGGACGAGAACACGATCGTGGTCCCGCCGCGCGCCGCCTGCTGCAGGAGATTTCGGATGAGACGCGCCGAGACCGCGTCAACACCTTCAAACGGCTCGTCGAGGAAGAGGACCGGGGGGCGGTGGATGATCGCCGCGCCAAGTGCGACCTTCTTCCGCATTCCCCGCGAGTAGTCGCCGATGAGGCCCGATCGGTCAGCTTCCAGATCGAGCAGAGCCAGCAGCTCGTCGCGTCGGGTGCGCGCCTCGCCTCGCTCGAGTCCGTGCATTGCTCCGGTGAAATCGAGGAGCTCTGCGCCGGTCAGTCGTTCGTAGAGGTTGAACTCTTCGGGAAGTACGCCGATACGCGCCTTGACTTCGGTTGGTGACTCCCACGTATTGAAGTCGCCGATTCCGACTGCCCCCGCCGTCGGTCGCAGCAGACCGACAATGCTCTTGATTGTCGTCGTCTTTCCTGCTCCGTTCTGCCCGAGAAGGCCATAGAACTCCCCGGGCTCAATCGAAAGGTCCAGGCTGTTGACAGCGATCTTTTTCCCGAATTTTCTGGTTAGACCCCTGGCCCAGACTGCGGGATTAGTGAAGGTCTCCAGAGCTTCGGGGACGATGAGCGGCTTTGTCACCCGTCCAGTATCGACACTTTCGGTCGATACCCGTAGGGTTTCGGCGTCCCGGGATGTGTTGGATCCTCGGCGGGGGACGATGTCCCCCCAACCGGGTACTGTGGGGCTCAGTGGAATACCAAGCTCTATACCGGAAATACCGCCCTCAGACTTTCGAGGACGTCATCGGCCAGTCGCATGTGATGACCACCCTGGCCAGAGAAGTTGCCGAAGGCCACGTCGCTCATGCTTACCTGTTCACCGGTCCTCGGGGGACGGGGAAGACGACCACGGCCCGCATCTTGGCCAAAGCATTGAATTGCCCGAACCGTGACTCTCACGGGTCCCCATGTAACGACTGCCTGAGTTGTGAGGCGATCACAACCGGTAACTCGTTCGACGTGATGGAGTTGGACGCGGCTTCTCACAACTCTGTTGACGACATCAGGGACATCAAGTTGAGCGTGTCGACTGTGGCGTCGACGGCCACCTCAAAAAGGGTTTTCGTACTCGACGAAGCTCACATGCTCTCCAAGGCTGCAGGCAATGCCCTTCTCAAAACGCTCGAGGAACCGCCTGCAAATGTTCATTTCGTCCTGGCGACAACCGAGCCGTACAAATTGCTCGACACGATCCGCTCCCGAAGTCAACGCTTCGACTTCCACCCGGTTCCCATCGAGGAGCTCGCCGGGCATCTCAGCGGTATCAGCGACCGCGAGGGCTACAAAGCAGACCCTCCGGCCCTCATCTCGATAGGTCGCCACGCCGGCGGCTCGGTGCGGGATGCACTCTCGCTTCTGGAACAGGTAGCGGCGCTCGGAGCGGGGACCGTCGACAACGACGGCGTCCGCAGGGCACTGGGCCTTGCCGATGCGGACGCATTCATGCGCCTGGCAGAAGCTGTGGCCTCCGAAGACGCCAGGTCGGCGCTCGAATTGGTAGCCGAACTCGCTGCCCAGGGTGTCGACTTGCGCAGGTTCGTATCAGAGTCGATCAGCTTCTTCCGGGGGGCTTTCCTGGCCCACTACGCACCAAACCTCGCCGAGATCGCAGACGAGCCCGAGGAGGTCTACGAGAGTTGGAAGAAGGCGGCTTCGTTGGTCCGGTCGTCGGAAGTGCTGCGTGCCGTCGACCTGCTCGGAGAAGCCCTGGTTCGTCTCCGGGAAGGCCGGGAGGAGCGGCTCATGACCGAGCTGGCGTTGATCAAGTTGACCCGACCTGAGACCGGCAACGACGAGGGAGCACTTCTGGCACGTATCGAGCGCATGGAGCGGAAGCTCGATGCTCAGGCGGCGGCACCGCAGGCCCAGGCGACCACCACCCCGGCCAGGCCGAAGACTCCAGCGGAGCCCGACGGGGCGGATGCCGATTCCGACCCCACGGACAATTTCGAGTCTCCTGCCGCAATCGAAGAGCCGGAGGCGAAGGCGGCCACCGAGGTCGGCGAAGAGCTCCCCGAGTTGGACATCTCGCTGGAACAACTGAACAACGTTTGGCCGGGGCTATTCGGGAGCCTGCGCGATGTCCTCGGAGCGCGGCGATGGGCCTACTTCCGTGAAGCAGTGCCCGCCGGAGTTCAGGGGAGCACGATCATTCTCGAAGTTGCTCACGACTTTCACTATCAATCCCTGAACGCCGACGATGCCGTCACGTCGATCGTGGCAACCCGGGCAAGCGACCTGCTCGGCAGCCAGGTGAAGGTCCGTTTCCGGCTCAAGGCCGGTCCGACTCCTTCGGCTGCCGGCGATGAGGCGTCGCAAATCGATCTCGACGACCTCGAGGAGCGACCAGTCGCAAGCTCCGACCCGACGGAGCTGCTCGCAGCCGAACTCGGCGCCGAAGTCGTCGAAGACTGATTCCGCTGCGCCGATTGCTGAACCCGACTCCCCGGGTTGGTCCCGACCGGGGATTACCCTTGAGAGACCTATGAACCGACAACCCGACATGCGCCAGCTGTTGAAGCAGGCACAGAAAATGCAGCAGGAGATGGCTGAGGCTCAAGCGAAACTTGCCGAGCAGAGCTTCGAGGGCACTGCGGGAGGTGGGATGGTCAAGGCAACAGTGACCGGCGCCCAGGAGTTGGTGGAGGTCAAAATCTCGCCCGACGTCGTCGACCCTGAAGATGTGGAGATGCTTGAAGATCTCGTGGTCGCCGCCGTCCGCAGCGCGATGGAAGCTTCAGCCGCGGCTGTCGGTGAGTCGCTGGGAGGTCTGGCTGGCGGGCTGGACGTAGGCGGTCTCCTCGGCTGATGTTCGAGGGCCCCGTACAACGTCTGATTGACGAACTGGCCCGCCTCCCCGGTGTCGGCCGGAAAACAGCGCAAAGGCTTGCCTTCCATCTGCTTTCTGTTGAAGAGGCTGACGCACGCAGACTGTCCACCGCAATCGCCGACATGCGGGATCAGGTCGGTCAATGTCGACGATGTTTCAACGTCGCAGCCGCCGACGAGTGCGCCATCTGCCGGGATACCAAGCGCGAATCTGGGATCGTCTGTGTCGTCGAGCGGCCTCAGGACATCGTGGTGGTTGAGCGCACCCAGGAGTTCAGAGGGCTCTACCACGTGTTGGGAGGGTCGCTGTCTCCGATAAACGGTGTCGGTCCCGACCAGCTCACGATGGCCGAGTTGAAGAGTCGGGTCGGGGATGAAGGCATCCAGGAGCTCATCATCGCGACCAACCCGACAATCGAAGGTGATGCCACCGCGATGTACATCGCTCGTGAACTCAAACCGCTCGGGGTCCGGGTCAGCAGGCTCGCATCAGGTCTCCC
>DATKCM010000083.1:0-8769 GCA_035513195.1 Acidimicrobiia bacterium | reverse complement strand
AGCCATGTCCAGAGCACGGGTGAAGTCGTTGGTGATGATCCCAGCACTCAACCCATATTCGGAGTTGTTGGCGACAGCGAGAGCCTCTTCGCGGTCTTTGACGACGACGATCGGAGCGACCGGGCCGAACGTTTGCTCGCGGAAGAGGCGCATATCTGGGTCGACATCGGTGACCACAGTGGGGTGATAGACGAGATTGTCATAATGGCCACCCGTGACCAGATGGGCGCCACCCGCCACAGCCTCCTCCACGTGGGAATGGACCCTGTCTACGGCCGCCTGGTTGATCAATGGGCCTATCGCCGTGGCCGGGTTGGTGGGGTCGCCAGTGGGTAACTCTTGGGCTCGTCTCTTGAGTCGCTCGGTGAACTCCTTGGCGATGCTCTTCTCGACAATGATCCGCTCGGTGGACATGCAGATCTCACCCTGGTGCAAGAAGGCTCCCCAGGCAGCGGCGTCGGCGGCGTAGTCGAGGTCTGCGTCCCCGAGAACGATCAGAGGATCCTTCCCACCCAGCTCGAGGACGGCTCTCTTCAGATGACGTCCCGCCTTCTCTGCGATGATCCGGCCAACCTCCGTGGAACCAGTGAAGGAGATTCTTCGCACGGCGGGATTGGCGATCATCTCATCGCCCACGTCAGGTGCCTCCTCCCTTGTGCTGGTGATCACATTGAGCACCCCTGGCGGCAGCCCTGCTTCTTCGAAGATCTCCGCTAAGAGAAGTCCCCCGGTGAGCGGAGCCTCCTCCGATGGTTTGAGGACGGCCGTGTTGCCGTAGGCAATGGGCAAGGCGAAGGATCGACTTCCCAGGATGTAGGGGACGTTGAATGGAGCCCAGCAGGCCACAACCCCGGCTGGCTGCCGTATCGCCATGAAGAACGAATCAGGATGGTCAGCTGGGATCACCTCCCCCTTGACGTCGTAGGGTGCTCCCGCAGCCATGCGGTAGAGGCCCGGCACGAAGTGCATCTGGAACATCGAGATGCCGATGGTCCCGCCCACTTCTTCCATCATTGCCTTGACCAAATCGTCCTGGCGCTTCTCCATGATGTCGGCAGCCTTGAGGAAGATCTCGCGCCGCATAGCCGGAGGTGAGCCGGCCCAATCCGGGAAGGCCGCCTTGGCGGCGTCGATGGCCTGCCGGGCGTCTTCACGCGTGCCAGCCGGCACCTGTGCGTACACCTCACCGGTGAAGGGGTTGAGATCATCGAAGGTCGCCCCCGACACAGAATCGACCCACTTCCCACCGATGAACATCTTCGTCTTCTTGGCAATCATCGTTCAGCTCCCCTCGAGTCTCTGACGCTGCCTTCCTTGACATGCGGGCTGCGCTGTCCGCCGACCCTAAGTAATGGGTTCCGGTCGCTCCGGACGACAGGCAAATTCATCGCAGGGTACGCTACTCGCACGGATGGGCACCATGCGCACGGAGTAGATTCCGGTGTCATCCACGTCGGCTCCACGAAACCGCTGGCGCTGTCCAATCAGAGGAGGAAACCAGTAGCCATGAGAACCAGGTCGCGATTGAGTCCGGTCTTGGCAGTTCTGCTTGTGTCGCTGGTGTTGGCGTCATGTGTCGAACCGGATGCGAGCGACACGACCCTGGCCGCACCGGACACGACGGAGGCAGGGTCGCCGGACACGACCGGGGCGGAGAGCCCCGACACGACGGAGGCGATGGACATACCGACCGAGATCGTGATCGGCAATCCGATCGCTCTCTCAGGCCCCAACAACGCCGGCGCGAGTCTCACGCAGATCCCGAGCTATGACCTCTGGGTCGAGGACGTGAACGCTGCCGGTGGCATCTACGTCGCCGAATACGACACCTCGTTGCCGGTGCGCATCGAGCGGGTGGACGACACCAGCGACGTCGGGACGGCGGTGCAACTGACCCAGCAGATGATCGCCGACGAGAACATCCACTTCATCTTCCCGCCGTGGGGCACCGCGTTCAACTTTGCAATCGCACAGGACATAAGTGACGCCCAGACCCCCGTCCTCGGCTGCACGGTCGGATCTAGGGAACTGGTCGAGAATTCGGCGCAGTACCCCTACTTCTATACCCTGCTCAACCAGTATGTGGATCAGGGTGCGGCCCTGGTGGAACTGCTGGTCGACCTGGGGGTCGAGACAGTGGCGATCATCCACCATGATGATCTCTTCGGGATCGACTTCAACGATTTCGTGGAGCCTGCCCTGGCTGACGCCGGGATCGAGATCGTTTTCCACGAGACCTATCCGTTGGGCACGGAAGATCTCTCCCAGACACTTCGTGGTGCACAGGACGCCGACCCGGACGCGTTCCTTGCGTTCTCCTATCCGCCTGAGACGTTCCTGATCACCGGACAGGCCATGGAGATCGGATTCAACCCCGATGTCTTCATGGCTTCGGTCGGAGTTGCCTTCCCGCCCTATCGGGACGCATTCGGGCCCGCGGCGGAGGGGATCATCGGGACCGGTGCCTGGAACCCGGGCGTCGACACCCCCGACTCTCAGGGGTACTTCGATCGACATGTCGAAATGCACGGCGTCGAGCCAGATCGTTGGGCTTCCGCGGCTTGCTACGCGACCGGCCAGGTGCTCCAGCAAGCCATCGAGGCAGCCGGCACTCTCGATCCGGTTGCGGTCAAGGAGGCGATGGACAACACCGAATTCACCACGATCCTGGGAACCTTCACGTTCGAGAACCAGCTGAACCCGGTCTACCCCGGTCAGATCGGGCAGTGGCAGAACGGCGAATTCGAGATCGTCAGCCCCACTGACGCTCGTACTGCCGACCCCATCTTCCCCAAGCCTGCGTGGCCCGAGGGTTGATCAGACAGAACTGAGATACCGAACTCGGTACCAGATCCGAAGGGGACGCGCTGGAACACAGCCAGCGCGTCCCCTTCTTGCTGAAGTGACATGATCGAGGGCTTGATCGACATCGTGATCACCGGGCTGATCCTCGGCGGTCTCTACGCGCTCATCGCCGTGGGGCTCAGCCTCCAGTACGGCGTTGGCCGCGTGCTCAACGTCTCGCATGGTGAGTTCATAATCCTGGCGGCGCTCATCTCCTACAGCCTCTACACGGTGACGGGCATCCATCCCTTGCTGGCGATAGCCCTGATCGGCCCGGCACTGTTCGTCATCGGCTTCGCCCTCGACCGCACGCTGTTCAACGACCTGCGTAGGACATCGGTCAATGAAGACCATTTCGAGGGCAGATCTCTCCTCGTCTCCTTCGGGCTGTTGTTCGTGGTCCAGAACCTGATGCTCACGTTCTGGGGTGGGGGACAGCGCGGCTACAGCGTCTTGAACACACCTGTGGAGATCCTGGGAACTCGCTACGGGCTAAATCGAGTCATTGCGCTCGTGGTCGCCGTGACCGCGAGCGTCGTCTTCTATCTCTTCATTCGTCACACCCGTCTCGGCAAAGCGATACGGGCGGCGGCCGAGCGGCCCGACATGGCTGAAGCTCTGGGAGTGAATCGCAAGAGGGTCCTCGCCATCTGCTTCGGCCTCGGCGCAGGTCTCGCTGGCCTGGCGGGAGTCCTGTACAGCATGATGTTCGACATCCAGGCCAGCCGTGGGATCGAGTTGACCGTCGTGGCCATCGTGGTGGTCGTCGTCGGCGGGTTGGGCAGCATCACAGGAAGCCTGCTCGGAGGATTCCTTCTAGGTCTTGTGATCGCGCTGGTCAACTTCATCGACCCCAGCCTCTCCCTGGTCGCCTTCTACTTCATCTTCATCCTCGTGCTGCTCATCAGGCCGTCAGGAATCCTGGGAAGGCGTATCCATGCTGATTAGCACGATTCTGAGCGAGGAGAAGGCTGCCCTTGTCGCCATACCGGTGACCATCGTCCTGCTCGCCATTGCTCCGAGGATCCTCCCCGAGTCGATGGCCATCAGCCTGATCACCGTGTTGATGTACGCCATCCTCACCCTCAGCTGGACGATGTTCTCCGGGCCCACCGGCTACGTGTCGCTGGCCACGGCCGGGCTGTTCGGGGTCGGCGTCTATGTCACAGCGGTGCTTCGCGACAGCTTGCCCATCGAGGTGATTGTTCTCATCGGTGGAGCGGCAGCGGCCCTCGTCGCCCTCGCCATCGGCCTTCTCACGTTGCGGCTGAGAGGGTTGTATTTCATTCTCTTCACTTTCGGGGTGGCGGCACTGATCCGAGCCTCTGTGCAGTGGTGGGAAACCAATATCAATGGAACCGTGGGCAGACACGTCACCGGTGCATCGAACGATGTGGTCTATCTCCTGCTCCTTATTGTTTTCGCAACCACGCTGATCGCTGGCTTTCTCCTACGCCACTCCGGCCCGGGCTTGGCATTGCTCGGGATCGGCGAGAACCAGGACGCAGCTGAGCACATCGGAGTCAACGTGACGCGGGTCAAGGTGGTCACTTTTGCGGCGAGCTCCGTTCTGATGGGGATGACAGGGGCTGTGATGGCCACCCGCTTTCGCTATATCGACCCCTCAATAGCCTTCAACCCGCTCATCTCGTTCCTGCCAGTGGTGATGGCCATCCTCGGAGGTGTGTCCAAGCTGTATGGGCCGCTGATCGGTTCCGTGTTGCTGATTGTGCTCCAGGAGTTCCTCATCACCGAGTATCCCTACGTCTATCTGCTCCTTTTCGGTGCCACCCTGGTCGTCGTGGTGGTCTGGTTGCCCGGTGGTCTCGTGGAGCTGGCTCAGAAGATCTACATCAGGCTCAAGATCCGGTGGATCAAGATGCGGATGAGATTGACCCGGTATCGGCGTACCAGGCAGGCCAGCAGGCGATGAGTTTGCTCGAGGTGCTAAGCGTGTCCCACCGGTTCGGCGGATTGAAGGCGGTCGACGACGCCAGCTTCCGCGTGGAGCGTGGGGAGATCGTGGGGCTCATCGGGCCCAACGGCGCCGGCAAGACGACCATGTTCAACCTGATCTCAGGTGCTCTCAAGGTGCAGGAAGGCTCGATTCGATTCCGAGACAAGGACATCACACGACTTCGACCCGACGAGATCTGCCGTCTGGGCATGGCCCGAACCTTCCAGACCTCGAAGCTCTTCAACGGCATGAGTGCCTATGAAAACGTAAGGCTCGCTCTCATCTACGGCAACCCCGAGCGACGCTTCACCTACGAAGAGGCAGAGCGGGAGGTGAATCAGCTGATGGCCACGATGGGCATCCTCGCCGACCGGCATAGGCCCGTTCGAGACCTCCCCCTGGCCGGTCGCCGCTATCTCGAGATTGCCCGCGCCTTGGCCACCGATACCGACATGCTCCTCCTCGATGAGTCCATGGCGGGGCTCACTCCTTCAGAGCTGCAACAGGTCATGCAACGAATCACTCGACTGCGCGACCGCGGGTACACGATTCTGATGATCGAGCATGTGATGGAAGCGATCATGGGTGTTTGTGATCGGATCATCGTCTTTCATTCCGGACAGAAGATCGCAGAGGGCTCACCCGCCGAGATAGCCGCCGACTCCACTGTGCGATCGGTTTACCTGGGGGAGTCCTGATGCTCAGCATCCACAAGCTCAACGCAGGATATGGAGCGGTGAAGGCGCTCTGGGACGTCACTCTCAGTGTCGACGAGGGTGAGATCGTGGCAGTCCTCGGCTCCAATGGCGCTGGCAAGACCACGTTGGCAAGTGCGATCGTCGGGTTGATCGAGCCCTACTCGGGCATGATCAAGTTCGCCGGCCTCCGCATTGAGGGGCGTGATCCTCACCGAATCAGCGAATTGGGCATCGCCTATGGTCCCGAGGGGGCAGGCATGTTTCGCGACATGAGTGTGCGTGAGAACCTGGAGATGGGTGCGTATCACCGTCGGGCCTGGGAGCGAAGAGACAAGACTCTGGAGCGTGTGTTCCATCTGTTCCCCCCTCTGGGCGAGCGACAACGTGCCCTGTCGCGAACGCTGAGTGGCGGCGAGAGGCAGATGCTCGTCATCGGTCGGGCGCTGATGTCATTGCCCACTCTGTGCATCTTCGACGAGCCCTCGATCGGAATGTCGCCATTGCTCGTCGAGCAGTCCTTTCACGTGATGAGACAGCTCCGCGACGAGGGGATAACCGTCATGCTCATCGAGCAGAACGTGACGAAGACCCTAGAGATCGCCGACCGTGGCTACGTACTCGAAAACGGGCGTGTGGTGCTTGAGGGAACTCGGGAGGAGCTGTTGTCGAGCGAGTTGGTCGGGCAAGCATATCTCGGTCTCTAGCCGCGTGAGCAGACGACGAATTGGTTTCGCGAATCAGTGGAGAGCTACTCGGGGACGATTCGACTCAGTTCAGGGTTTGACATAGGTATGACACAAGACCACCTCGGACCATTGAAATCGCCTACAGCTGCTAGCTCTTCGTCCTCGACGCGACCTATTTCTCCTTCGGGCTGCCGAGGTTTGGTCAGCTCAACCCAAGAACGGTAAGGAGCGCGGCGTCGACCCCCCACTGTTCCTCCGAACTGAGATGTCCTGCGATATCTCCGAGGCGACTGACGTCGACAGCGCCGATCTGCTCGACGAGCACTTTGGTTGTCATGCCCTCGATCTCGATCTCGGGGCGAAAGGACGCGGCTCTGGCACTCGCTGAGGTAGGTGCTACCAGGACAACTGAGCGCGGTAGGAGAGCGTCAGATTGGACGATCACGCCGAATCGCTTGCCTTGCTGTTCATGGCCGATGCCTTTGGGAAGTCGAAGACTGAAAGCGTCACCGCGGCGCACGCAGGCTCTCCATTAGCTCAGCGACTGCCAGCATCTCAGCCCGATCCGATTCGTCCGCCTCCAACGCAGCGACCTCAGCGGCCAGAGACTCTCTATCGCGCAGCCGAGATGCAGCGTCGACGAGCGATGCGCGGATCGCCTCTGATCGTGACATCCCGGTCGCTTCTAACTGTGCCAGAGCCCGCATCGCCTCATCGTCGAGTCGCACCGAAACTGCTCGAGCCATGACTCAAATGTATCACGTTTTGTGATACGGTGGAAGGTATAGGTCGAGGAAGCGCCCGGAGTCGATCGACGTTTGGGTTCAGTCCGTTTCTGAGGCGCCCATTGACCTGTACGACCACAGCCGTTCGGGCTCGACTGTCGTCTCACCAAATCGCTTGCACCGGAAACGAGCCCGACGACTCCACCCCGGAGCGGGGATCAGCCCTGTTCCAACTCCTCGGTTCGGTCAGTGGCGATGGGCACACGAGGTGTGAGAGCCGAGATCTGTTGATTGAGCTCAGGGGTCATCTCGAAGTCGGCAGCCTCGAGCGACGGTCTCAGTTGGTCGGCGTTGCGGGCTCCGAGGAGCGGCGCCGTCACGATGGGGTTTGCTGCGACCCAGGCGACAGCCAGGGTTGCGGGGTGCACTCCTAGCGACGTGGCGAATGCGCAGAACTTGGCCGCGGTGCTGCGGGTGACTTCGTCGCCATATCGAGCCGTGTACATCTCGTTCTCGTGCAATCGCCCACCGGCCGATGGATCTGAATCGCGGTATTTGCAGGTCAACAACCCTCCACCCAACGGGCTGTAGGGCACGACGCCTAGCTTCTCCGACTTCGCCAAAGGCAGCAGCTCCACCTCGGCCTGACGCTTGACGAGGTTGTACATCGGCTGCATGACCTCGAACCTCGCCAGGCCGCGCATCTCTGAGATGCCGAGTGACTTCGCTATCTGCCAGGCGGCCCAGTTGCTCGCTCCGCAATAGATGACGAGTCCGCGACGCACGAGATCGTCGAGCGCAGCAAGAGTCTCCTCGATCGGCGTCCGCTCATCGAATTGGTGAACGAAGTAGATGTCGAGACGATCGGTCCTCAGACGTTTGAGTGAAGCCTCAATGGCCCTGGTGATGTGTCGACGAGAGAGGCCCGAATCATTGACCCCGGGGCCGGTAGCCCCGAAGACCTTGCTCGAGATGATCAGATCGTCTCTGACACCCGGAAGCTGTTTTCCCAGGATTTCCTCCGAACGCCCGTCGGCGTAGACGTCCGCGGTGTCAAAGCAGTTGATCCCCGCATCCAGGCAGAGTTTGAACATCTCCGCAGACTCGGCCTCGCTGGCCTTGTCTCCGAAGGTCCAAGTGCCGAATGCGAGAGACGAAATCCGCACACCGGTGCGTCCAAGCATGCGGTACTCGATGGGCACCTTTCTACCCTACGGCCACAAGACGCTCCGCCCCCCCGGATCCGGCGAGGCGGGTTTCGTGGCTTGCGACCGATGGCCGTCAGCCATTGGCAACCAAGAGCTCCGAAGTGTCGATGACCGGTGAGAGGATCTCATTGCCGCCTTCGCGGATGAGGAACATGTCCTGTATGTGGTACTCGTTCACGTGCGGTTCGAAGGCGATGACCATGCCCTCCTCGAGGACGACATCCGACGAGGGCACGAGAATTGGCGGCTGCTGGTGCCACCAGGGCCCGACGCCATGTCCTGCCAGGGGAACCTGGTCTGTGTACCCGGCCCTGGAGAATGCATCGGCCGCGAATCGATATATCTCGCGGGCGGCGACACCGGGACGGGCGAACTCGACCGTCGCCATGTAGATACCCCGAACCTTCTTGTGAGTGGCGATCTGCTCGGTAGTCGGTGCGCCGACGACGACGGGTCGGGACTGATGGCCCGGATAGCCGTGGTACCAGGAGACGTAATCGTTGCGAACGATGTCGCCCTCCTCGATTACGAAATCCCCTTCGCCGCCATAGAGAACGGTGTTACGACTCGAATTGAGGATGCCATGAGCCCAGGTGGCGCCCTTGGAGATGCACCCGCTCACGATGCGAGCGTGGATGTCCCGCTCCGTGT
>DATKCM010000082.1:0-60137 GCA_035513195.1 Acidimicrobiia bacterium | reverse complement strand
GTCGGGAGGTATGAGGGAACACTGCTTCTGGTCGACTCGGTGACCGGGATCGGTGGGGCTGAAACCCACACCGACGAGTGGGGGCCCGATTTCATCCTCACCGGCTCGCAAAAGGCTGTGGCCCTCCCCCCGGGGCTTGCCTTCGGTGTGGCCTCGGAGGCGCTGATGGAGCGCTCGGCGCAGGCGACCCATAAAGGCTGGTACTTCGATCTCATCGAGCTGATGGCTCTGGGAGTCAAATACCAGAGCCCGGCGACGCCTGCGGTCTCGCTGCTCTACGCCTTGCAGACGCAGTTGGAGCGAATTGCCCGGGAGGGAATGGAGGCCAGGTGGAAACGACATCTGGCCATGCAAAACAGAACATTCGAATGGGTTCGGGAGATGAATGATGCCGGTATCGATGTCGGCATATTCGCAGCGGAGGGCCACCGCTCGCCGACGGTCACCTGCATCACCATGCCCGGCGGCGAGGGCGCCCCTGAGGTGGTCAGTCGGGTCAGGGACGCCGGGTGGGTTATCGGCGGTGGCTACGGGAAGATCTCCGATGCAACTTTCCGGATCGGTCACATGGGCGATCACACCGTCGAGGAGCTGAATGCCCTGCTCGACGTGGTCGCAGGGGCCCTCACTTGACCTACACAGTGGTCGCCACTGACAAGGTCTCCGAGTCGGGGCTCGGCCACATCGTGGGGGACGACAGGTTCTATGTGTTATTCGAACACGACTCGGCGAGTGAATCCTTCGTCGCTGCGCTGTCCGGTGCAGATGCCCTTATCGTCCGCAGTGCAACGACCGTCGATACCGAGATGCTGGCCGGAGCGCCAAATCTCAAGGTGATTGGCCGGGCCGGGGTGGGGGTCGACAACATCGACATACCAGCTGCCACCCGGCGGGGGATTGCAGTGGTCAACGCCCCTTTCGGCAACACAATCGCTGCAGCAGAGATGACCATGGCCCTGATCCTGGCCACGATGCGTCATGTTGTGGCAGCCGACGCCTCGCTGCGGGCCGGGAAATGGGACCGTGCCAGCTTCCAGGGGTCTGAGCTGCTCGGCCGCCGTCTGGGACTGATCGGCGCCGGCCGGATCGGAAGGGAAGTGGCTACCAGGTGCCAGTCGTTCGGGATGGACGTCATCATCTACGACCCATACCTTTCGGAAGACCGTGCCGAAGAGATCGGTTGCCGGCTAACCGACCTCGACGAGGTGGTGCATACCGCCGACGTGATCTCGCTGCATGTCCCGCTCACCGATGAGACCTGGGGGATCATCAACAGGGAATCGATCTCGATGATGAAGGCGGGCACCTACGTGATCAACGCTTCGCGGGGCGGGGTGGTTGTGGAGTCGGATCTCGCCGACGCCCTTGAATCGGGCCATCTCGGTGGGGCTGCCCTCGATGTATACGAGGAGGAGCCCCTGGGTGAAGGCTCTCCGCTCCGGAATGCCCCGAGGCTGACGTTGACACCGCATCTGGGCGCGTCAACGGCGGAGGCGCAGGTGCACGTGGCCGTGGAAGTAGCAGCCAACGTCGCTGCGGTACTGGTCGACGGAGACCTCGCCACCGCGCTGAACAGGGACCAACTGGTTAATTAACAACCAATTCGATGCCGGCTTCTTCGCCGGCTGGCTCTTCCTCCTCGGACCCACCGAGGTTGTTGAGAACTGCGAAAAGCATCAGCACGACGATCCCGATCCCGGCCACTGCGATGAGGAACTCGCCGAGGCCGATCTTCATGTTGGGTCTGGAACCGGCAAGGGATGCAAATGCAAGAATCCCCGACGCGGTGATGATCGCGACGATCGAAGCACCTCCGGAAGTGAGGTGATTGGACTCGATCAGCGTCCAGGCGAAAGGTAGGACGAGGAGGGCCAGTAGCACCAACCCGGCGAGGGGGATACCTATGGCGTTGCCGAGCCGGGCCCGGACTGCTGTGACCTCGGCTTGATCGGATTCTTCGACGCTTGCGGGCACTCCGAAGAATTGGGTCACCACGGTGGTGACCCCTCCGAGCAGGGCTCCTCCAAGCAGCATGATGATCAGTGTTGTCAGCACCGGGAGCTCGACGAGGCCCTCAGTCCCTTCGATCGGGGTTCCGACCGCATTGGCCAGAATTGCCCCGGCCACGATCCCGAGCACTAATCCGAGGGCCCCTCCGATCCATGCAGTTGACGATTTGGGCGACTGGAGTTGCATGCCCGGGTTCACCCAGCTCCCGGCAGCGCGGGCGAATGAGGCCACCAATCCTCCAAAGACCACGCTGACCAGGGCGACTGCGATGAGGAGCGCCCCGGAGTCGGCGACGAATATGGGGCTGAATGTCTCTTCTCCGCTGACACTGACGGTTTGTGACCACGAGGAGGAGGCCATGACAAATGCGAACAGCCCGAGGACCGAGCCAGTCCATGTGCCAATCCTCCCTGTCGTGCGGAGTCTCTCCTGGACGGCCACTGGCTCGAGGGGTTCTTCAGCCGGCTCGGGTTCGGTGTATGGAACCGCCGGCTCCGCAGTCTCAGAGATGGTCGGAGGCGGCATCTCCGCGGGCTCGGCCTCGGGCTGCGCCGTGGCCGCCGCCGGCTCCTCGCCGGCTTCAGCCGGTGCCGGTTCGGTCACAGGCTTCGGGACTGCTGCGGGAGCACCGCCTGCCCACGCTTCGAGGATCTCCTCCGTCGTGGTGCCGTTGGCCTCGGCGCGTGCGGCGGCTGAGCGGCTCACCAATTCCGGTGGCGTCCCCAGGGCTTCGGCGGCGGCGGTTAACAGATCGCTCACGAGCGTCGACTTTAGCCACGACTCGGTTCGATATTGCAGTTGTGGCTTGAGCGCGCCGGCGCTACGAGTTGTTCTTGGCGTCTCTCCAGGCGAGCCACTCCGGCACGGGCGAGAGGTCGTAGTTGCTCCTGCCGTCGACACTTAGTGTTATCAGTGTCGCTCCGGCGTCGTGCAGGCCATCCGCCCTGTCAACCGACCGGGGATTCGCTCCCACCGACCTCTCGATTTCGGAGGGATCGCGGCCGATTTCAGAGCACCACTTGTCGAGGACGGTGTTCTTGTGGCGAAGCACGTCGGCACCGCCGAAGCCATGCCATATGTCAGCATGGCGGGCTGTGTAGCGCAGGGTCTTCTTTTCGCCACCACCGCCGATGAGAATCGGGATCCTGCGCATTGACGCAGGGACCAGTTTTGACCAGCGCTCTTCGATGCGAGGCAGTGCCTGCTTCAGGTCGGCCAGGCGCGATCCTGCGGTTCCGAATTCGTACCCGTACTCGTCATAGTCTCTCTCGAACCAGCCTGCCCCGATACCGAGAATGAGCCGCCCGGCAGAAGCGTGATCCACGGTCCTGGCCATGTCGGCGAGGAGCTCGGGGTTGCGGTAACTGTTGCAGGTGACGAGGGCACCGATCTCGACTCTTTCGGTGATCTCTGCCCAGGAGCCGAGCATCGTCCAGCACTCGAAGTGGTTTCCGTTGGGGTCGCCCGAGAGCGGGAAGAAGTGGTCCCAGTTGAAAAGGACGTCGATCCCCATTTCCTCCGCTTCGATGACAGCGCGCCGGATGCCGGCGTAGTCGGCGTGCTGGGGCTGGAGTTGGATTCCGATTCTCACTTTGTAGGTCATGGGCCCAAACCGTACATCGTGTCTGCGATCAGTTCGTCGACGACCTGGTTCAGAGCTTCCCTGTCGTCAGCCCCGTCCGCCTTAGCCGTCTCGTAGGTCGCCAGCTGCCGGTGAGCGCTCGTGCCTTCGCTCGCGATGGTCCTGGCGTGCCTCAGCTCCTCCCGTACCCCGAACTCGGTTGCGTCCTGGGCAAGCAACTCGATGAACTCCTCGATGAGGTCGGAGTACCTGACAAGCTCTCCGCGGCCAAAGTCGACGAGAGAGCCATCCACACCGTACCGCTGGGCCCGCCACAGGTTCTCTTCGATCATCATCGGTGAGTAGGTGCGCCAACGCTGGTTCTCCCGGCGCAGCCGGTAGAGGAATCCGAGAAGGCACTGGTACAGCGCGGCGACGGTCATCGCATCCTCGAGGCGGGTGCAGATGTCGCTGACCCGCATCTCCAGAGTCGGGTACCTGCTGGAAGGGCGGATATCCCACCACAGCTTGGAGGCATCCTCGATAAGGCCGGCATTGACGAGGATCTCGACTGTTCGCTCGTATTCACCCCAGGAGGCGAACTCTTCGGGAACTCCGGTCCGAGGCAGGTTCTGGAAGAGCACAAGCCGGTAGGCGAGGAGGCCGGTTGGTTGGCCCGCCCAGAAAGGCGATGAGGTGCTCAAAGCAAGCATATGCGGGAGCATGTACCTCACCTGGTTCATCAGGTCGATCCGGAGGTGGGGGTCACCGATTCCGACGTGGACGTGCATCCCGCAGATCACCAGCTGCCGGGCAACCTGTTGGTAGTCAGCGGCGAGGCTCCTGTAGCGGGGGTCGTCCGTTGTTTCCTGTTCTGACCAGTTGGCGAATGGATGGGTTGACGAGGCGATGATCGCCGCCCCGTATTCGTTGACCACCTCCGACAGGCCGCGCCGCATGCGGGTGAGGTCTTCGCGCGCCTCGGCGACGGTAGAGCAGACCCGGGTTCCCACCTCGATCTGGGCCTTGAGGAACTCGGGGGTCACCTGCGATCCGAGGATATTCTCCAGTTCCTTCCAGATCACGTCAGGTGGGCTCTTGATCAGATCGCGGGTCTCGCGGTCGACTACCAGATACTCCTCCTCGATTCCGATGGTGAACTCCGGGCGATCCATGTCGAAGAGACCTTAGAGATTCGATCCGGCGCGGGCCGCCCCGGAGGAGCGGAATAGAATCGGCCGATGCTCGAAGTGGTTCCCGGCCCGGACGGGGTTCCCAGGTGCGGCTGGTGCGTCGCCCATGACGATTACGTCGCTTATCACGACGGGGAGTGGGGATTTCCGGTAGCCGACGACCAGCGCCTGTTCGAAAAGCTGTGTCTGGAAGGCTTCCAGAGCGGGCTCTCCTGGCTGACAATCCTGCGCAAGCGCCCAGCCTTCAGGGCAGCCTTCCATGACTTCGATATCGAGAGGGTGGCGGCCATGGGCCGCGAGGATGTCGAACGTCTGCTCGAGGATTCCAGCATCATCCGGCATCGGGGAAAGATCGAGGCCTCGATCAACAACGCCGGCCGTGCTCTCGAGCTGATCGACGAAGAAGGTTCGCTGGCCGCCTTCGTCTGGCGATACGAGGCCGCCGCCTCCGATCCACGACGGGCGACATCTCCAGAGTCAATCGAGCTGGCCGGCGAGTTGAAGCGCCGGGGTTTCCGCTTCGTCGGTCCGACCACGGCCTATGCCTTCATGCAGTCGATGGGTTTGGTGAACGATCACCTGGTGGGATGTGTCGCCCGGACCGAGGTCGAGTCTGCTCGCGTCGACTTCGCCAGGCCCTGCTGAGGCTCACTCTCCCACGATTTACCCCGTATTAGCAGGAGCATCCATACCCTTACCCTGGTGACCTCGACAAAACTGCGTGATGGGATTGCTGGTGCCGTTGCGGCAGGACTCGCCCTGGGTGTGTCCGAGTTTGTCGCTGGCCTCGTTGCCAGCCTGCCCTCATTGATCGAGAGTCTGGGCAATTGGGTCATCGACATCGTGCCACTTCCCGTGAAGGACTTCGCCATCGAGACCTTTGGCACCAACGACAAGCTCGCTCTTCTCATCGGCATTGCGGTTGTCACGTTGCTGCTCGGGACTGTGGTCGGGATCGTGTCCCGCAAGCACTTCTGGATCGCCATGGGCGTCTTCGGAGCCTTTGCGGTGCTGGCGTCGCTGGCGGGAGCCCGCAATCCTGCGGTTTCATTAGGTGTCGCCATCATCCCCGCCGGTCTGGCCGCGCTTACCGGGCTGGGGGCGTTGCAGTGGCTCTACACGCTCGGCGAAACCGGGGATGTTTCGGAATTGGACAGCACCTCACGCAGGGCCTTCATCATCGCCACGGGCGCGGTCGTTGGTGCCGCCGCCCTCTCCGCTGGATTCGGGCGGATGTTGCTCGAGCGTGGCAGGATCATCGCCGCGGGTCGCGCCGAGGTGGTGCTTCCGACCCCGGTCGAGGCAGCACCCCCGGTCCCGTCAGGTGCGGAGTTCGGTATCGATGGTCTGGCCCCGGCGATTGTGCCCAACGAAGACTTTTACCGGATCGACACCGCTTTCGCCGTTCCCCGGGTCAACCTTCCCGAATGGCGGCTGAAGTTGACCGGAAGGGTGGAACGCCCCTACGAGATCACATACGCCGACCTGTTGGACATGCCGATGGTCGAACGGACGATCACCCTGTCCTGTGTTTCCAATGAGGTGGGGGGGAACCTGGTAGGCAACGCCAAGTGGCTTGGTGTCCCCCTTGTCGACATTCTCACACGGGCTCGGCCTGCCGCCGACGCCGAGCAACTTGTGGGCCGCGACGTCGACGGTTTCACCGTTGGCTTTCCGCTGGAAGCAGCATTTGACGGCCGCGATGCCCTGGTGGCTGTGGGTATGAACGACGAGCCGTTGCCGTTCGAGCACGGCTTTCCGGCCCGACTCGTGGTCGCCGGGCTCTATGGATATGTCTCGGCGACCAAGTGGCTCAGTGAGATCGAGTTGACCGGCTGGGACGAGTTCGACGCCTATTGGGTGCCACGGGGCTGGGCCAAGGAGGCGCCGATCAAGACCCAGAGCCGGATCGACACGCCCATGAATGGCTCCACAATCGGAGCCCAACCGCGGACCGTTGCGGGTGTCGCGTGGGCTCCGACCCGGGGGATCTCCAAGGTCGAGGTTCAGCTCGGTGAGGACGCCGATTGGGGTGAAGCCGAGCTTTCAATACCCCTGTCGGATGACGCCTGGGTTCAGTGGAAAGCCGACTGGGCGGATCCAGCCCCCGGCCGGCACCGCTTGCGGGTCCGGGCAACCGATGGTGAGGGAAACACCCAGACCGATGAGATCCGACCGCCTGCCCCCGACGGCGCCACCGGCTATCACTCGGTGCTGATAACGGTCTCCTGATCAGCGATGTCGTTCGCCGAGATCGCCCATCCCAGGTTCAGCTCGGGGTCTTCCAACGCGAGCCTGAGTTCCCAGCCCCCCGGTGGGCTGTCGTCGTCGAACCAGTACCAGTTGATGTGCTCGGCCTCTTCTGCGACATTGCCTGGCTCCGCCGGCCAATCGAGATCGGAGACAGAGGCGACCACCCACCATGCCATATACCGGCCCGCCGCTGCGCCTCGCCGCTGCCCGTGGGCTCCGCCCGAGGCCGCGGCCCATGCCATATGTGCCATGGCTTCCGACATATCGAGCCTGGCTATTCCTGCCGCCGGAAGTCCCAGGGCAGCGATGGCTGCAAGCGCACCGCCTTCGACCGAGACCGTCTGACATCGCCCGTTTGATTGATCGATCCAGGGCTCGACGAGATCGGTGAGGGCGGCCTCCGACTCCGGGTCGTCGATCACTGTCACATCATCGGGAAGCTCGGTGGAGACCCGCGGGGGAAGCTTGGGGCGCGGGGTCTCCACCTTGTTCGCCTTGTATGTGGCCAGCGGGTACTCGGGCTCCCATTCCTGGATCGCAGGTAGCGGTCCCTGCTCGTCCGGGGTGTCGCCCCTCACGATTCTCTCAGCGGCGAACGTCATTCTCTCCGGCCCGGGCGGCAGATGGGCCGCCATCTCAGCCCAGGTCTTGGTGCTCGCAGCCACCTCGGGCAGCGGCCCCGGTGTGAACCTTGTCCTTCCCTCCGCCACAACAGCTGCAGCCCACTGCGCGGGTGCCTCGAGGGCCAGCCGGTAACGGATGTGTTCGTCCACCCCCCAAAGCTGCTTGCCACGGGTGACCGCCTCCTGGCACCGGCCCCGTAGCTGTACGAGAGCGTCCCAATCCCGCGCCTTGCAAAGGCCGTCGACGATCCGGATCAGCTCGTCGGTGTCTGAGGCCTCGATCGCCTTGATTGTGCGACTGTCTGTCAAGGTGTCGCCCCGGTGCTGACTGGCATTCCCGATCGCGACCACTCGGAATAGGACCCCACATAGAGGTCGGGGACCGGTCTGCCGGACGCGGCGACTGCGAGAGCGGTATGGCATGCCACCACCCCCGAGCCGCATGAGACCACCGGCTGATCGAACTGCCCGTAGAGGGCCGCCAGTCGTGATGGCTCTTTGAAGGTCCCGCCTTCCAGGGCTTCTGACGCCGGGACATTTATTGCACCCGGGATATGCCCGGGTAGGGGATCCACCGGCTCGATTGTTCCCTCGTAGCGCTCCCTGGCGCGGACGTCGAGCAACGTCCGATCCTCGAGATCGTCCATTTCGACCACACCTGTGAAAGCCTCCGGAGTCGGATACGTGACAGGTTCGGGGGCCTCCACGTGGGTAGAACCCGGGAGGCCAGCCTCGAGCCAGGCGCCGAACCCACCGTCGAGGAGCTGGACTTCGCTGTGGCCGATCGCCTGGAGCATCCACCACATCCGTGCCGCGATCGTCCCGGAGACATCGTCGTAGACCACTACGGCGTCCCCTGGCCGGACGCCCAGTCTGCCCAGTGTTCCGGCAAATGTCGCGGGAGAAGGGAGAGGATGGCGTCCCCGATCGGGAGGGGCGCTGAGATCGCGATCGAGGTCCACGAAGATGGCGCCCGGGATGTGAGCTCCGAGATAAGCCTGATGCCCATAGTCGGGATCGTTGAGCTTCCACCTGATGTCGAAGAGATGGATCCGGTCGAGGTTGGTCGACAGGGTGCCGACGTCTATCAGGGTTTGAGTCACGGGTTCATTTCAGCAGTTCTCGGCTACATGCGACTATTTTCACCGGATGGATCCCGGACCGCAGTGATCAAGGACAACATCCGCCTCGTAGCTTGGGGAGTTTCATGGCTGGTCGCATGCTTGACGATCTTTCTTGTGGCGTTTGCTGCGTTGCCCGACCCGGTGGCGATCCACTGGAATTCCGCCGGCGTGGCCGATGGCTCGGCACCTCTCTGGATGGTCCCGGTGTCGGCAGTCGCTCTCCTGTTGCTCGGATTCGCCCTTACCCCGGTGTTCTCGGTTGGCAGGGAACCGTCGATGGAGGCCTTCGCTTTGATCGGGATGAGTGGTGGTCTGGCAACCGCCGTCGTCGGTGTGACGACGTCGGCAAACCACGGGCTCGCTGATTGGGCACAGGCCGACGAGATTGGCCTCGTCGCGATCTTCGTTCTGTTTGGATTGCCGGCGCTCGGTCTTGTCGGGGGAATCATCCTGGGGCGGCAGTGGTATCCAATCAAGACGATCCCACGTCGGATCGGGCTCGACGACGTCATCGATGTCGAGCCGGGAGAGCGGGTGAGCTGGGTCGGGCGGGCACGGGTCAAAGGCGTGGCGCTGATGACATTCACCGTTGCAGTCCTTCTCCTTTTTGCCCTGCCCGAATTGCCTTTGTGGGTATTCGTCTTGACCGCGGGCGTGGGGGTGGTGTTCTCCCAAGTGGAAGCACACGTAACCAACGACGGCGTGCGGGTGCGCCTCGGGGGTATCCCTGTGCGCAGGTTCCCGCTGAGGGAAATATCGTCGGCGGTAACCATCGATGTCGATCCCGCGGGGTTTGGCGGTCGGGGATGGAAGGCACACCCCGATAAGACTGCCCTGATCCTGAGGGCAGGCGAGGCACTGGCGCTCACGTTTTCTGACGGGCACCAATTCGTCATCACAGTCGACGACGCACCGACCGGCTCGGCTCTCCTCAATGGCCTGATCGAGAACGCAGATGTCGAGTAGTTATTCCTCTTCCGACGACTGCTGCTGGCTTCGGCCCGGCGTAAACTCCGAGCTGAGCTGGGTGAAGGTGGATCCGAGGGCATTGGCGAGCGAACTGGCCGCCCTCTTCAAGCCCGCGCGTGTCCCGGGGTCGCGGAGGATGTCTGTGACCGAGTCGGCGACCTGGTCCCAGGCTCCTGCCAGGGTGGTGAATGCGCCTCTGATCTCCTCCTCGGTGGGGCCGTGCTCGTCGGCAACCTTTCGATACGTCGACTTGAGCTGGTCTCCAAGCTCGCCGAACCGGTCGGTCACTTCGTCCCAGGGATCCGCCGGTGAATCTGTCGTAGGATCGGTGTCGTGAATCTCCACCTGTTAGATGCTACCTATGAGTTGTTCCGTGCCCACTTCGGCCGCAAGGACACAATTGTCTCGAAAGATGGCGAAGACATCAGGGCAACGATCGGCATTGTCGACTCCACCCTGCAGTTGTTGCGGGAACCCGGGGTCACACACCTGGCGGCCAGCTTCGACACAGTGATCGAATCCTTCAGGAACGTGATGTTTCCGGCCTACAAGAGCTCGATTGGCATGGACGAGATACTCCTGCGCCAGTTCCCGTGGGCAGAGGACGCACTCGAGGCCATCGGAGTGGTGGTCTGGCGCAACATCGAGTTCGAAGCTGACGACACGCTGGCGGCAGCGGCAGTGCGCTGGGTAGACGACGTCGACCAGGTCGTCATCTGCTCACCGGACAAAGACCTCTGCCAGGCGGTGATCGGGGACAAGATCGTCACCTATAACCGACGCGAGTCGAGGGTGGTCGACGAGGCCGGGGTGGTGGAGAAGTTCGGGATCCATCCCGAGTCGATACCCGATTACCTGGCCCTGGTTGGCGACACCGCCGATGGCGTACCCGGACTGCCCGGGTGGGGTGCCAAGTCCGCCTCATCTGTCCTTGGCAGGTTTCCCCGTCTCGAACTGATCCCACCGTCACCGGCCGATTGGGGGATCACGGTGCGCGGAGCGGAGAAACTGGCGGCAACTCTTGCTGCCGGGATGGACGACGCCCTCCTGTTCAGGGAGCTGACGACCCTCCGCCTCGACGCGCCGATCAGTGAGACCCTGGAGGACCTGGAATGGAAGGGTGTTCCGGAAGAACGGTTCCTCGAATTCTGCGCCCGTTTCGGTGTCGACCCGGAATCGATCAATGTCCATCGCTGGGCGTGAGATCGCTCCCGTCCTCCGCCTCCCACACCACATCGAATCGATCGTTGCAGTCTGAGCACCGGTACGCCAGGGCAGAACCCGGCTCGACTTCGCCGTCTTCTGGAAGGTAGCCGATGAGGTGGGCGGTGCCCCCGCACTCGATGCAGTCGTACTGCTGTGGCGAGTTTCTCACTCTCGAGAGACCAGATCTCCGGGTTTTCTGGTGGTGAGAAGGACGAGCGAGCCGATGACGCCGGCGACGAGCGAGCCTACGAATATCCCCACCTTGGCCAAATCCGCCTGCTCGGGAGAGGTGAAGGCAAGACCGGCCACGAACAACGAGACCGTGAATCCGATGCCGGCTACAGCCGACAAGCCGACGACGTGGACCCATGTCGTTCCGGTGGGAAGCCTGCCCATTCCCAATTTGACCGCGGCGACGGTGAACAGGCTGATCCCAACCATCTTCCCGGCCACGAGACCCAATGCCACACCGAGGGCAATTGCCGACGTCGCCGCTTCGGTTATGGAAGTGCCCCGAAAGTCGACTCCCGCATTGGCCAGAGCGAACAGAGGGACTATCACATAAGAGCTCCACCCGACAAGGTTGTGCTCCATGCGGCTCAGCGGTGAGATCGACTCCTGAGAGGTCTGGATCATCTCAACCACCTCGTGCTCGGACCGCTCCTGAGCGGCCGGCGACTCCGGCTCGACCGGGAATAGGTCGAGTATCGCCCTCGCTCTCGTATCGAATTGGCGGGGGTTGAAGTAGGCCCTCGCAGGTGTGAGGAACCCCAGCGCCACGCCGGCCAGGGTGGCATGGACCCCCGACTCCAGAGTGAAATACCAGATCAGGAGGGCCATGGGGATATAGAAGATGAGAGCACGGACGTTCACCCGGTTGGCCAACCAGACGAGTGCCAGGCCGAGGATCGCCGCCCCCAGATATCCGATGTTCAGGTCGGCCGTGTAAAAGATTGCGATCACCGAGATCGCACCGATGTCGTCGGCGATCGCCAGTGCCAGGAGGAACAGCTTGGCTCCAGGGGGGACCCTGCTCCCGAGGAGGGCAACAACCCCGATCGCAAAGGCGATGTCTGTCGCCATCGGGATCCCCCAGCCGTGGCCGGCGCCAGTGCCGAAATTGAATGCCAGGTAGATCAGAGCCGGGATGATCATCCCGCCGAGTGCGGCCATGACCGGTAGCGCCGCTGCCTTCCGGTCGCGAAGATCGCCGAGGACCATCTCCCGCTTTATCTCGAGGCCGACGACGAAGAAGAAAATGGCCATGAAGCCGTCGTTGATTACGTGAAGCACCGACTCGTCGAAGTGGAAGCCGCCGATGCTTATGGTCAGATGCTCCTCGAGCATCGAGAAGTAGGTGCCCGAGTAGGCCGAGTTCGCCCAGATGATTGCGATGACCGCCGAAATGAGGAGGACAATTCCCGATGACGCCTCGATCTGGGTAAATCGGATAAAAGGTCTGACGAATGTCTTGGGTATGATGCGATCCGAGGTCGCCCATGGAAAGTATCCCGGTTGTTGGTCCATGGGTCAGCCGATGGTTCTTCCGTCCGACCTCAGTTGGACGCAGGCTTCGACGACCCGCGCCGCCATACCCGACTCGGCCTTCCTCATGTAGGTGCGCGGATCATATGTCTTCTTGTCCCCGACGTCACCGTCGACCTTCAAGACGCCGTTGTAGTTGGTGAACATGTGGTCGACGATGGGGCGGGTGTAGGCGTACTGGCAATCGGTGTCGACATTCATCTTGACGACGCCGTAACCGAGTGTTTCGTGGATTTCGTCGACGGACGAACCGCTGCCGCCGTGGAACACCAGGTAGTGGCGAGAATCGGCCCCGAAACGCTCTTCGACTGCCTGTTGACCGTCACGGAGGATCGTCGGGTCGAGTTGCACGGCACCGGGCTTGTAGGCGCCGTGGACGTTTCCGAAGACCGCCGCAAGCAGATAGATGCCTTTGTCGAACGTGCCCAGAACCTCGGACACACGGACCATGTCTTCGGGAGATGTGTACATCTTCGACCGGTCGACGTCAGTGTGGTCGGTGGCGTCTTCAACCCCGCCCACGATGCCGATCTCGAGTTCGAGAACGATGTCAAGGGATGCACACTCCTCCAGCAACTCTGCAGCGAGCGCGAGGTTCTCCTCCATCGGAAGCACGGACGCATCAAGCATGTGACTCTGGAAGAGGGGCCCGCCCCGATTGGCCAGGGTGTCCCGGCTCACTTCGAGAAGCGGACGGATGAAACCGTCTACCCGGTCAGGAGGGCAGTGGTCGGTGTGGAGGGCAATGTTTATCGGGTACTGGTCGGCGACAGTATGGGCGAACTCGGCGAGGGCGACGGCACCCACCTTCATCGACTTGTTGGATTGGCCCGAAGCGAATTCGGCTCCTCCGTAAGAGACCTGAACAATGCCGTCGGACTCCGCCTCGGAGAATCCCTCGAAAGCGGCGAGCATTGTCGTCGAGGACGTGACGTTGATCGCGGGGAGGGCCCAACCGCCGACGCGGGCTGAGTCGAGCATCTCGCGATACTTAGCTGGTGATGATATGGGCACAGGCAGATACTAAAACGTCGCGGGAGGGAACACCGACGGACCCCCTCTGTTCCCCCGGAGGCGGAGCCGAACGGGGGGAAAAGTCGGCCCCCTGCCCGGCCCTCCAAGGGCCGGGAGGTAAGGGGGCTTGAAACTCTCCAAGTTGAGAGCGGGCGCGTCCCAAACACCGTTGGTGGGAACCGGCCTCCGGCCGGCGGTACTCCCCCCACCGCTATCGCTCTGGTGGGAGAGATGAATACGCCGCCGGCGCTGGCTCTGGTCGGAGAGATGGGGGTCGCCCCCCTTGCCATATCACAGTCCGAATCACCAACCCGCCCGCACTCAAGTCATGTATCCCAGCCCAAACCACCGACGCCAACCACCCTGTCGGGGGGATACAAGGGGGGTCGCCCCCCTTGCAATTACTTGGCTGGCATTCTGGCGGCGGCGTCGAGGCGGATGACTTCGCCGTTGAGCATTGTGTTCTCGACGATCGCCACCACCAGTTTGGCGAAGTCGTCCGGTGTGCCGAGACGTTTCGGGAAAGCGGCCAGGTTGGCCAGGGAATCCTTCAACTCCTGAGGTGCGCTGGCCAGCAGGGGGGTGTCCATGATGCCCGGAGCGATTGTCATCACCCGAATGCCGAGACCGGCAAGATCCCTGGCCAGGGGCAAGGTCATGCCGACGATGCCTCCTTTGGATGCCGAATATGCGGCCTGGCCAATTTGTCCGTCATAAGCCGCGATCGAGGCGACGTTGACGATCACTCCCCGCTCGCCATCTTCCGACGGCTCGTTTCCTGCCATGACGCCGGCAACGTTCCGGATCACGTCGAACATGCCGACCAGGTTGATTCCGATCGTCTGCCGGAAGACCTCGAGATCATGGAGAGTTCCATCGCGGGCGACCACTCGTTGCGCCGGCGCGATTCCGGCAGCATTGACCAGAATGTCCAAGCGGCCAAATGCCCCTGCCGCTGTCTTCACTGCTTCGGCCACATCAGCGGCGTCTGAGACATCACACGTGACGAAGCGCGCATTATTGCCGAGGGTCGCTACGGCCTCGGCTCCCCTGTTTTCGTTTATGTCGACGAGGACTACCTGCGCTCCTGCACTCACGAAAGAACGCGCCGCACCCAGTCCCAGACCTGACGCCCCCCCGGTGACCAATGCAACCGACCCGTCGACTTTCATTGTTTCCTTTCAGCGAGAAGTCGGTGACGGTACCAGTGATCGGGCGCTGCTCCTGCTGAGATGGCACCGATGATTGGCGTCTTTGACTCGGGTATTGGCGGTCTTGGCGTGCTGCGCGAGATGCTTCCAGACTTTGCTGCTGACCACGTTGTGTATGCAGCAGACCGGGTCAACGCACCATACGGCACCCGGTCTCTCGACGAAGTTCGAGGTCTAGCGCACCTCCATGCCAGGACCCTCATTGGCGCGGGCGCCACAACTCTGGTGCTCGCCTGCAATACCGCATCCGCCGCAGCGCTGGATTCCCTGAGAGGCGAGTTCCCCTCGACACGTTTTGTCGGCATGGAACCTGCGATCAAGCCCGCGGCCTCGGCAAGCGATACCGGCAAGATTGGTGTCCTGGCCACTGCCGCCACCTTCCAGGGCAGGTTGTTCGCGAGCTTGCTCGACCAGTATGCCGAAGGCATCGAGGTGATCACCCGGGCCGCCCCCGAGTGGGTGACCCTCGTCGAATCAGGACACGTTAACGGTCGCGAGGTGATCGATCAGATCAGAGCCCACACATCACCCCTTCTCGACGCCGGGGCCGACACTCTGGTCCTCGGGTGCACTCATTTCACCTTCCTCGTCGACGCGATAAGCGATGTGGTGGGACCGCAGGTCACAATCATCGATCCCGCTCATGCCGTTGCCCGTCAGGCTCGCCTCGTCCACACCGAAGACTGCCACGAGGGATCGTTGCGGGCGATGGTCAGCGGCGATGCCTCACAGTTCGCAGAATTGAGTAAAACGGTGGCAGGAATTTCGTTCCCCGATGGGGTTCTACCCTTATAGGTAACTAGTGGAGAGTCAGCGCAACATTCCTGGAACCGACTACAACGCCCTGTGGGCACGCCCCGGTTTGACGCTCGCCGGGACCGGACGTAAGCAGATCCGCGATCCCGGGACCGGGCCGGGCCGTTATCACCGTTCGCTGGAGATCCTCGAAGAGGCTAACGCAGCGCTTGCATTCGCATCCTTCACATTCGACCCCAACGAAGAAGGATCCGTCATCATCATCCCCGAGAAGGTGGAGCACTCGTTCACGCCGCCAGGCATTGGACGGCCGGCCGGAGTTCTCGAAGATGATGATGCTGAGCGATGGCCCAAGATGGTCCGAGAGGCACTTGTCGAGATCGACCGGGGCAGGGTGGAGAAAGTGGTGCTCTCCCGACGGATCAGGGCAACATTTGACCGCGCCCTCAATCCATTCGCAGTTGCCTCGCAGTTGATCGAATCCCAGCCAGGCTGTCGTGTTTATGCGATGGAGGGGTTGGTGGGGGCGAGCCCGGAGTTGCTTTTGCGCACGGGAGACGGGCTCATCGAGTCGACCCCTCTCGCTGGCTCGGCCACCGACGAAAGGTCTGACTTGCGGACGCACAAGAACGCTTTCGAACACCGCCTTGCTGCGGATTCGGTCGAGGGCGCGTTCGTCGCTGCGGGACTCACGTTCACGAGAACCGAACCGAGCGTCGTCGAAGTGGGTGAGCTGCGACACCTCGCAACCAGGTTCGAGGGGCCCACCCCGCCTGGGTTCGATTTCGGCGACATCCTCCCCCATCTCCACCCCACCGCCGCCGTGGCCGGAACACCAACGAATGCCGCTCTTTCGATTATCCGCGACATGGAAGAAACCTCACGGGGGCGTTACTCAGGCCCCGTCGGGTGGTTTGACCTGTCCGGCAATTGTGAATTCGCGGTGGCGCTCCGCTGCGGCATCCTCGACGCTGACACCGCCATCCTCCACAGTGGCGCCGGGATCGTCTCCGGTTCGAATCCGGACGACGAGCTCGAGGAAACGATATGGAAGCTCAAGCCCATGTTCGACGCTCTCGGACTTTCAACCAGCTGAAGCCTCCACCGCCGCGTCGTCGAGCATCTTCCGCATCGCGACATCACTACCCCGATCCACTCCAACACGAACAAGAGTCGCCCTGTTGCCGGTGATCGCCTCCGTCACCCGGTCCTTGATTGAGCCGACCGACTCGAGTGACACGAAGTCGAGTCCGTGAAACTCGGCCAACCCTGATAGATCCCTTCGTGGCGGCGTGACAAAGAGCCGGTCAAAGTCAGCGGCGAACCGTGCCTGCGGAAGCAGGTCGAAGAGGCCCCCTCCCTGGTTGTCAATGACAACAAACACAACAGGAGGGATCACATCCGCAAGAAATGCGTTGGCATCGTGGAGGAACGAGAGATCTCCGACCATGGCCAGTGTCTTCTCCATGTAGGAGGCAACACCCAGGGCGGTGGAAGCAAAGCCGTCGATGCCGGATACTCCCCGGTTCGAATGAACCCAACCGGAGCGCACCAGCTGTGAGTCGACGTCGCGGATTGGCAACGACGAGGCGACAACAAGTGCTGTCCAGTCGACGTGGTTGAGCTCTCGGGCTATCCCCGGGCCTGTAGGCTCGCCGGCGGCATCGAGAACCTCATCAAGAGCAGCACGGACGACGCGGTCGCTCCCGCGCCATGCCGATGACCATCCGGCCTCCTGGTCGAATGCGATCTGTGAGAGCAGGCTGACCGGGTCGGCGCGAACGCCCTGGCTCATCGTGCCGGAGGTGTCGGAGAACTGGCCCCACCGATCGACATGAATCACCGGTGCTCCGGTGGTCATCAGACTTGCAAGTCGGTCACTCGGCCCGGGTTGGCCCACAACCATCACCCAATCCGGCAGGAGGTGATGCGGCGCCCCGGAGACCAGGATGTGGTGGTAAGACGAGATCACACCTCCCCCACGGCCGCCAGACAGGGCAGTCGAGAGAACCGGGATATCGTGCTCCCCGCAGATCTCCAGCAGCCCTCTGATGTCATAATCCCCCCGGCCCGCGATCACGACGGAACGCCTCCCCGGACTGATCAACGGCAGGTCTTCATCCGGTTCCCGATCGGTCAGCGATTCGGAAGGGGAGCCAAGGGGATCTGTCGAGGTCTGATAGGGCGCCGCGACCGACCGGCCATCATCAGACATGGGAACGGTCGGTTCCTCGAAGGCGACATTGATCTGCACCGGTCCAGGCGCACCCGCCGCTCCGCGAGCGGCAGCAACCGCCCGGGCAATCGCCTTCCGCCATCGTTCGGGCTCACCTTTCGCGTCAACCGCCGGACCGAGATCGACCCGACTGCGGACATAACCCGAGAAAACGGACCTCTGATCCATCGTCTGATTGGATCTCCGCTCAACCATCTCCGCGGGCCGATCGGCAGTCAGCAGGATCAGCGGCGTTGACGAGCGATCCGCTTCGACCACCGCCGGAAGCAAATTGGCCACAGCACTGCCCGAAGTGGTCACGACGAGCCCCGGAGTCCTGCTGGCGACTGAAGTGCCGAGGGCGCGGAATCCGGCCGAACGCTCGTCGATGTGCATGACGAGGCTGAAACCGGCGTGATTGTTCAGCGCCAGGACGAGCGCAGTCGACCGGGAACCCGGGGAGACAACCGAGTGGGTGACCCCGCTTCTGGCGAGTTCGTCGACGACTACCCATGCCATTGCGCTGCTCGGATTGGGATGGCTCACGTCAGAACTCTTGCTGCGGCCCGAACCTTGCGCAGCATCTCCGCCGAGCGGACCCGGTCAGGGCGCCAGCGCTCGAGCAGCTCAGGATCGGGGTCGACACGCTTGACTTCGATGTAACCGTCGAAACCGACTCGCGGCTCCAGAGTCGGGTCTCCCTGGAGAAGGGACACAGTTCCGAGCCCGCACGCGTACGGCAGGTCTTCGAGGAGCGAAGCGGCGAGAAGGCCTGAGTACATGCCCACGGAGGTCTCCAGGGCCGAGGAGATGACGACGGGAATCTGAGAACGGCTAGCAAAGTCGACAACCCTGCCAACGCCTCCCATCGGTTGGACCTTCACAACCAGGACATCGGCCGCTCCCGATTCGACAACGCGGAGCGGGTCAGGGCTCAACCTGACCAACTCATCTGCAGCGAGACGGACCCCGGTGCGTCTTCGGAGCTCGATCATCTCCTCGATGGTCGCGACGGGTTGTTCGACGTATTCGAATTCGAAGCGTGATAGCTGGCGCAACCGCTCAGTGGCCTCGTCAAGAGTCCAGAGAGCATTGACATCGATCCTCACCTGGCCGCCAGGCCCGAGGGCCTCCACCACAGCATCGAGTCGCTCTTCGTCATCCTCGGGACTCGTACCCGGATCACCGACCTTCACCTTCGCGGTTCTCGCTCCGGATTCCATGACGAGCGCGGCTGCGATCTCGGGGGAAACCGCCGGGATCGTGACGTTGACGGGTATCCGGCTTCGACCCGGCTCGGGCAGGGTTGAGCAGGCTGCCTCGAGCGCTGAGGCCAGCCACCTGGTGGTTACCTCGGCGGGGTAATCAGGAAACGGTGAGAACTCGCCCCAGCCAGCCGGCCCCCTCACCAGAACCGCCTCGCGATGGTCGACGCGTCTGAACCGGTATCGCATCGGGATACGGATCGGGTGCAACTCGATTGCCTCGAGGAGCTCGCTCATCGATCCTGCACCATGCGGATATGGCTGATCAGCCGGTCCAGCTGTTCGTCATTCAGCGAAGATCGGAAAGAGGGCATTCGCCCGCGACCTTGAAGGATGCTGATCACAAGGAACTCGTCTGGTTGCTCTGCCGCTTCGGAGCCGGGGCCGAGGTTCGGGCCGATAGTTCCAGCCATGTCGTCGCCGTGGCAGTTCGAGCACAATTGGAGGTAGATCTCCTCCCCGGTGGCATCTTCTGCCGGCCGGCCCGTGCATGCGGCCGCAACCAGGAGAATCAGACATACAGTGCCGGCACGCATCACGGGCCGGGGTCATTTCCCTCGAAATGGGCCGGAATTCCTCTGACTTCCTGAGCTCTCTCACGGGGGATGACCAACACCCCGTCCTCCGTCTCCACCACCACGACACTGTCCAGACCGACAACCGCCACTCTCCGACCCGTCGACCTGACAAGAGAGTTGGTGGTGTCGAGCACCACGGAATTTCCGACTATCACGTTGCCGGCCCGGTCCTTCTCCGCCATTTCCCAGATCGCTCGCCACGACCCGATGTCACTCCAACCGGCGTCGAGAGGAACGACGATTCCCTGGCGTGTCTTCTCCATCACCTGGTGGTCGAATGAGATCGACGGAACCTCGAGGAAGCGCCTCGACAAAACTCCGTCGGTTCGCTCCGACACCGACCTCGTCACAGCATCAATCATGGCCGGATCGTCAACCTCCTCGAGAATTGTTCCCGCTCTGGCTACGAACATGCCGGAGTTCCACAGGCAGCCTTGACTGAGCAATTCCTCGGCGCGCTCCTGGCCGGGTTTCTCGACGAACTCGGCGATCCTGAATCCCCCTTGGAAAGGTTCTGCGGGACGGATCCACCCGTACCCGACTTCGGCACGGTCAGGTACACATCCGAAGGCAACGACGCCACCGGATACAGCAATCGCCGCAGCCGTTTCCGCGGCTTCGTTGAAAGCATCCGAATCCAGAACCAGATGATCCGATGGAAGGATCACCAACACATCATCCGGATCGGATACAAGGGCCGCCGCCACAATCGCCGGAGCCGTGTTCCTCGGCTCGGGCTCGACAAGGACAACCGATTGGATATCGCACCCTGACATCGCTTCACGTACGAGGTGGGCATGGGACAAGCCCGTAACGACTGTCACCCCGGCAATACCCGGGATGTCCGTCGCCCTCTCGATCGTTGCATCGAACAGACTCTTGCCGCCAAGGAGATCAAGGAACTGTTTCGGCCGGGCTTCGACGGACAGCGGCCACAGGCGGGTCCCTGACCCACCTGACAGCACGACACAACGAAGTTGACTCACGGGGACACGGTACTAACGGTTAGCCCGTGGATGACCTATTCGCTGATTCCGATCGATATGTGCCCGCATTGGGCGCAAATATGGCGTCTGATACCCAGACCACCGGGCGCCTCGACGAATTCGTGGGTGTGCTCGACACGATTGCGAACGAAAGCCGAGCGGACCGCGCCCATGATGCCTCCCCTTGCCGATGCAGTGGCCAACTCTGGCTGCGATTCCTCGTCGGCGGGCACCAGCTCGCTGCGGTCGGTGTCAGGCGTCGGATGAAGTGGTTCCTCCTCCCCGGGATCCTCGAAAACGCCAAGGTCGACGACGTATGGTGGCCGTTGCGCAGGCCTCTTGGTGATCGATTCAGCCTGGCTTGCCTCGGTCTCTTCTTCGTCGGGCCCGGGCACAGGTGATGTGGGGCCAAGAGCCGTGGGATCGATCCACGGGACGGAACCAGGTGGGGCTGACGGTAGCGAGGACTGTGGCATTGGCTCGGGTGTCCGTTCCTCAGGGGCGGAATCCACGCCAATCGGTGCCGGGACATCCTCGACGACCTCAGGAGTTGGCTCGGACGGCAAGGCCTGGTCCGGCTCGTCATCCACTTCGACTTCCTCCCGCTTTGCCCACGGCACACTCTCCTTGAACACCGAGTCGGTGACCGGTGGAGTTGTGGCAGGCTCGGGAGCCGGTTCGGCGAGGACCACATCGGGAGTGTCCAGCGCCTCAGGAACCGGATCGGCGGCGACAAGCTCTGCAGGCGCCTCCGGCTCGGGTGTGGGCGGCACCGCGTCCTCGACCGGGGCCTGCTCGGGCTCGGGAAGTTGCTCAGCTGCTGGTTCGGGAGGTCGGGCTGGAGGTTTGTCTTCGACGCGCGCTTTTTCAGCTGGAGGCTCCTGCGTTTGAGACCTGCGCAGGGACTCGACACCCGCCGCCGTCTTTCTCACAGGCTCCCCGCCGGAGACCAGCGCCGCCGGGGCTCCGTTCAGGGATTCTTCTATCGCGGCTCTGAGGTCGCCGATACGCGACGGCTTGGTTCCCTGTCGAGAACGACTACTGGCCACGATGCGCCTCGGGAAGCGCATGGTCCGGTGCCTGGCCCAGACGTTGGCCATCTCCTCCACGCCGCCGTAGGCGAATTCTGTGGGCTGGTCAGCGATGAAGGTGACTTCCTCATCGGCAAGCTTGAGTGAGAATGCGCTCGATATCAGACGTTCGGCGCGGACGTCGACGAGCGACCACCGGCCGATGCTTTCGTCTGCGACAAACAGCTCGACCTGCTTGCCCTCGACGAGGACGCTTGCCGGCACCCCTGGATAATCCAGGTCAGGGATCTTGACTTGTCCTGTGAATCTCAAAGTGATGCACCAATCAGCCAGCCGCCCGTACGGCTTGATCCCAGAGTATTACCTTCCCACCGATCTAAGCAATGTCAAGGGGAATCAACATAGGCATCCAGGGGTGGGCAGGCGCAGACCAGGTTTCTGTCGCCTCCAGGCCCGTCGACCCTGCCCACAGGTGGCCAGTACTTATCCGCCGCCGACCCCGAAGCCGGGTAGACCGCCGTCCGCCTTGTATAGGGGTGGCCCCACGACTCGGTGACCAGATCCTCCGCGGTGTGAGGGGCGTTCACCAGCGGATTGTCGTCTCTGCCCCACTCGCCCGATGCAACCCGGTCGGCTTCACCTCGAATCGAAATCATTGCATCGCAAAAACGATCCAGCTCGCGCAGGCTCTCCGATTCGGTCGGCTCGACCATGAGAGTGCCGGGTACCGGGAAGGAAAGGGTCGGCGCGTGGAATCCATAGTCGGCCAGTCTCTTGGCGACATCCTCGGCCGTCACGCCTGACTGCCTGGTCATCGGCCGAAGGTCCAGTATGCACTCGTGGGCCACCCTTCCGCCCGCCCCTTGGTAGAGGACCGGGTAATAGGGGTGCAGCCTTGAAGCCACGTAGTTGGCGGACAGAATCGCCACTCTCGTCGCCCGGCGAAGACCGTCGGCGCCCATCAATCGGATGTACGAATAGGGGATCGGGAGGATTCCTGCAGAGCCGAACGGCGCGCCGGAGATGGGGCCAATTCCGGTCGCAGGCCCTGCCTCGTCGAGGAGGGGGTGATTGGGGAGGTACGGGGCGAGGTGGCTCCGCACGCCGATCGGCCCCACCCCTGGCCCACCGCCACCGTGGGGGATGGTGAACGTCTTATGAAGGTTGAGATGGCTCACGTCCGCTCCGAACGTGGCAGGTCGCGCCAGGCCGACAAGTGCGTTGAGGTTCGCTCCGTCGACATACACCTGCCCCCCGTGCTCGTGGACGATCTCACAGAGGCGGGTGATACCTTCCTCGAAGACGCCGTGTGTCGAGGGATACGTCACCATCGCGCATGCCAGCGTCTCCGAGTTCTCAGCCGCCTTCGACTTGAGGTCATCGAGGTCGACATTTCCTGCATGATCGGTCTTGACCACCAACACACGCATGCCCGCCATCACGGCTGATGCGGCATTGGTGCCGTGAGCCGAGGCCGGGATCAGACACACGTTGCGATCGCCTTCGCCGCGGTCGCGGTGGTAGGCAGCGATGGCGAGAAGACCTGCCAGCTCACCCTGAGACCCTGCGTTCGGTTGGATCGACACCCGGTCATAACCTGTCGCCTCGGAGAGGTACGACTCGAGCTCGGTGATGAGTTCGAGATATCCGCCAGCCTGGTCAATCGGGGCGTACGGGTGGATGCCTGAGAATTCAGGCCAGGTGATCGGGATCATCTCCGAAGTCGCGTTCAGCTTCATCGTGCACGATCCCAACGGAATCATGGACCGGTCCAGTGCGAGATCACGGTCGGCCAGACGACGCAGGTAGCGGAGCATCTCGTGCTCCGAGTGGTAGTTGTTGAAGACCGGGTGCGTCATGTAGTCGGTGATCCGTCTGAGCCCCTCAGGCACACCGGACTGGAGCGGCTCGCGTGCCTCGATTTCCAAACCTTCGACGAGGATTGCCAAAGTCGCGTCGCTCGATGTCTCGTCGAACGCGACCCTGACCGTGTCGTCATCGACGAAGCCGACGTTGAGCCCCCGCTCGAGGATGGCAGTCTGGATCTCCCTGGCCCTTCCCGGCACCCGCACCGAGATGGTGTCGAACCAGTGACTATTGACAAGCTCGAGCCCTCCGCCAACCACAGAGGAGGCGAAAGCAGAAGCGATCCGATTGACCTCATGGGCGATGTCCCGCAAACCGTCCGGGCCGTGCCAGGACCCGTACAGACCAGCCATCACCGCCAACAGCACCTGGGCCGTGCATAGGTTGGATGTGGCTTTCTCCCTCCTGATGTGCTGCTCCCTGGTCTGGAGTGCCAATCGGTAGGCCATTCTTCCCGCCGGGTCTTTCGAGACACCCACCAACCGACCCGGGAGACTCCGGACGTGCCCTTCCCGCGTTGCGATGAATCCGGCGTGGGGGCCGCCATACCCGAGGGGGACACCGAACCGCTGAGCCGAGCCGACAGCGATGTCTGCCCCCCATTCCCCGGGCGGCTGGAGGAGAGTGAGGGCCAAGAGGTCGGTGGCAACAGCGACTACAGCCCCGGATTCTCTGAATCGCTCGGCAAGATCGGTGTGGTCGATGATCGAGCCCGATGAGCCGGGATACTGGACCAATACCCCGAACGCCACGGAAGGATCTGCCTCGTCATCCAGTATGCGGATATCGATCCCGGCGGCGCCGGCCCTGGTGTTCACCACCGCCATTGTCGGTAAATGGCAGTCGGGGTCGACATAGAACACATTGCGGTGTCCGCCTGCAATCCGACGGCACATCGCCATTGCCTCAGCAGCAGCCGTCGGCTCGTCGAGAAGGGACGAGTTGGCGATGTCAAGCCCCGTTAGATCCGACACCATTGTCTGAAAGTTGAGCAGTGCCTCCAGGCGCCCCTGGGAGATCTCGGGCTGATAGGGGGTGTATGCGGTGTACCAGGCGGGATTCTCGAGGACGTTGCGCTGTATCACCGGTGGAAGGATGGTGTCGTGATAGCCGAGGCCTATCAACGATGGCACCACGGTGTTTTTCCCGGCCAGCTGACGCAGTCGTTCCACGACTTCCGTTTCGCTCAAGGCAGCAGGTAACTCAAGAGCTTCGTCACGTATCGCGGCAGGGATCGTCTGTCTGATCAGGTCATCGAGGGAATCCGCTCCCACGACATCGAGCATCGTGGCTACGTCCGAGGCGTCCGGGCCGATGTGCCGTGAAGCGAAGCTTTCGTTTGGGTTGGGCATTTCGGGTTTCCTTGACTCGCTGCCCTCCCGCTGTCGGCCCCGCCTTCAGCGTCGCCTGTTCCGGACGGTCCATTAGGCCTGAGAGATTCTGGAGGATGTTGCCCCTTCGGCGTCCCAATGGGACTCTCCCGACCGGCTTTGTCGGCGGAGGCCATCTTACGCGTAAGTGAGTTAAGTGCCCGAATTCGCTGGTGGGAGACTTACAACCACCACTGGTAGCTGAGCGTTTTCCAGGATGTAGGAGATCCGGTGCCCGAAAAACGGGCGGTCGGTCAGCGCCCTGGTGCTGGTTCCCAGAACCAGAAGGTCAAATGCTCCGGAGTTGGCGAAGCCGAGGATCTCCTCCTCAGCGTTGGGCGCGACCCGCACACCGGTCTCGACAGAAACTCCCAGCCGCTCGCCAAAGGCCGCGGCGCTGCTCACCATCTCCTGGCCAGCCCTCAGCGACTCTTCAACCGACGCTGACTTGAGCATCATTCCCTGGCCCTCGGGTCGGTTCACAACATGGAGAGCGAAGGTGGTGGCACCCGCAGTCTTGGCGACCGAATAGGCCAACTCCTCAGCCGCACGCGTGGATCTGGTAGCGGCCACTGGCACCAGCACGCGCTTGGGGAGATCACTGAAGCCCTCCAGATATTTCGGGAATCTCGCGACGATGATCGGAGTGTCGATTCTCCCCAGCACCCGGTCGATGATCGAGTTGAACATCGAACCGCCGGACTCGGTTGCACCCATCACAACCAGGTTGTAGCCGAGGGCGGCCTCCTTGGCGATGGCACTTGCAGCGTCCCAGGCCAGCCGTCGGACCTTGCGGGCGTCTGGAATTACCTCGACTACTGCCGCAGGGTCTCCAGGTGTTCCTTCCGCCCTTCGGAGGAGACGCCGGAGCGGCCCCCTCCCCGCCTCGTCGACCACAAGAACCGTGACTTCGGCATCGGGAAAGACTGCCGCAACCAATCGCGCGGCGTAGGCGATGTTGGGCCCGCCTCGAGTCGGGATGAGAATTCGCCGTGAGCCGAGTATCTCGGAGGCATCCTTTATCTCTTCCGCCTCGAGTCGCTCTGCCTCCTCCCGAGGGACCTCCCATCCGCGGACCACGGTGCGGAGAAGTTGGGGGGAAACAACCGAGGTCACGATGGCGGCCAAAACCATCACGGTGTAGCCGGTCTCCGAAACGACCTGAAGGTTGAGCCCGACGATGGCAACTACGATTCCCATCGCTCCGAGAGCGGAAAGGCCGGCTCCCAGCGCCAGCGCTTCGCGGCCGCGGATCTTCCCGAACCAGCCTCCGACAAAGGTCCCGATGATCTTGGCAACCAAGGCCAGCACGATGAGCCCAGCGGTCCACCAGATCGTCTCAGCCGAGTCGAGCAGTCCAATGTCCACCCGCAAACCCGAGAACGCAAAGAAGATCGGAGCGAAGAAGGCGGCAGTGACGGTCTCCAGGGTGTCTCTCACCTGGGGTAGTTGATGCCGGAGCCGGGCAACCACAATCCCCATGACAAAAGCACCAAGGATGGCTTCGAGTCTGAGAGCCTGTGTGATGACGCCTCCCAGCAGGGCAACAGCGAGAGTGATTGAAAGGGCAGCCGTCACCGACGAGCCCTTGGCCATGACGAATCTCAACACCTTGTCGAGAATCCACCTGACCAGTGTCCATGCCAGGACGATGAAGAGGACCAAACCGAGGAAAGATCGGAGCAACAGGTCGGGTTGAAACCCATCCTGCGCGATCCCGGACAGGGCGGCAAGGATCAGCCACCCGACCGAGTCCATCGTCATCCCGGCCGCAAGTGTGATTTGGCCGAAGTTCCGCCTGAGAAACCCGAGGTCTTGCAGGATCTTCGCCACAACCGGCAACGCTGTGACCGAGAACGCAAGCGCAAAGAAACCAGAAAAGACGAAGCGCTCGGTACCGGCTGCGTCCATCCCTATCCCCACAAACGAGTCCGGGGCGATGAATCCAATACTGCCGAACACGATAAGGGGCAGGAGAAGGGCTCCGGCCGAGACCGAAAGAGCGGCACCGCGATAGCGAGCGATGATCCCCAGATCGGTTTCGAATCCGATCACAACCAGAAGCATGATCACCCCGAGCCAGGCGAGTCCGAACATCACCGACCGCACGGTCGCCCCGCCAAAGACCCACTCGAAGGCCTCGGGTGCGATTCGGCCGAATACTGTCGGACCGAGAATCACCCCGGCGAGCAACTCGCCCACAACCGGTGGTTGGCCCACGCTTTTCATCACCCATCCAAGGACGCGGGCCACCGCCACCAGTAGAAACAATTGGACGAGAAAAACCAATACCTCGTGCTCACTCATTGGAGCGGAGAAGGAGTTGCCGGTTGCGGCAGTTGCTGAGAGCACGGAAAGCAAGTTAGCCGAACGCTCTCAAACGTTGAATCTGAACTCGACCACATCCCCGGGCTGCATGACATACCCTTTGCCCTCGGTGCGCACTTTTCCCAACGCTCGGGCCCGCGCCCAGGAACCGGCTTCGATCAACACCTCGTAGTCGACGACCTCGGCGGCGATGAACCCGCGCTGGAAGTCTGTGTGGATCACACCCGCTGCTTCCGGGGCGGTTGCCCCCTGCCGTATCGTCCAAGCTCGGACCTCCTTTTCGCCACCCGTCAGAAAGCTCTGGAGCCCAAGGGTCGAGTAGGCGGCCCTGATCACCGAATTCAACCCCGGCTCCTCCTGACCGACCGATGCAAGCAACTCCCTCTTTTCCCCGTCGTCGAGCTCGGTCAGCTCCGCCTCGATTTGCGCGTCGAGAAAGATGACCATGGCGGGGGCAACCAGCGCTTCGAGGGACTCCCGGGCGGCGACATCGCCGAGCACTGATTCGTCGCAGTTGAACACGTAGATGACCGGCTTGGCGGTGAGCAGGTGGAAGTCGGCGAAGAGCTCGACTCGATTCATGAGGTCGGGGCGGGACGAGGCCATCTCACCTGCACCGACAACGTTGCGGAGCTCCCGGACGATTTCGAGCTTCGGGACCAGCGTCCGGTCGATCTTCGTTTCCTTCTCCAGTCGGGCCAGACGTTTGTCGATTGTCTGCAGGTCGGCGATGGCCAACTCGGTTTCGATGGTTTCGATATCGCGCGCCGGGTCCTGGATGCCATCAACATGCACCACGCTCTCTGAGTCGAAGGCGCGTACGACGTGACAGATAGCATTGACGTCTCTGATAATCGCGAGGAACTTGTTTCCCAGTCCCTCACCCTCGCTCGCACCTTTGACCAGGCCGGCTATGTCGACGAATGTTGCGGTTGCAGGCACAACCTTTCGGGTATCGAACAAACGGGCGAGGGCGGGGAGCCTGTCGTCAGGTATGGCGACGACACCCGTATTGGGCTCGATAGTCGCGAAGGGATAGTTGGCAGCCAGGATCCCGGCATTCGTCAGCGCATTGAACAGCGTTGACTTTCCGACGTTGGGGAGCCCGACGATGCCCATGGAGAGGCTCATCTGCGTTGCAGGTTAGGCCGTCGCAACCAGTACACCACTACCGTGGATTCATGGAGAAGATCGCGGTTATCGGCGCCGGTTCCTGGGGAACCACCGCGGCCTGGCTCGCCGCTGCCAACACCTCTGTCCAACTCTGGGCGCGACGGGAGGATGTCGTCGAAGAAATCAACTCCTCGAGGACCAACAGCCAATACTTGCCGGGGTGTGAGCTCCCTTCCGCAATAGAGGCGACAGCCGACCTGTCCCGGGCGGTCGACGGCGTCGACATGATCGCGATGGCCGTGCCGTCACATGGCTTCAGAGGCGTCCTCACGGAGATCATCCCGCTCGTACCCGATCGGACTCCGGTCATCTCCCTCACGAAAGGAATCGAGCAGGAGTCGCTGCTTCGGATGACCGAAATCATCCATGAACTGATGCCCCGCCACGACCCCCTTCGGATCGGAGTGCTCACCGGGCCAAACCTCGCCAGCGAAATAGCCTCGTCACAGCCGACAGCAACAGTGATCGCGGTAGGCGATTCCGAGACTGCTGAGAGAGTCCAGAGCGTCTTCATGGCTCCCCTCTTCCGGGTCTACACCAACGACGACGTTGTCGGGTCCGAATTGGGTGGTGCGCTCAAAAACGTCATGGCGATTGCCGCCGGGATGTCCGACGGGCTGGGTTTTGGAGACAACACACGCGCCACTCTCATCACACGAGCGCTTGCAGAGTTGACCCGGCTCGGCGTTCGCCTCGGTGGACGGCCCGGGACTTTCGCTGGTCTCGCCGGAATGGGCGACCTGATCGCGACCTGCGTCTCGGACAAAAGCCGAAACCACAGGGTTGGTTTCGGGTTGGCACGCGGAAATTCTTTGACGGAAGTGATTGATGACATGAACATGGTGGCTGAGGGGGTTAACACGACGAGGGCTGTCCTCGATCTCGCCGCCAGGTTCGATGTGGACATGCCAATAGCTAGCCACGTCGGCAAGGTGCTGTACGAAGGGATGGATCCGAAAGAAGCCATGCTCAGCCTGATGACGAGAGAAGCAAAACCCGAGTAATGGCATCGGAACCCACCCGGATCCGGAGACTGGCCGAGAAGGCTGTCTCCGATGTCGAGACGATTTATCAGATCCTTGATGAGGGCTTCGTCTGCCACGTGGCGTATATCACCCAGGAGCGCCCGGTGGTGATTCCCACGCTCTACGTGCGCAGGGGCCAATCGATGATCCTCCACGGTTCGACATCCTCAGGCATAGCGGGCGCGGTACGACGGGACAGCCCGCTCAGCATCGCCGTCACACACGTCGACGGCCTGGTTGTGGCGCGAAGTGGATTCAACTCATCGGCGAACTACCGCAGCGTCGTGGTTCACGGTCACGGACGAATCCTTGAAGGCGAGGAGCACATTGACGCGCTCGATCGGACGGTGGAGGCTCTCCTCCCGGGCCGCCTCCAGGAACTGCGGAGGCCCACCGAAAGCGAGATCCGCCAGACAGCAACCATCGAAGTCCCGCTGGAGAACGTCTCCGCCAAGGTGAGCAGTGGCTTGCCGGATGACGACGAAGGAGACCTCGCGTCAGATGTCTGGGCAGGGGTGGTCCCCCTGGCGATGGTGTCGGGCACACCCATACCCGATCCCGCCCTGCGCTCGGGAATTAATCTCCCGGACTATCTCAACCCCTACCGGCGTTAGCTCTGAGTCAGAGTAAAGCAACCAAGCTGTTCCAATTGGGGTTCAGAGATATATGACCCGCGTACTCACAACAAGCCACGGAACCAACCGAGAGGCGTTCTCCAGTACCGACTGGGGTCTGTTTGCCGGGCTCAGCGCGATCTGGGGCTCGTCATTCCTGTTCATGGCGATCGGGCTCGACGCTTTCGACCCGGGTTTGGTGACCCTGCTCCGGGTTGGTTTCGGTGCCATGGTCATGTACGGGGTATCGAAGACCCGGCCAACCAAAATTCCGCGCTCGGACTGGCCGGCACTGGCAACGCTCGCCGTGATCTGGATTGCTATCCCGATGACCATCTTTCCGATCGCCCAGCAGTGGATCGACTCGGGTGTGGCCGGGATGCTCAATGGCGCCACGCCGATCTTCACCGCGGTAGTGGCCACCTTGATACTCAAACAGCTGCCGGGCCGGCGCCAGGTGGGCGGGTTGTTGATTGGCTTCGGTGGAGTGGTCGCGATCGCTCTTCCCTCGGCCGGCTCGAAATCGACGGCGGCGATCGGCGTGCTCTTGGTTCTCGTCGCCACGATTTGCTACGCATTCGCTTCCAACATCGTCGCTCCGCTCCAGCAGAAATACGGATCTCTGGCAATCATGGCACGGCTGCAATGGATGGGTGCGGTCCTCGTCCTCCCCTACGGCGTCTACGGCGCGGCCAACTCTTCGTTCGCCTGGGACTCTCTGCTTGCGACAATGGCAGTCGGGGTGCTCGGGACCGGCATTGCATTTGTGATGATGAGTAATCTGATCGGGCGGGTCGGCCCGACCCGGGCGACATTCATCACATATGTGATCCCGGTGGTGGCGCTCATCCTCGGTGTCGTATTCAGAAACGAGGTCATCGCACCGATCGCCGGGGCCGGAGTCGGTATGGTCATTGTCGGTGCCGCTCTGGCCTCGCGACGGGCCACTCTCAGTCGCTCAGATCTAGGAAACTCCTTAACGTGACATAGCTTCGCTTTCCCGGGGAGTAAGACGACGATGGAAAAACCCACGGAACCGATGCGCATCTCCGAGTCGACGGTTCGCGTCATACTCGCCCTGGCGACGCCGCCACTCCTCCTGGCGATGGCCCTACTGACACTTTCCGTGGGTTCCCCGATCGCGGTTCCGATTGTCTTCGGCGCTCTCGGGACCCTCCTCGGCGCCGTTGTCGTATTTGACTTCCCCCTGGCGGTCGAAGTGAACGCCAACGGCCTGGTCAGGGTGTGCCTCCTCCGACACCACTCACTTTCGTGGGAGGAGATAGCTGCAATTGTCAAGCCACGTCGACGTGGGTTGGTGCTGGTGACCACAAATCGGAAACGCCATGTACTCGTCGACCGGATACTCGACCCCGAGGAGAGGAACCGTCTCCTCGCAGAAGGCGAGCGTCACGATATCCAGATCGGGCTGTAGCGGCTGAGCGCGCCAAATGTCGCAAAGGGGGCAGTTTCCTGACACGGATGCTCACACAAGGGCATAATGCAGCCGTGGTGGACCGTTCAGACGCGGAATTACTGGTCGCAGCATCAGCGGGCTCAGCCGACTCATACTCCGCGTTCTTCCGTCGGCACGTAGAGCCCATAACCCGATACTCGATAAGGCGCTGCGCCAACCCTGATGACGTAGCCGATCTCGTCGGCGAGACATCCCTTGTCGCACTTCAAGCGGCGCATCGCTATCGGCCTGAGACAGACACTGCCCTGCCGTGGCTCTTCGGCATCGCCCGCCGTCTCCTCGCCAAGCAGCGCAGGAAGTACGTCGGCAACAGGAGGTTGGAGGTCAAGGTTTCCAACGTCTTCCCTGTTTTCACGGCAGCTGAGGACGACGCCGTGGCTTCCGCCATCGATGCAGCCAGGCAGGCGCCGGCTCTGGAGGAGGCCATGGCGCGGCTGACACGATCCGAGCGGGAGGTTCTCGAGTTGGTCGCCTATGACGGGCTGAGCCCCAGCGAAGCCGCCGTCACGCTGGACATCACGCCGAATGCTGCGCGCTTGCGGCTTCCCGCGCCCGCAAGACGTTGCGAAGCCACCTCGACAACAGCGTGGTCGTCGGAGCAGGTCAGGAGGAGGCGGGCTATGCACTCTGAGATGCAGAGGCCCGAGCCGCCGAAGATAGATCGTTTCGTCGAAACCCTCGACCGCAGGCTTCGACTCGAGACGCTGGCTTATCGACGGGCTTATCTTCCCCCCTCGATTCGGAACCTGTTCGCGAGCTCAAGGTGCTCGCCAAGCCTCTGGCGCAGTCCGGGGCGATGGCCCTGACGGCCCTTGTCATCATCGTCGCGATCAGCGCTACGCCAGCGGCCCGCCTCGGAGTGCCTATCCCGTCGGGGACCACGCCACTTGCAGCTCCGAGCCAGACAACCCTGGTCGACAGCGATGTCAGCTATCTCGACTTTCTCCCGGCGGGCGATTTACTCGCTATTCGGAATGCCGACATTTCCGACATAGGCTCGATCGCTGCCGAATAGACCCCTAACGCATTCCTCCCTGAATGCAGAAAGGGTCGGCGGACCGGGAAACCATCGCTGACTTGACCGCATCCGTGCGGTCCTCCACATCGCAATCGGGGGGTTTTGTCTGAGCCCCCCGGTTTGCGTTTTCAACGGGCTCCTACGTCGACCGCCGCCCGACGCAACGCTCGGATAGCCATTTCGCGGTCGCCGAGGCGGTGCCGCAGATCACGCTCCAGCCCACCGATTGGATAAAGATTCTGGGGAGCGCGCGGATCCTTGTGCCGGTCGGAAGCGTACCGGGGCAGGGATGCGCTGACGCGGTCTGCCAGTCGGATCGCTTGCACCCGATCGATGTCCCCGTCGATCTCGCATCGAACCAGGCCGCCTGCTGGGCCGGAGTGGTTGGACAGGCGGAGATACCACGAGAATCGGCTCCAGGACGTGGTGGTGAGGAACAGCGGAGTCCTGAACCCGGGAAGCAAGGAGGTGAGCACCTGCCGCAGTTCAATCGGGAGGTACTGGACCTTCTGTGTCTTGATGTACCCAACTGCGTTCTCGATCTCACGATGATGTGACAGCGGACCGTCGACAACCACAACCTCAGCCGGCCCTGCTTCGCGGGCTACCTTCGCCTCGAGATCGGCCATGCGCTGTTGGATGCCGAGCCACAGCTCTTCCGACGTCGTGCCTTTGGTTGCCTTGACCTTGTAGAGGCCCACAACCGAGTCGATGTCGTCAGCCGCGGACGAGGTGAAAAGGCCGCGGCCAACATCCGCGGACTCGAGGACAGCGCGGCTGTTGCATCTCACCGCTCCTGCGGCGTATGTTGCGGCAAGAGCGAAGCCGGGAAAGTCCGGCGGTTGTTCGATCCATAGACTGGCGTCGACGCGCCGCACCCCGTCTACGAAGAGCATGTCGGACAGTGGTTCGGCTTCGGGCAATACCGGAGACCACTGGGCTGATGGCATCTCGACGTTGACGTCAACGTTTTCGGAGGCGTCCTCCAGTTCAGCTGTCGATGGGGACCCGTAGTCCGGATCCCATGACTCGACCGTGAACCTCACTCGACAGCCTCAACCCGGGAGCCGGCAGGCCCCTTGTTCACCACAAACCGGGCGGGGGCCCTGCTCGCCAGAGCCTTGACATGCGTGATGATCCCGACCATGAGACCCGACGTCGTGAGGCTCTCGAGCACCGACGCGACGACATCCAGCGACTCGTCGTCGAGAGTACCGAAACCCTCGTCGAGGATGATTGCGTCGAGTTGGGACCCACCTCCCGACGCGAGGGTCTCAGCCAGGGAAAGGGCGAGGGCCAGGGAGACCAGGAACGTCTCGCCACCCGACAGGGTGGATACTGGCCGGATCTCGTCTGCATTTGTGTGGTCGACGATGTCGAAGGATCCGCCTTCATCCGAATGCAGTGAATACGACGAGCGAGACAGCTCGTCGAGGATGGTGTTTGCTCCCGAGACGAGCTCTGCAATCGCTCCCACCATCATCCATCTTTCAAAGCCATCCGACCGGAGATGCCTGGCAAGAGACTCAGCGACGGAGGCTTTCTCGGACGCTGCAGTCACTTCGTCACGCAGCACGGCTGCCTGTTCGATTATCTGGGCTTGGATGGCAACCGACTGTTTGACTTGTTCTTCGGCGCGGGCAACCGCCACCGAAGGAGACTTCCCCGCAACGATCCCCACAGCCTCCAGCCTCGCGTTCAGCTCGGCGACGGAGGCGGCAAGGCGTGCGGTGGCGGCACCGATCTGCTCCCGGAGCCCGACCTCGGCTCCAGCCATGTCCACAAGGAGCACTTCCTTCCAGGCGAGCAACTCCTTCCACTGAATGAGGATGTCCTCACTCTCGGCTATCGGAGGCTTCAGATCGACCAGCTTCTCCCTCTGCCCCATCAGGAGCTTGCCGAGCGACCGTTGCTCTTCAGCGAGACGTGACCGCTGCTCCTCCGCTTCGGCTGTCCGGCGGGCGACTGCATGCTTTTGCTCGTCGAGGTCTGCCACGGCCCTGGAGGCTGCTTCGATTTTCGCCGTGAGACCAGGGATCGCCCCACGGTCAGGGGCCAGGGCGAGATCTGCAGTCAGCTCCTCTCGTTTGATCAAGAGCTGTTTCCGGGCTGCCTCCTCGTTGGCCAGGTCACGGGTGAAACCCGAAACTGCCTCGCGGGCGTTGTCGAGCCGGGCAGCCGCCACCTCGGCGGCAGCATCGATGGCGTCGAGATCGACGGGTGCCGTCGGCTCAGGCAGGACTGCCACCGACTGTTGGCAGACCGGACACTGGTCTCCGGGCGTCAGGCGTCGGGCGAGGTCGTGGGCGGCATGGCCGGCTCTCGCATCCTCCTGCTCTCGTCGTGCCGCAGCAAGTGCTTCCCTCCCCTCGACCACTGCGGCCTCCGCGTTCTCGAGGCGGGTGCGGGCACCGACGAGATCTATGCCCGCGATCTCCTCCTCGATCCCTTCAAGGCGGGCATAGAGGTCGACGAATCGGGTCAGGCTCCCGATGTCGGGAAGGGATTTCAACTCTTCGGCTGCAGCCGTTTGCCGTTTCTCCAGCTCATCCAGCTTGGCAACATTCATGTCTGTCTCTTCCGAGGCACGGGCAAGCAACGCCGAAAGCTCTTCGAGGTTTGGCGGGGGACTCAACTCCCGTAGCCGTGCCAGGGCACCGCTCGTTTGGTCAGCGCTCTCCTTGAGCGAGCCAACGCTGTCCTCGAGGCGCTTCAATTCCTCCTCGTCGTTGTCGATTCTCCCGGAGAGCTCTACGATCGCCGTGAGCCGCTCCCTGGCTGCTCTCTGATCCTCCTCGGAAGGCACCGCTAGGTCATTCAGGCGACTCGAAGCGGAGAGCGATTCCGAGCGGGCGACCTGCTCTCGTGTGCGCGCCAGCGAGCCCATCGTGCGGTACAGGTCGAGACCGAGAAGGCCGCGCAGCAGTTCCTGACGATCCTTTGGTGTCGCTGTCAGGAAACGGGCGAACTCACCTTGAGGCAATACGACAGTGCGGGTGAAGTCCTCGTATGAGAGGTTCAGAATTCGGGTGACCTCGGGGCTCACATCTGCACTCCCGGAGGCGATTACATCTTCACCGCTTTCGAGTCGCACCTCGGTCGCTCTGGCTCCTCCCGCCTGCGTTCGCTCCAACTGCCTGGTTGCCGTGTATTCGACACCATTTGACAGAAAGCTGAAGGACACCCGCGCCCTATCGGCTCCTGCGGAAATCGCGGGGGCGACGGTGTTCCCGCCAAGCCGTGGAATCTTTCCGTAGAGGGCAAAAATCATGGCGTCAATGAGGCTCGACTTTCCCGAACCGGTTGGGCCCTCGAGTGAGAAGTAGTCAATCCCGGAAAGGTCGACCAGGGCCCGCTTCCGGTAGGCGAAAAAGCCTTCCAACTCTATGGACAGAGGTCTCAGGAACTCACCTCCTCGAGAAGCTCGGCAAAGAGGGCCTCGACTTTCGGATCGTCGACGCCGTTGTCCTCAAGGTACTTCTTGAATGCTTCCGGCCCGGTAACGGAGGTCCGGTCTTCGAGTTGTCGTCCCCCCACCCCACCGCTCGCACGGAGCTTCACGTCAACCACATCGGGGATGGCCGCGCGGACCCGGTCGGCGAGGCCGACCCGGGCTTTCTCGTCGAGCTCGACCTTCACATAGACGTCCCCCAGGTCTCCAGCTCGGGCGAGCACCTGGTCGAGCGTGCCACGCAGGGTGACCAACCGTTTCCCCTCCCGTAGCGGGATCGAGGTGACCTTTGCTGGGAGACCGGGGGCGGCTTCGACCAGCAGGACCCCTTTCTGGTCGTCGACCTCTCCGAAGTCGAGTTGAAGCGGTGATCCTGAGTACCAGACCGCAGCGCCGTGAGGCATCTTCTGTTGTCGATGGAGATGACCGAGGGCGACATAAGAGAGATGTCCGGGGAATGCCGACGATGGAATTGCGTAACCGAAGATGTGAGCCTGGCGCTCCCCGCCACCGGCCAGTGCTCCGTAAACCGTTAGGTGGCCGGTAAGGACATTCACCGAGTCGGGACCCATCTCCGAGGTGAGTCGCTCTATCAGCACCGCGATGCGCTCGCCGTAGAGCCCGGCGTGTTGATCAGGATCGAGGTTCATGATCTCGGTTGCCCGCACGATCCCCTGTTGGGAGATGAACGGAAGCATTGCGACCCGGGTGTCCAGTTCAGGAAGTTCAAGCACACCACCATCGGCCGGATTGGTTGCTGTCGCGCAAACTGTGATCCGGCCCAATGCAAGGAGAGGTGCGACCGCTTCGAGTCGGGCGGCGTTGTCGTGGTTGCCAGCAACAACGACGACTCGAGACACACTCGACAACTCCAACAAGGACCGCCAGACAATGGCTTCGGCTTGCGGCGTCGGTGTGGCCGTATCGAAGAGATCTCCGGCGACAATCGTCAAGTCGACACTGTTGTCGGCGGCCAGGCCGACAATCTCGTCGAGGACCAAACGATGCTCTGCCGACCTGTCGTGCCCGCCGATTCGCCGGCCAACATGCCAATCGGATGTATGGAGGATTTTCACTGTCACGATCTCGATCGTATTGGCCCGGTGTGACAGATTCGGTTTTGCCGACCCTGAATCACAATCCCGCGAACGGGTCGTCCGGAATGTGAGCACCGACCTCTTCGATCGCCTCTGCGGCGCGGGTCGCCCAAGCAGGGAACGGGAACTCGAGGACGAGCGGCACCGGGATCTCGGGCTGGCTGAGAATCATCGTTCCCGGCTTGATGATCGTTGCCCTCTGTCTGTGGACCGCCGGGAGAAAGCCGTACTCTTCTCGCGACGCCTCAGCCGAATCGAGCCGGCCTACCACCCGGATCGACGAGTTGGCGATAATGCGCCGTTCCACCTCCGAGGCGGTTTGCTGGGCACCGATGAGTATCACTCCGAGGGAACGGCCACGCTCTGCCATGTCGAGAAGCACCTCTTTGATCGGGCTGGTGCCCTCCCTGGGGGCATATTTGTTGAGCTCATCGAGGACGACCATCAACAACTCGCGGCTCTGTCCGGCCCGTTCCTTGTCCTCGAACGCTTTGCGCAGGGTCACACCAACCACAAACCGCTTGGCCCGGTCGTTCAAATTATGCAAGTCGACAACGGTGACCTGGTTCACATCCAGCCGAACTCGGTGCTTCTCCGGGTTGGGCACGTCGGCCCGGACCAAACGCTCGATATGCCGGACCGCCCCCTGAAGCCGACGGACAAAGGCATTGACCGTTCCCATTCCGATCGCAGGTCCGGCCCATACCCGCCTGGTTTCCTCATCCTGGACCCGGTCTGTGATCAGGTCGACCAGCTCGCGGAAGGTTCGGAGCTTCACGCCCTCCAGAATCGCGGCACCGGTGTCGGTCGACTCAGCGTGCCGCAGTTGGGCCATAACGTTGTAGACCACGGTTGTGTACTGGGCCCGGTCGTCCTCGGCATCAGAGAACAAGAACGGCATGAGGTCACCGGAGCAGAAATCGTGGATCGTCCAGAAGAATGAGGTGACGTCAGTCCGCGAGGCGACATCGGCAGTCGCTCTCGGGTCGCCAATGCGGGGAGGGGCGAACATCCCGACCGAGTCGAAAGGCGTCGAGGGGAGGCCGAGACGGGTATAACCAAGACGCTGGTCGTCGTCGAGGTTCTTGTTGGGGCGGTCCAGGTGGAGAAGGTCCTCGCCTTTCACATTGAAGATCAAGGCTTTGGTGTTGACCGAAGCGCTACCAAGCACGCCGCTGGTGAATAGGGAATGGAGCAAGAAAGTGGCGTAGGACGTTTTCGTGGCGACCCCCGAGATCCCTGAGATGTTGACGTGAGCTCCTCGATCACCGTTTAGGAACTCGAAGTTCACCCAGAGTGGCTCGCCGTTCCGTGCGAGGCCAACCGGGAATCGCTCTTCCATCCGATCGAAAAACAATGCTTTGTCTCGCTCGTCCCCGGTGGCGATCCGGACGGCCTGGCCCGGGATGGGTGGCACGAAGACTTCCGGCTCGAAGCGTGTGGATGTCACCTGCGCCGCCTCGGTCACCTGGGCCGGGAGGATGCCCTCTTCGATCAGAAACACATCGGAATCGAATCGGGCGCCCTCGTGGCGGGCAACGACCTGGCCCACCATCCCGTACATCTTGACCATCTCGCCGGTCGGAAGCACCCGTTCGAGGGCCACGACGTCGTCAAGCTGGAGGTATTCGCCCTCCGCTACGCCCACCCAAAACTCCAGCGGAGTGGAGTCCCGGGTGCCGATGACCCTTCCGACCAAATCTGCCATGCGCCGCGAGCGTAGACGGCGCCGATGACAGAACTCGGTTGCGGCATGGGAACCCCTTTATCGTTGCGCCATGAGCACGGTTGCCATCCCCTTCATGGACGAAGACCCCGGCCTGGTCCTGGCCAACGTGCAGACCGCGGCAAGTCACCCTCGAGTCGACACGGTTTGGGCTGTGGGAAGATCCGATCAGGTCAACAAGCACGCAGGTGAAATCGCCCGGTCCTCCGGCTCCGGGGTCGAGGTGATTCCCGAGGAGCGAATCGGAACCTATCGACCTGGAAAAGGCGACGCGATGAACACCGCTTTGCAACGGGCGGCAGCCGAAGGAGTCGACAGGCTCCACTTCTACGACGCCGACATCACCAATTTCGACTCAGAGTGGATCGACGGCGCGGAGAAGGCTGCCGACGCCGGGTTCGATGCAGTACGTCACTCCTTTCCCCGGGCTGCTACAGACGCGATGATCACATGGTTGGTAACCAGGCCCATGCTCGCTATGAAGTTCCCTGGCTCAGTCCTCTCGCAGATCGGCCAGCCGCTGGGAGGCGAACTGCTCCTCAACGGTTCCGCTATCCAAAAGGTCGCTGCGTTTCCCGGTGTCGCGGAGCGCTCCGACTGGGGAATCGACACCGTGCTCACCCATGCGATGGTGGCCAACGGATTTCCCATCTTTGAGCACCACGTGGCATCAGGGAAGTCACACACACTCTATGGGTCGCTCGAAGAGCTCAGGACGATGCTCGTGGAGTGCTTCGACGCTGTGATCGGGCTCCCCGACGACACCCTGCCCGCCACAGATCACGCGCGGGATCCCGAGTCGCCGGCACCGGAGACTCTGCGCGTCCAGACCGGATACTCCGTTGAGAAGACGCGACCGCTGCTCTCGATGGAGCTGGCTCCGGGTGAGGGGGACGCCATCGAACGTCTCCCCGACTCGTTCCCGGCATTGATAAGCCGGATGATCGAGAAAGGCGATCTCACCTTCCTCGACGAGGAGACGTGGTGGATATTCCTGGCGGCGGCCAGTGAGCTATTCCGACTCGGCGACGCCGCATGGGAAGGCCTCCTCTTCAGAATGTGGACCGGGCGGGTGCTCCACTACACGGACAACTACGTGACACGGGGATACGACGTGGCGCTTTCCTATCTGAAAAGGACGATTTCGGACTACAGGATTGAAGCCAGCCGGAGGCCGGCACTCTAATTGGATGCTATGAGCGCCATTGCCACCAACGTCATCACGATCCCCACTACCTGTCGTCCTCTCAGCGACTCGGCATTCACGACCTTGGCAAGGATCACGGTTACCGCGGGATAGAATGACGCTGCGACTGCAGCAAGTGCGAAAGACCCTGCTCGCAGCGCGAAGATCAGCATGATGTTGGCAGAGACATCGAGGGCGCTGTTACCAAGAATGATCGCCCTCGGCGCAGCAGAAAATGCCTGCAGTTTCCAGGCGCCCAATCCCGCCAGAATCACAACAACCGCGACCAGGCCGCCCCGCGCAGTCACCAGCGGCCACAACCCCGAGTTGTCGTCCGTGAGCCCGATAATCGCGGCAAAGCCGCCGAAGCCGAGGCCGGCACCTGCCCCGTAGACAAGGCCGGAGCGAGTCGATCCTGCTTCGTCATCGGTCCAGGCCGACAGGGCGATGGCCGGAACCGCGACTCCGACACCGACCCAGGCCAGGATGGAAGGGCGGTCGCCCGCTATCACCGCGACGACCACCGGGACCACTGCACCCAGAGCAGCCGAAAGGGGCGCCACCGTCGCGGCGCGACCCCTGGCCAGCCCGGTAAACAGAATCACCAGCCCGATTGCTCCGGATATGCCTGCTCCGAATCCGATCAGGTAGTCCGCATTCGACGCGCCTCCGCCGGCCAAAGATGCCACGACCAGGAGCAACGGGAACGAGAAGATGCCGGACCAGACCACGACGGTGGCAGCGGTGACCTTGCGGGAAGCCTCGCCTCCAAGGAAATCGGCCACCCCGTAGAGAATCGAGGTGATCCCCCCCAGCAGGACTTCCACTATCTAGGAGCCCGTCCCGGGCACTATCCGGTTACCCCGGAGGCGCCTCTCATCTCGAGAGCTTGTCGGATCCTGGCGGCCGAGTCCTCGACGTCCTCCCGTCGAGCGGAGTCGTCGGCGTTGGAAAAGTCGAGGTCGTGGACCGCGTCGATGGGGACGAGGTGGAGGTGGGCATGGGGGACCTCGAGGCCGGCGATCATGAGGCCCACCTTCGTCGGGTCGAACGCGTCCTGTATTGCCGCGGCGATCTTCGCCGCAATGTCGAAGAGGTGGCGCCTGAGCCGGGGCGTGAGGTCGATCCAGTGATCGACCTCTTCGATAGGCACAACAAGAGTGTGGCCCGGGCGAAGCGGGGCAATGGTCATGAAGGCCACGCAGAGATCGTCCTTCCAGACGAATGTTCCGGGTATTTCGCCTTCAATGATCCTGGTGAATAACGACGACATCAAGCGGAGCCTAACCCGCCGTCGTCAGCGGACAGCGACGAGTTTCAGCACCAAGCCCGTAGTGGAAACGTACACCTCACCATCACCGTCGATCCCGAAGCCGGTGATCATTCCCGGAACACCTACATCGTCAGTCCAGTCGACTACCTCGATCTCGTCGGCGGTCGTCTCGAAGCTGCGCAGGTAGCCACCGCAATAGTCACTGAACAGGTAATGGCCGTCGAGCTCCGGGATTTGTGCTCCCCGATATACGACGCCTCCGGTTATTGAACACGAGCTGGCGTCGCCGTGGGCCACCTCGGCCACTGGCATGGTGATACCCGCAATGTCGCAGCCTGATGACGGGCTGAAGCAATGAAGGCCTTCGGTGATCGGCCATCCGAAGTTGAGGTCGGGCTGAATTGGGGCGACGTTCACTTCCTCGTATGCGTTCTGGCCGACATCGGCGATGAATATCCTGTCCCCGTCCAGCCAGAACCGCCATGGGTTGCGCAGCCCGTAATTGAACAGGGTTCCTCCCCCGCCGGATGTGTCGACAACCACAATCCCACCGAGCAGCGTTCCAGTGTTCTGGCCGTTGCCATGGACGTCGTTGGCGCCTCCACCATCGCCGAGACCCACGAGAAGCCTTCCCTCGGCGTCGAAAAGAATCATCCCGCCGTTGTGATTGCCTGCGGGTTGGTCTACCGCCAGTAGGACGGTGGCACTCTCGTGGTCGGCGCCTAGAGGGTCAGCAAGCGTGTACTCGGCTACCACCGTGTCACCGGCCGTGTCGGTGTAATGGACAAAAAGCCGGCTCGGGTCGTCGGGGTGCAGGGTTGCGGCGAGGAAACCCTGTTCGCCTCCTCCGCTGACAAGGCTTGAGATGTCGAGGACCGGGTCCTCATTGACCTCGCCGTCGACCATCGACCATAGGTACCCGACCTTGTCGACCACATAGATCATCCCGGACACGGCGCCGGGTATCACTTGAACCGGGGAGTTGAAGCTGGCGACCTCCTCATAGGCGAGCGACTGGAGCGGCGGTAGCGTCGTGGTCGTCGTGGTAGTCGGCGCGGTGGAGGTGGTTGGCTCTTCGGTTGTGGCCGTCGTCGACGGAGCGGTGGTTTCCGTTGTTCCGGGAAGGGTGGTGCCGGGCTGCTGGTCGTTGCTGCAGCCCGAGGCGAGAACGATCAAAGGGATGATCACCAGTGTGGCTCGAGATGCCAATCGGCGCATCGCGAAAGCTTATGCACAGAACGGAAATAGTCCGACCTCACGGTCGCGGCCGCGTTGAGTAGGCTGAGGAGCAAATGGAAGATGAAAGAAACAACTTCGAAGAGCCGATAGAGGAGAGCACCACCGTCCCCAGCGCCGACGCGCCATTGGGCATAGCGTGGGGTTTCGTCGCCTTCCTTCTCGGGGCCGCGCTGCTCGCCATCTTCGTGGTCCAGAACACCGACGAGACCCGGATCCAATTCCTTTTCTGGGACATCACGATGAGCGCCGGTGTGATCATCATGCTGGTAGTCGTGCTCACCCTCACCTTCGATCAGCTGATCAGCTTCCTCTACCGGAGGAGCAAACGGAAGAAGCGAGTTGGGAAGACGGAGTTCTGATCCGCTCCACTCTCGTGGCGGCGTGCATACTAGCCAGTTCATCCTGCGCCACCGCTGGGACGACCGGTCCCTCCGATCTTCAACTGCAACCATCGGACGAGCTGGACTTCGGCACGGTGAGCGATGTGAGCGACGGCGACAGCATCGACGTCGATATGGGCGGCGAGATCATCGCGGTCCGGATGATCGGTGTCAATGCCAATGAAGAGGGCGAGTGCTACTCCGAAGAGTCCCGCAACTACCTGATCGACAGGCTCATCGACACCAGGGTTGGTGTTGAGATCGTGGCTACCGACCAGTTCGAACGTGCCCTCGCCAATATCTGGCTCGAGGAGGAGTTGGTCAACTTCACGCTTGTGGCATTGGGCCTGGCCATCGCCCAAACTCCGGGCCCGGAGAACCCCAACGGCGCGGCCCTGGTGGCGGCTGAACAAGAGGCCCATGAATCAGGGCTGGGGCTCTGGTCGGCAACCGCTTGCGGGCCCGGCGGTCCGCGGCCCGATGTCGGTTTCGATTTCGAGGGCTCCGTCATCGACCCCCAGGGTGCCGATGGAGACCGATTGGACGACGAGTACGTAGTGGTGGTGAACAATGAGCTGGAGATCGTTGACATCACTGGGTGGACCCTCAGGGACGAGTCGTCGCGCAACAGGATGACCTTCCCCGAAGGAACAATACTTGCGCCCGGCGAGCGAATCGAAGTCAGGTCGGGCTGTGCCAGCCGATTTTCCTGGTGCACAGGATCACCCATCTGGAACAACGACGGCGATATGGCACTGCTGCTCGACGAATCCGGAAATGTTGTGGCCCGGGCCCGCTATTGACGATCAACCCCCGGAGTCATGGCCGCAATATTCTCGCCGAATGGCCGTTCAAGCATCGAGCACAACAACCACGGGCGGGGTCGGAATAGAGCGAGGCGGTTTGCTTGACTCCAGTGCTGGATAATAATGACTTCGGCAACGGTTTAGGCGATGCTCCTGGAGGAACAACAAATGATTTTGGGATACTTGGACCCTGGTTCGGGCAGCATGATTCTGCAGGTTGTGATCGGAGGCGCCGCCGGGATCGCTGTCGCGTTCAGGGCTTTCAGGCAGAAGTATCAGTTGCGACGGGGCAAGAACGCTGCCGTGCCAGGCGACGGAGAAGCAACAGAATCCATCGAAGACACCTCCTTGCCATCCGAGTCCTGATCTCAGGATGGTCTCGCCCGACCCCGGATCGTTTCGAGACCCGGCCTCTCGAATCGTCCTGGATGGGACCAGGGTTCTGCGCTTGCTCGATTCGCGTGGGCTGGAAGGCTGGCGCGCCCTGGCCGGGACTGACTTCTTCAGCTCAGCGGTCGCGGATCGACGGCTGATCGAAACTACCGAAATCAGCAACGTCCCTCCCGGCAGTGCCAGAGCCCTGGAACACCCCAGGCTTCCTTTCATCAGCTACCCGTACGAGTGGACGTTCACCATGCTGAAGGATGCAGCCCTGTTGCAGCTCGACCTGTTGAGAGATGCCTTGTCGGCGGGCTTGACGATCAAGGACGCCACTCCCTACAACATCCAATTCGTCCAGGGAAGACCGATGTTCATCGACATCGGGTCTTTCGAGGCCTACCAGCCGGGAGAGCCTTGGATTGGCTATCGCCAGTTCACCCGTCAGTTCCTGTTCCCGCTGATGCTACGGGCGTGGATCGGAGTGCCGTTCCAGCCCTGGTTGCGGGGAGACATGGAAGGCCCTACTCCGGCCCAGATGGCTCGACTCCTCGGGAGAAAGAAGTGGTTCAATGCAGGCGCCCTCCTTCACGTTCGCCTCCAAGCCCGGGTTGAGGCGCGAATGGCCGGGCGGTCGGTTAGGGACGACCTGAAGACGGCCGGGTTCAGTGCTGAGCTGATCCAAGCCAATGTGAGAAAACTTCGGTCCCTGGTGTCCTCCTTCGAATGGGCCCATAGCGGCGACGGTTGGTCTGGTTACGGCTCCTGCGATCACGTTTCCCGGGATCGGACAGCCAAGAGTGAGTTCCTGAAGTCCGCGATCGAGCGCACCCATCCCCGGAGGGTCCTCGATCTTGGCGCCAACGATGGACATTTCTCGAAAATGGCTGCCGAGGCCGGAGCCGACATCATCGCAGTGGATAGCGACGAGGCAGTCCTGGACGACCTCTACCGTCGCGGCGAAGGCTTGAGCATCGCGGTTGTCCTCACCGACTTAGCCAACCCTTCTCCAGCCCAAGGATGGGCCGGAACCGAGAGATCATCGGTCGCCGATCGCGCACACCCCGATCTGGTGATCGCTTATGGGCTGATCCACCACCTCATATATCACGCCAGCATCCCACCCCGGGAGGTAGTCAGGTGGTTGCGCACGTTCGAGTGCCCGGTCGTCGTCGAATTCGTTTCGCCCGCCGATGAGATGGTGGGCAAGTTGATAGGAAACAAACTTGCCCATGAGTTGCACCCGAATCGCGACGAGGTCAGCTTCCGTGTACTGGCCGAGGAGATTTTTGACATCGTCGACGAGACCAACCTGTCGTCAGGGACCCGTGCCCTTTTTTCTCTCCAGCCCCGATGACGTTTGCCCAACTCGGGTCCGGCCCGTGGTGGAAAGTGCCATTATCACTGGCGACGGTCGGAGCGTTCGGATTCAGCCAACCTCTCCTCGATTTACTGGGGCGCAATCCCGAATTCTTCATAGCCCAGGGCTTCACACCTCTGGATGTAACGCTCTTCCCATTGGTGACTATGGCCGTGCTGGCCCTACTCGCTCTGCCGGTGCTTGCCCTCCGGTGGGTTGGTCCCACCAGCGCGGGGGCCGCGCATGCAGCAGTCCTCGGGGTTCTGTTCACCATGCTGATCGCCTCCGCATGGGTTGCCCTGTTCGGGAGCAACTCGCCAGCAATCGTCTTCACCATCGTCGCTGTCTCCATCGGCGCCCTCCTCGCACGGTCCTACGTCCGGTTTCAGCTCGCACGGGCGATCGTCGGACATGCGGCCTGGGCGCTTGTGGCGTTCGCCGCCTGGTTTCTGGTTATGACTCCGGCGGGCGACTTCGCATTTGCCAACTCGAGCGAAATTCCGCGGACCGGAGATGTCGGCAATCCGGTCCCTATTGTCTTTCTGATCTTCGACGAGTTCCCAGTTGCAACCATCATCGACTCTGATGGCGATCTGCTTGCGAACCTCTTCCCCAATTTCTCCCAGCTCGCCGCTGACGGAGTCTGGTACCGAAACGGTGTGGGAGTCCGACAACAGTCCGAGGAAGCAATTCCGACGATCCTTTCCGGCGTAGGCGCCACTTCGGACAGCATCCCCACCTCTTCGGATCATCCCCTCACCCTGTTCACGCTGCTGTCGGACACGTATGACGTTGCTGCTGTGGAGACCGTCACCGATCTCTGCCCGGTATTCGTGTGCTCGAATTCGAGTCGAAGGATCGAGCCATTCGGAACGCGTTGGAGCGCTTTGGCAGCTGACCTCTCGGTGGTGTACGGCCACCTCACCCTACCCCGCTCGATTTCCGACAACCTTCCGGCGATCGACCGGACATGGGGTAATTTCATTACAGGCGCCGAATCCGAATTCGATATCATCGACCGGTTCCTGGCGGGCGTTGACGACGACCGACGACTGGAAGTCGATCGTCTCCTGACGACCTTCGAGTTCAACGGTCCCGAGCCTCCATTCCGATTCGCCCACTTTCTCTATCCCCACCACCCGTGGGAGGTCACGGCTGATGGTCAACGGACCGGAGCAGGCAACTCGCCGGGCGGAGAAGGGGCGGGATGGGGCGACGATGAATGGCTGGTGGCTCAGGGATACCAGCGTCACATCCTTCAGGCTCAGTACGCCGACACGATCCTGGGAAAAGTGATCCAGCGAATGAAGACGGAAGGAATCTACGAGGAGTCGATGCTGCTTGTTGTCGCTGACCATGGCATAACCATCGAGCCAGGGGTTGAGAATCAACGACTGATCACAGCCGAGACGGTGGGCACAATTGCGGCAGTGCCCATGTTCGTCAAGTATCCGAGCGGGCAACCCGGGATCGAGCCGGGACAGATCGACGATGTCAGGGCGGAGACCGTGGACCTGGTGCCGACTGTGGCCGATGTCATTGGAGTCAACCTGCCATGGGATGTCGGGGGGCTCTCGTTGTTGGACCCCGATCGCGAGCTCCGCAAGAGCTCGGTGATGCTCGGCCGCAAAGGCCCGGTGAGATTCGGCATCGATGGGACCGAGAAGCTGATCGCGGCGGCCGCCAAGGAGAAGTGGTTCCCTGCGGGCGACCCGTGGTCTCTGGCCCCTCCCGGCTGGAGGGAATGGTTGGGTCTCTCCATGTCGGATATCAGCGCCGTTGACGCGCCCGAGGTGTCGGTGACAGTAAACCAGCAGGGTTTGCTCGCATCGCTGCCTCCCGAGTCCGACCTCCTCCCTGTCTACCTCTCCGGCGAAATTGTGTTTGACCGGACGGCCACCGGCGAGGAGATCCTGGTCGTCTCGGCTGACGGGTTTGTGGTGGCTGCAACACGCGTGTTCGATCCCGAGGGAGCGTCGGCAAGCTTCGAAGTATTGATTCCCCCGAACGTTCTCCATCCCGGCTACAACGATGTTGTCGTCTGGCTCGCCGACGAGGGTCCGAGCGGTCATTCGCTGAGACGTTGATCGGAAAGAAAGGTCACACAGGCGGGCAGATCCATCAAGGGTGTGCTCGACACCCCGGCAAAGGCGGCGATATCAAGGGACCTTGAACACCCCGGAACGATATTGACGCGACCGCCCTAGACAAGCCCTACGATGGGAGGCGCACCTGACAAAGGAACGATATGGGATTCATGGACAAGCTCAAGGAGTGGATGGGGACCGCCAAAGAAGGCGCGGCGGACCTCGCCGAGAAAGCCGAGCCAATGGCCAAGAAGGCCAAAGATTTCGCTTCGGATGCCCTGGAGAAAGCGGAGCCGATGATGGAGAAGGCGAAAGAGAGTGCTTCGGAGCTCGCCAAGAAGGCCGAGCCGATGGCAAAGAAAGCCATGGAGTCGGCGTCCGAGGTGATCGAATCCCTCGGGGAGAAGGTGTCGGAATTCGCCGACAAGAGCAAAGAAACAGCAGCCGAAAAGACCGCCGACGCAGCAGAAACAGCAGCCGAAAAGGTCACCGCAGAAGCCGAAGAGGCCAAGGACGGCGGGGGCTCCTTCTAGACCGACTCCTGGAGTTCCTTTGATCCGACGCGTTTCAGAACGCCTCCGTTCCCTACCCGGTTCGGCGACGATGGCGATTGCGGCGCGCGCCAGGGAAATGGAAGCGGAGGGCCGCGACGTGATTGCATTCGCCGCCGGCGAGCCCGACTTCCCGACACCGGAGTACATAACCGCGGCGGCAGCGAGAGCGGCTCATGACCCGGCCAACCACCACTACACCGCAAATGCCGGCCTCGCCCCCCTCCGGGAAGCGATAGCCGGGTACACATTCGACCACTCGGGAGTCGAAGTCGATTCATCCGAGGTCATGGTCACCAATGGCGCAAAGCAGGCGGTCTATGAGACATTTGCTGCTCTGATCGATCCTGGTGACGAGGTGCTTCTCCCCTCACCGCACTGGGTCACCTACCCCGCAGGTGTGACGCTGGCCGATGGCGTCCCCGTGTCCGTCGAGACCGGAATCGAGCAAGGTTTCAAGGTCACCGTCGACCAGCTCGAGCGGAAGCGGACCGACAGGACACGAATGCTCGTCTTTGTCTCCCCTTCGAACCCGACGGGTGCGGTCTACACGGGATCGGAGGCGCGCGCCATCGGGGAGTGGGCGAGGGACAACGACATCTGGGTCATGGCTGATGAGATCTATCAACGCCTTGTCTACCACGGAGAAGCCGCGAGCTCGATCGCTGCAGTGACGCCCCGGTTCGAGAACTGGATTCTCATAAACGGTGTCGCCAAGGCATACGCGATGACTGGGTGGCGGGTGGGCTGGATGGTCGGCCCGGCCGACATCATCAACGCTGCAGCGCGGCTTCAGTCTCACGCCACCTCGAACGTGGCGAACGTTTCCCAACAAGCAGCGCTGGCTGCGTTGCGGGGGCCGCAGGACACTGTCGAAGAGATGCGCCTTGCCTTCGACAGGCGGCGAAAGCTGATGTTTTCGATGCTGCACGACATCGACGGGATCACATGCATCGAGCCGCAGGGAGCGTTCTACGTGTTCCCGGACGTGACTGAGCTTCTCGGCGAACGCTGGTCGACTTCAATCGACCTGGCGACCCAGATTCTCGAGGAGGGCGCTGTGGCTCTTGTGCCAGGCGAGTCGTTCGGGGCCCCGGGGTTCCTCAGGCTCTCTTACGCCACCCGCGACGAAGATATCGAGAGAGGCATCGAGCGAATCGCGGCGATCGTCAGAGGGTGACTTCGACGATCACAACCTGGTTTACACTCACCAGCAGTGATGGACACCGGTAGTGATGCACGGGCCATGATGCTCGTCGAGCCCAAACACTTCTCTATGACCACCATTCCCACGACAAGTGTCGAGGGGGGCGGATGGCTCGCAGTCGAAGCAACCTCTATTTCAGGCGCCGATGTCCAGGTGTGGAGCGGCGAGGCCCGGGACATCGTGTACCCCCTTATACCCGGACACGAGGTCGTGGGGAGGATCGCCACAGCCAGCCCCAACATTCCTTACCCGGTGGGAACCAGGGTTGTGGTCGAACCGAGGATGCATTGTGGCGAATGCCACCGCTGCCTCAATAACCTCGCAACGTGTGCGAGGAGACGGCCGATCAACTCATACGGTTTCATTCCCTCCACCGAGCCGCCAGGTCTCTGGGGTGGCCTTGCTGAAACCCTCTACCTCGACCCCTTGGCGCGCGTCCACGAGGTGACCGACGACGTCCCCGCCGAGGTCGCTACCTTCGTCCACCCACTGGCTGCCGGGCATTCCTGGGCAGTCGAACTCCCTCTTCTCCAACCCGGCGAAGACGTGATGATCCTCGGCCCTGGACCGCGGGGCCTCGCATGTCTCATTGCGGCCAAAGCCTCCGGGGCGCGGTGGGTTGGGATCTCGGGTCTGAGCCACGATCGCGATCGGCTCGATCTGGCATTGCGGCTCGGTGCCGACATCGCTGTCGACATCGAAACCACCGACATCGCCGGAGCAATAGCTGAGGCGATCGGGCGACGGCCTGACGTACTGGTCGACGTCACCTCGAATGACCCCGAAGCCGTGTTCACTGCGCTTGACGTGGTGCGGAGCGGGGGGCGAGTGGTACTCGCGTCCACCAAGGGCAACCGCGCCTTTCATTTCCTATCCGATGTAATCGTCGCCAAGCAGCTGACCATCAGAGGAGCAATGAGCGCGACAACGGTCGGCTACCAGTGGGCTGCACGCCAACTCGAGACAGATCCCAGGATCGATGACCTTGTATCGCATCAATTCCCACTTTCCGAAGCCCCGCGTGCCCTGCAGGCAGCGGCCGGGCTTCTCGGACGCGAAGAACTGATCTCCGTAGCCGTCACATTCTGAGATGACGGCTCGGGCCGGGGTGGACGGTCGCCGATCTGTCTGGTCATGGATCATCTACGACCTGGCCAACACGATCTTCGCCCTGGGTGTCATTGGCCTCTATTTCCCCGATTGGCTCATCTCACTCGATCGGCCCGACAGCCTCCTCGCCAGTGTCGAAGCCGTCGCAGGGCTGATCGTCGTCTTCGTTGCGCCGTGGGCCGGGGCAAGAAGTGATGTCAAGGGGACCCGGATCCCCACCCTTGTCGTGACGACGCTGGTGGCGGTTGTCGCCACCGGGCTCCTGGGGATCAATGTGCCGACCTCGGTTGTCTTCCTGGGAATCGCTCTGGTCGCGGTCAATATCGGATCGGTTGTCTACGACGCGTTGCTGATCGACGTGAGCACCGAGAGCAACCGGGGACTCATCTCCGGGCGCGGGGTGGGGGTCGGCTACTTCGGGTCCTATCTGGGCGTATTGATCGGAGTGGTCACGCTCGACCTCCTCGGCTGGGGCTACCCCGCCACATTCCGGGCACTTGCGTTGGGTTTTCTCGTGTTCGCCCTACCTGCGTTCTTCTTCATCAAGGAACGGCGAGCGCACACCGAAGAGCCCATGCCGAAGCTCATTGACGTGCCACGTCGGATCGTCACCTCCTGGAAGCTCGCCGCTCGATATCCCAGCGTGGTGCGGTTCTTGATCGGGAGGTTCTTCTACACCGATGCGATAAACACCCTGATTGGCGGATTCCTGACGATCTTCGTCATCCAGGAGCTCGGATTGGATAGACGATTCGTCACCAGCCTGCTCGTCGCTGCCATAACCGCCGCCATCTTCGGAGGGCTATTCGCCGGCCGGTTCGTCGATCGGTATGGGCCGAGAAGGGTTCTCCGCTGGGTGTTGATCGTCTGGATCGTCGCGATCGGGAGCGGCATCGTCGCCGCCTTCACCGATCAACCCTGGATCGCCTGGACCATCGGGCCGATGGGGGGACTCGCCCTTGGTGCGACGTGGGCGAGTGACCGGGTGGTGATGACCCGCATTTCGCCACCCCGGTTCATCGGCGAGTTTTATGGCCTCTACGCAACTGTGGGGAGGTTTGCCACCATTATTGGGCCAACCGTATGGGCGCTCATTGTTGACGTGCTCCACCTCGGCAGATCGGTTGCAATGGGCGCCCTCGCCGGTTTCATATTCGTCGGATGGTGGGTACTCCGGAGTGTCGACGACCGGATCCGTGTTTGGGGAGACATCGACCTTCCGGTGGTCACGGGTGATTCTGGCGCGCCCTCGAAATGAGGTGTTGTTCCACCGCGTAAGGAATCGGCAAGTCCCGGATCTCCTGTGGTCCCCGGACAAGACGACGGCCGATCTCGGCGAACCAGGTGTCGTTGGCGAATGCCCATGGCCAGGCACGAATACCGACTCGGGCTCCGACTATTGCACCCGCAGCGGCACCGAGGTTGCTCCCGCCGATCCGCGCCGATTCGGCCAGCGGTTCGTAAGGCTTCTCTGCATTGTGGGAGGTGAGGAGCAGGCAGGCAAGCACGCTCTGGAGGTGATCGGGCTCCGCTCCGGCCGCGACGAAGTTGATTGCGTCCCTGGCGCCACGGATACCGTAACCCTCCACAAGTCGTCGCACTCTTTCATCGAACCCCTCGATCGCATCCACTCCGCTCAGGCCCATCGAGCTTCCACCCAACTCGTCCATCGCAACGCCGACCGACTGAGCGACCCCCAGAAGCAAGTCCCGCCCTCCTTGACCGAAGCACGACGCAGCAACGGCAGACGCGATTGCTACCCCGCCCAGAATCGATCCTGCGTCGGTGTGGAACAAGCGGTTCAGCCCGATCACCTCACGGTGGAGGTCGTCTGGTGCGGTGCGATATGCGACGCCCAGAGGCGCGGAGCGACCGGCCGGGTCGAGACTTGGGGTCTCGTCGGGCGTCGGGGTGCCCATGACTGCGCGGTCGAGCCACGCGCGAAACTCAGGGCTCTCGGCCCTGAACACAGGCTCCTCGTCCATCGAGCCGTCGAGCTCGAGAAATTGCTCGATCAGGGTCTGCTGGTCGAGCTTGCCCTCGGCGATCAACTCATAGGAAATGACGGTTGCTTGTTCGGTCACTGCGGAGTAACCCAGCTCCCAGGCTCCTCCTGCTGTGTCACCGGCGGCTAGGCCGAGCAATGCGCCGTCACCCTCTCCGAACACCAGGGAAAATCGAGGCTCAGTCATGACTGACCACAGTAGATGGGTACCGTAGCCTGCAATGGAAAAAGCAGTGGTGATCGCCAACCCCGCGGCATCCCAGTTCACCGGTGGTTCTCACCGCGATGTGATGGCAATCCTCAACAAGAAATTCGACGTGTCGGCCATTTGGCCCGCTTCGGGGGCCGAGGCGAGCGAGGCATCTGCCCGCTCCGTAGAGGATGGCGCTTCTCTTGTGGTGGCGATGGGCGGCGATGGCATGGTCCATCATGTCGCCCAGGGATTGATCAACACTGCCGTGCCATTGGGTGTGATACCGGTTGGAACGACAAATGTCGTCAGCCGCTTGCTCCACTTGCCTTCCAACCCGACCAAGGCCGCCCGGCTCCTGACCGCCCCTTCTCCCCCGGTTATGACAGGGACTGCGGAGCTGGTCCTCCACCGGGGCGCAACCGTTTCGACTCACCACTCACTATTCGCGTGCGGGTTGGGCCTGGATGCAGACGTTGTCATCAGGGCCGACCAGGACCCGTACAAGAAATACCGATTCGGGTCGATCCACTACGCCTCAACCGCGTTCGGCGTTGCCTTTCGCTCCTTTCCCAAGCGACGCCCCCATGTCGCCGTCACGTCCGAAGACCGCTCGTCACTTGTTTCCGCGGCTGTCTTCCAGTTCCGTGACGTCTACACCTACTTCGGACGCCTGCCCCTGACTCTCTCTGCTGCCAAGCCCGACCCGATGACAGCCCTTCTCATCGAACGCCTTCGCCGCCGGCGCGTGCCCTCGATCGCAGCGCGGGTAATCGCACGGCGAGACCTGGAAGCGATCCCCGAGATCGAGATCTGGGAAGGGGTCGAGAAACTGGAGGCTGAGGCAGACCCACCGGTCGCAGTACAGGCTGACGGTGAGTCACTCGGCATGGCCGACCGTGTGACAGTCACGTGGGTGCCCGATTCACTGATGTTGATCAGAAGTCAGGCTTCACCCTGATAGACGGTCATGTGCGGGAACGGGATCTCGATGCCTTCCTCGTCGAAACGGATCTTGATCCGCCTCCTTGCCTCCCGTAACACCGTCCAGCGCTGATCGGCAAGCACCCGCAACCTGGCCCGGATAATGACGGCACTGTCGGCGAGATCCTGAACGCCGAGCACCTCCGGTGGCTCCACGAATGAGTCCCTGAACTCCTCGGAGTTCGCCATGGATTCGAGCTCATCCTTCATGACGGCGAGGGCGCGGTCGACATCGGCCTTGTAGGCAATGCCGACATCGAGAACAGGTTGGGCGTAGATCGCTGTGTAGTTGCTGCTTACTGTGATCTGGCCGTTGGGAACAAAATGCTTGTTGCCCTCCACATCTCGCAGCACGGTCACCCGGAACTGGATGTCCTCCACGGTGCCCTCGGTGTCGGCGATCCTGACCACGTCACCGATGTGGAACTGGTCCTCGGACAGGATGAAGAAGCCACCGATCAAGTCCTTCACCAAATCCTGGGCCCCGAACCCGAGGGCGGCGCCGAACACCGCACCCAGGGCGAGCACCCCTCCGAGGTTGATCTCCCAGATTCCCCCGATCACGATCAGGAAAGCGACAAGGATCGCCACTTGTCCGAAACGGAGTGTCACTTGTTCCAATGTGACGACCCGGCTCTCCCCGGCCGGGCCCCGCCCGGCGATGCGGGTGAGCACGCGGCGACTCACGCGTTTCAGCAGGAAATAGAGGAGGATGAATACGGCTATCGCGACGAGTGAGCCGATCAGGTTTCCCTGGTTCTCCCTCCCAATCAGGTTTTCGAGCATCCGCTGAGATTAACTTCCGGACGTTGCACGCCAACTCTGTATCGCGCTGGCCAACGATGACAGCGCGGCGATGGCCTCGGCGCGGCGCTGCAAAACGGGCCGAATTAGGTCCCCTGCATACCGGTCGAGGCTCTCGGCCACATAGGTGACTCGATCTGTCATATTCGAGTCCTTGGCGGGACGATTGCGCCGAAACCAACCACCGGCCGGGGAGACGACCGGCGGGACCGCGCTCTTCCCCTGACGGGCGAACTCACCCAGACGCTCGCCAACATGGGCGGACAGGCCGAGGGCAACCTCAGCGGGCTCTCCGTGCATTTCGCCGGCAATGTCGGAGAAGAAAGCGGCCGCCGCCCGCCCACCACCCACGGGATCACCCCCGACGGCGAGGGAAGCCGCAGTCGTGCGCACCTCGTGCCACCGTCGCTCGAAATCGAGGCCTGCCCTTCCGATCGCCTCGGTGATCCCTGCCACGGTCTCGAGAAGGTCGCTCACCTGTTTGGCAACAACGGAATGGCCGGCAAGCTCCTGGATCGCGGTGCGCAATTCATCGATTCCTGAAAGCGGCCCGATCGGCGGCCCCGCGGCTATCGGAAAGACGGCAGGATAGGAAAAGCCGTCTTCGGTCAGAGCCACTTTGAAATCCGCTGCCACCGGAGCGACTTCGGCCGAGGGGAGCCGGTCCACCTGGTTCAGGGCGAAGAGGAAGCGATCGCCGTGGTCGACATAGCGCCGGAGAAATCCCCGATGCAGGGAGTCGTCACGGTACTTCTCGACATCAACCACCCAGACCACTGCATCGAGGCGGGGCAACAGGTACTCGACCACCATCCGGTGGTCGGTCTCGACACTGTCGGTATCGGGCAGGTCGATCAAGACCACGCCATCGAGCCCGTCGTGAGTTGCCCTTTCGGATGGGTCGAACCATCGCAGATAACCCTCGATCTCACGGGCACGTCCGCGCGGTGTCGAGATAAGCGGAACCGAGGTCGTGGGACGAATACCGCCGACCTCGGCGACATCGGAGTCCAGCAATACATTGAACAACGACGACTTGCCCGATCCGGTGCCTCCAGCGAGGGCGACGAGTGCCAGGTCCTCGGGATAGTCGACCCGATGCCTCAAACGGAGTATGAGGTGACCCATCCGGTCGAGCCCGCCTGGAGGGGTGGCAGCCAGCGCTGCAGCTAGTGCCCGGTCCGCCGTGTCGAGGATCCCGACGAGAGTTTCATACATCGAAGAGCTCTAGTGGTCTGCGACGGGCCACTTGGCTCATGCGCTAGCGAGTGCCGGCTCCGGCCGTATCCGCGCACGGGCCCCCTGGACCGCCTTCAGGATTCGGGCGTGGTTGGTGTCAGCGACCAATTCGTCGCTGAAAGCCTCGTAGATCTCCCAAACGACACTCCTCAACTCGGTTGCCTCCACCGACAGATCCTGCCCGGCGACGGTTACCTCACGGAACACCGAAATCGCAGACTCGATACGACGTACCAATGCCGTAGTGCTCAGGTCAGTAGTGGGGGTTTCACCAGCGAGAGACTCGTACCACCCTTCGATGACCGAGTCGACCCTTTCGAGATGACGGAGATCGTCTCCGCCGGTCAGGTCGATAACCATGCCACCTCGCTCAAGGGCAAACAGACGGAGGTCCCGTTCGACCAGGGTGATCAACTCGGATTTGACCTCGTCCCCGAGCCTTTCAAGTCTCGCCCGGAATTTGCGACGACCGAATGTCTTCGAGAACAGAGTGCCCTCCAGCTCGGACTCCCACCTGGCGAGCTTCTCGGTCGGGTCATAGCCTTCGAAGTTGAGCGACTCGGGGTGGATGCGGCTCACAACGCGCTGGACCCGAAGCAAGTCGGCATTGACCGAGTGAGCGATGGCGGAAAGGTCCGACCGGACTGCGGCAAATGCGCGGTCCAGGCATTCCGCACGATTCAGATCCCGTGTCTGGCCCTCGATCTCTTCCTTCAGTCTTCGAATTGTCGACAGCGGAAGGAGTCCTCCGTCTCCCAAACGGTGTTCAGCGACGGGCGCGATCCTCGGCGTCATCCTCGCCGCGCGCAAACGCCTCCTGAAGTCGATGATGGCCCCAGAGTCCTGAGAAGACACCCGATTCAGCACATGAATCACCGGAATGCCACGCTCGGTTACTGAACGAAGTACCTCCCACGGGACTAGATCCGCGTATCTCAGGGCCGAGGCGACGAACACAACCACGTCCGCTGCCGCAAGGACCCGCAGGGCCGTGCGGTGGTTGGAGACACATGTCGAGTCGATGTCAGGAGTGTCGACCAGAGAGACATTGGCGCTGAAAAGGACCTCTCCCGTCGCCACGTCAGCGTCGACCGAGCCAAGGAAAGCCGCCTCTTTGTACTTCTCGTCAGAGAAGACGACAGGCTTGTTTGTCGTTGGTCGAATCGAACCCGACGGACTCACAGTCCGGCCTGCAAGGCTGTTCACAATCGTCGACTTGCCGCTACCGGTGGGACCGACGAACACAACATTGAACGGGGCATTTCTGTTGGCAAGGCGCGGCTCGAGATAGTTCCGGATGGTGGAGACGATTCGGTCGAGATCCCTCTCGATCACCGGGTCCACCCACCCGCCGTCCGGTTCAAGTAACTCTTCGAGATCGTCGGCAACTGCCCGAATCGAATCGGGTCGCGGGAGCCTCCGACTATTCGATGTCATGCCCCAATTGTGGCACGATGCATGTCTGTATCCGTGTCAGCCGGTCCAACCATTCTCCGGCTTGTCGAACCAGACGTGAACCTGGCCGGTCCCGGTGGCGTTCTCGTAGTCAGAGAACATCTTCCCGGTCGCTACGCAGTCACGACCACCGATGGCGCCCAGCATCATCAGATAGTGGCCGAAGTCGCCTTCCGGGGCGTGCTCGAAGTAATCCTCCATGGTGTCGACGATCCGGGCGTGATCTCCGGCTTTCATCCACTCGAGGCGCTCCTCGTCTGCCGCTCGAGCCTCAGGCGTGATGATGTGGATCGGGTCGGACGCTTCGTGCTTTGCGATCTCTTTGAGTGGCCAGAACGTGTGGCTCATGCCTCCGGACGCGAGAACGACTGCTCTCCGGTCGAGTCGGGCCACCGCTTCTCCGATAGCCGCACCCATGGTCATGAAGTCGTCAGTCTCCCCGGTCTGGACCAGTGACACCGACACGACTCTCTCATCACTGCGGAGGTAATGCACCAGGTTGATAGTGGCGTAATAGAGAGGCAGGTGCGGATCCTCCGAAGCGTGAGTCGGTGTGCCCAGCTCGTCGCCGAGGCTGGCGGCGAGACGGGCGAACTCAGGATCGCCGGGGTACTCGTACTCGATCCCGGCCATCCCCCGGGGAAGCTCTGAGGAGGTAAAGACGCCTTTCTGGCTGGGCTGGGCGGTGAGGATGTGCTCGACGGTCGACGCCCAGTGCGAGTCGATGATAACGATGAGATCAGGGTTCAGCCTCGCGAACACTTCGGACTTCAGCCGATTCAGGCCCGGGACCAGCGAGATCTCCTTACCGTCGTTGAGCTCTCTGCGGGTCTCCTCATCGAACATGATGGTTGGCGCGTGACTTATCAGTCCGGCCCCCACTATTTCGCCCATGTCAATCTCCTCAAGCTCATCGGACTTCGTTAGGAAGCTAACGAAATTCTACCGGGATAGGTCGCCGCCCGCTACGAGCGGCGCATCCGAAGCGGTGGCGGTGACGACCCGGAGAAGCCTTGCCATTTCATGCACCTCGGAGTCGTCGAGCCGATCAGTGAACATCGCCTCGTGTTTGTTGAACTCAGGAAACACCCGCTCGATGGTCTCTTCGCCCTCCTCGAGAAGTGCCACGACCACACGGCGCCCATCATCGGGATGCCGTGAACGCCCGATCAGTCCCGACTTCTCCAGGGTTGTCAGCATCCCGCTCAGAGTCCCCTTGGCCAGCCCGCATTCATCAGCCAGCTCACTCGTTTCCCGCTCTCCCCACACCCAGAGGACAAACAGGATGGTGAACCCACCCCAGCTCAGACCTTCGGGGCCGAGCACGTCGCGTTCCATCCGGTTCCGGACCGCATTCGCTGCCCTGTAGATGTTGGACACCGCAAGCATCGCCTCGAAGTCGAAAGGCCTTCCGTCGAGGCGGGCGCGGATATCACGCTCTGCTTCGAGGAGCTCATCGGGATCGTGTTGGCTCAGAGGTACGGGCACGGTCTCTCCGCCTGGCGTGGGACCCAGTTTATCCTTAGGTTCCTAGTGACCTGTCGCTTGAATAGTGTGCGCGTGTCTCCGAGTCATCGGCGTCAGCTGGCAAGGAGAAGAGCGCAGTCGCAGCCGGAAGCTGCGGCGAGCATCTTCGACGCCGCCAGGGGCGTCGAAGGCCGGAGAGAAGCCACAAGTATTTAAGCGACAGGTCGCTCAAGACTTCGAACCAGAGGAGGTGCGGATGCCTTCGACCCGTGCCGAGATCTCCCAATACGCAATTTCCCCTGACCATTACATCAACGGTCGGCGTGTGAGCTCCGACACCACGTTCGAGGTGCGCTCGCCACTGGACTGGGACTGGAAACTCGCCGATGTCGCCCGCGGCGATGCCCTGACCGCTGACGCGGCAGTCTCGGCCGCGGTGGCCGCATTCCCCGCTTGGGCTGCCCTCAGTGTTGAGGAAAGGGGTGCCTACCTGCGGCGTCTCGCCGACCTCATCGACGAGAACATCGAGATGGTCGCCGCGATCGAGTGTGTCGACATGGCGATGCTGCTGGAGAGCCTCGAAGCCCGCGTCATTCACCGCGGCGCCGAGAACTTCCGCAACTACGCCGACCTGGCCGTCAGTCACGTTGAGCGGAAGTGGTCGTCAAAGGGAACCAACAACGTCGTGCAACGGATGCCGGCCGGCCCTGCGGTGATCATCACGCCCTGGAACGCCCCCTGGCTGCTTTCCACCTGGAAGATCGCTCCGGCTCTGGCCGCCGGCAACACCGTGATCCTGAAGCCCGCGGAATGGGCGCCGCTTTCGGCGTCGCTGCTTGCCGACCTTGCCGCCGAGGCGAGAATCCCTCCCGGGGTGCTCAACATCGTCCAGGGAATCGGTGACGAAGTCGGCGCTGCCCTGGTGGGAGACAAGAGGGTACGCAGGATCAGCTTCACCGGATCGCCCGAGACTGCAGTCCACATCGGTGAGACCGCTGCCCGGAACATCACCCCGTTCACCGCCGAGCTGGGCGGGAAGGGACCCTTCCTGGTGTTTGCCGACGCCGACATCGAGGCGGCGGCCCAGAAGGCGGCCGGCCAGTTCGACGACTCCGGTCAGGTGTGTCTCGCCGGCACGCGGCTTCTGGTCGAGGAGTCGGTCAGCAACGAGTTCTACGAGCGGTTCTCCGCCTACACCGACAAGCACATCCTGGGTGACAGCCGGGCGGCGGCGACCACGATCTCGCCGATGATCCACCCCGATCACATGCGCCGCGTCGAGGGCTTCGTGGACCGGGCCCGTGACAACGGCGACCGGGTCCTCCGGGGCGGGCAGCGTCATAGCGAAGACGGGTTGTGGTACGAGCCGACAGTGATCGCCCCGGCGTCGAACTACTCCGAGATCGTTCAGCGCGAGGTCTTCGGGCCGGTCCTCACCTACCAGACGTTCAAAGACGAGGCCGAGGCAATCGACCTGGCCAACTCGACGAGGTACGGCCTCTCGGCAATCGTCTACACCGGGTCTGCAGAACGCGCCGATCGAGTTGGACGGGCGATTCGCGCCGGCACTGTCTGGGTCAACACCTTCCTGGTCAGGGATCTGACCGCCCCCTTCGGAGGTTGCCGACTCTCAGGGATCGGCCGCGAAGGCGGCGACTACGCCCTCGACTTCCATTCCGACGTGAAGACCCTCCAGATCAGCCAAGACTCGGTGCGGTAAGGCCGCGCATC
>DATKCM010000081.1:0-24196 GCA_035513195.1 Acidimicrobiia bacterium | reverse complement strand
CTCACTCGAAGCCGATGAAGAACATGGCAATTGGGTGGGGGTCCTCGAAACCCTGATTCACACCGCAGTCGCCGGCAAGGCCCTGATGGTGACCCTGGAAACCCCCGACGGCCACCGCGGAAACGCCCAGCTGGTCCCCGCGTCAGAAAACGGCGACCGCGCCCTATCCCGGGTTGTGGGAATAGGCACAGAACGACCTTTCTAGCGAGCGGAGCGAGCGGCTGTTCCCCCAGAGGCGGAGCCGAATGGGGGAAAAGTCTCTGCCCGCCCTCCGAGGGCGGGGAGGTAAGGGGGGACGAGAGCATCAAGTTGAGGGCGGTCGCGTCAGCGAACGCGCCTTGAGCAGCGTTGTTGTGTTGCGAGCCCCCTCCCCACCGGCCTATGGCCGGTGGTACTCCCCCCACCCTTCGGGCGGTGGGAGAGCTGCAAGCGGAGGGAGAATCGCGCCTCGATCAGCGTTGATGCGAACCAGCCCACTCCCGGCGACTACGTCGCCCACTCCCCAGATCGCTATTGCTCTGGTGGGAGAGATGAATACGTCGCTGGCGCTCCCTCCGCAAGCGGAGGGAGAGTGGCTATGGATCTCCCCACTGCCGTGGCCACCTGGCTCACGGTGTCCATCGTCTCTTTGAATCCGTCGATGGTGAGACTTTGCGGGCCGTCGCTGAGGGCGACTTCGGGGTTGTTGTGCACTTCGATGAGGAGACCATCGGCACCAGCCGCAACTCCGGCAAGTGCGAGGCTGGGGACGAGAGAGCGGCGACCGGCCGCGTGGCTCGGGTCGACGATGACAGGGAGGTGGGTCCGTTCCTTGAGGACCGGAACGGCACTGATGTCCAGTGTCGAACGGGTGGAGGTGTCGAACGACCTGATGCCGCGCTCACACATGACCACCCGGGGATTGCCCGCTGCCATTATGTATTCGGCGGCGAGGAGGAATTCGTCGATAGTCGACATCAGCCCACGCTTCAACAGAACTGGGCGAGGCTGTTCGCCGACCGCCGAGAGCAAGCGGAAGTTTTGCATGTTGCGCGCCCCAATCTGCAGCATGTCGACGTAGTCGGCCATCAGCGCGACATCTTCAGGTGCGACGCACTCGGAAACCACGCCAAGCCCGGTGCGATCGCCGGCGTCCCGCAACAGCTTGAGGCCGTCTTCGCCCATACCCTGGAAGCTGTATGGCGAGGTCCGGGGTTTGAAGGCACCACCCCTGAGCATCACCGCCCCTCCGGCAGCCACACCAATGCTTACTTCCTCCAGTTGCTCCACCGACTCGACCGAGCATGGCCCGGCCATCACCACAATCGGAGCTCCCCCAATGAAGACACTCCCCACCTTGACCACAGATGGCCCCGGCCGGGAACCGAGTGAGACCAGCGGGTAGGACGGGGCATCGAGGCTGATCGATTCGACACACGCGAACTGCTGTAACTCGTCTGCGAGCTTGGCTGTCGGGTTGCCGATGATGCTCACGACGGGATTTTCACCGGAGTCACCGACATGCACCCTGAGCCCCTGGCCCTCGATGTGGCGGATGATCGCAGCCTTATCGGCCAGCGAGCAATGTGCTTTCAAGGTCGCAATCATCCACTCAACTCCTCGACCAGGTCCACCGGACTGCCACCGCCGGTGATCCGCTCCACAATGGCACTACCCACAATCACCCCGTCGCAATGCGGCGCCAGTGCCCGTACCTGTTCCCGGGTGCGGACCCCGAAGCCCGCAAGCACCGGCGTCGCCGAATGAGACCGGACCCGGTCCAGATACTCCCCGACCGCGTCGCCGTCGCCAACCTCGCCGCCGGTGGTTCCGGTCATCGTGACCGCGTACACAAAGCCCTGGCTGCCGGAGCAAAGTACCTGGAGTCGGTCGGAATCGGTCAGTGGGGTCACCAGCTGCACCAACCCTATACCCGCCTTTTCGGTTGGCCCAACCACGACACCGGACTCTTCTAGAGGAAGGTCCGGGATGACAAGGGCACATACCCCGGCTGCTGCCAAACGCGGCATCAGACGTTCGACGCCGAATGCGAGCAGGGGGTTGAGATAGCTCATGACAATCAATGGAGTCTGTTTGGACTCTCTCGCCTCGAGTGTGACAAGGATCTTCTCCAGCGTGGCGCCGCCGGCAAGGGCCAGGCGGGACGATTCCTGGATCGTCGCCCCGTCCGCCATGGGATCACTGAAGGGGATCCCGACCTCGACCGCGGGTCCGACCTCGCTGAGGGCGTCCAACCATTTGACGAACGTGTCCAGATCCGGATATCCCGCTGTCAGATACGGGACCACCGCCGGTGCCGAGTCTGAGAGGGCCCGGGAGAGCCTTTCATCGCCCCTCACCGGCGCAACCCCCGGAGGATGTCGATGTCCTTGTCGCCCCGCCCGGAGAGGCCGACGAGCAGGACGTCGCCCGGGTTGTCCGCAAGGTGTCGGCGGGCACCGGCGAGGGCGTGGCTCGACTCGAGAGCGGCCAGGATCCCCTCCGATCGCGCCAGGTCGTCCAGGGCTGACAGGGCTTCCTCGTCGCTGGCCTCGACATATTTGGCCCGGCCAGAGTCGGCGAGGAAGGCATGCTCGGGGCCGACCCCGGGGTAGTCGAGACCGGCCGAAATCGAATGGGTTTCGAACACCTGACCGTCGTCATCCTGGAGGAGATAGGAGTGAGTGCCATGGAGGACACCAGGAGAGCCGCGGACGATCGTGGCAGCGTTGGCTCCGGCGCCAGGACCGGTCCCGCCCGCCTCAACCCCTAGAAGCGCCACCTCTGGGTCGTCGACGAAGGGGTGGAAGATGCCTATCGCATTCGAGCCTCCACCGACACACGCAATCACCATGTCGGGCAGGCGGTGGTTCAGATCCAGGAACTGGGCGCGGGCCTCGCGGCCGATCACGGACTGAATCTCCCTGACCAGCCAGGGGTAGGGATGCGGGCCGACTGCCGAGCCGAGCAGGTAGTAGGTGCCCTCAGGATCGGCTACCCAGTCACGCATCGCCTCGTTGATCGCGGCCCGGAGCGTGCGGTCTCCCGACTCTACCGGGACAACTTTCGTCCCGAGGAGATGCATCCTCTCGACATTCGGAGCCTGTCTTTCGATGTCTACTGCTCCCATGTAGACAGTGCAATCGAGGCCCACCCGTGCGCATGCCGCAGCCGCCGCCACCCCGTGCTGGCCCGCCCCGGTCTCGGCGATCACCCTGGTTGCGCCCATTTCGCGGGCGAGAATCGCCTGGCCGACTGCATTGTTGATCTTGTGGGCTCCGGTATGGGCGAGGTCTTCTCGTTTCAGCCAGATCTCGCCGCCCCACCTATCGCCGAGCCGGGCAGCCTTGGTGAGAGGCGTCGGGCGCCCCACCCAGTCCCGGAGCTCCGCGGCCAGCTCCTCCTGGTACGACATATCCCCGAGAAGACGCATGGCCTCATTTTCGAGGCGGGTGAGGGCGGGCATGAGGACTTCGGGCACATACCTCCCGCCGTACTCCCCCGCTCTTCCCGTATCCCGCAACTGGTCGTGGTTCTTCCTCACGAAACACCCTCTCTAACGGCTTCACGCGCCGCCTCGACAAACCTTGCCATCAGCTCGTGGTCTTTGACGCCGGGCTCCGACTCCACCCCCGAGCTCACATCGACACCAGCCGGGCCGAGATGCGCCACCGCCGCAGACACATTCTCCGAGGTGAGCCCTCCGGCGATCACCACGTTGTCCAGCCGCCCGATCGTCGCCACCCGCCCCCAATCCGGCGATAGCCCCGTGCCGCCACGGCCGGCGCTCTCGACGAGGATCCTTCGGCTGCCGAGAGAAGTCGTCAGCCTGCGGACGGCGCTCGCCAGATCAGTTCTGTCGTGGACTACTGGAAGGGTCTGGATTCCGGATATCCCTTCGAGCGTTTCGGGCTCTGCCTGGAATACGTCGAACGGCACCTGATCGCGCACCGATTCAACAAGGTCTCGATCCGGCCTGTAGAAGACCGCCACTGTGGTGAGCTGGTCCTCAGCTTCGGCCACCAGTCTGCGGGCGGTGTCGATGTCGATCTGCCGCACCGAGGGCGTCATCACCATCCCGACTGCGTCTGCACCTGCCGCAACCGCCGCGGCGACATCAGCCTCCGACCGGACGCCGCAGAGCTTCACCCAGAGACTCATGCTGACCCTGCTGAGACGAGCGCGGCAAGCGCGAACGCCGGGTCCTCCGAGCGCATCAGGGATGTCCCGATGAGCACACCCCGGTATCCGATCTCAGTCAACGATCGAACCTGCTCGGGCGAGTGGATACCGCTTTCGGCGATGGCCACACACTCCTCGGGCAGAAGTGAGGCCAGCTCCTCATGAGCCTCGGGTCGAACCTCGAGGGTGTTCAGGTCTCTGGAGTTGACCCCGACGAAGAGGTGATCGTCGGAGAGGTCCAAAGCGGAGAGGGCGTTGATATCGACCCGATCGAAGGCCTCGACGAGGAGGAACATGTCGGCTTCACGTGCCGTCCGGGCAACCTCCGCCAGCACTTCCGGCTCAAGCATTCGGACTATCGCCAGAATTCCGCTCGCGCCGTGAGATCGAGCCTCCCAGACCTGGTATGGGTCGACGACGAAGTCCTTGCGCATTACAGGGAGGCTGGTGACGGCAGCCACATCCTCGAGAAGCTGCAACGAGCCACCGAACTCGGTCGGCTCCGTGAGGACTGAGATCGCCGACGCCCCTCCCGACTCGTATGCCCTGACCAGGTCAGGAAAGCCATCCTTCCCCAGCGTTCCCTCGGCAGGTGAAACCGGCTTGACCTCGGCAAAAAGCAGAAAGCCGGAAGGCAGGCCGGCCGTGGGGACCAATTCCGCGGCGCGCCGCCGCGACTCAAGGCTGGAAACACCTTGGGCCGCCGCAAGACGGCTACGGCTGGAGAGCTCCATTCTGGCAAGGAAGTCATTCATGAAGGTCGCCTTCGATAGCTTCGAGCAGCCCGCCGGCGCGGCCATCGTCTATGGCTTCCGATGCGGCCGACATGCCCGCCTCCAGATTGCCAACTTGACCGGTGACCTGAAGAGCCAGGCCGGCACCAATCACCAGTGCGCTTAGATGCGCTCCGGGCTTGCCTCCAAACGCCGCCCGAAGGCTGGCGGCATTCTCCGCCGGCGTTCCGCCCGCGAGTTCTGACGGTTCGCATGCATCGACTCCGAGCTCGCCCGGCTCGACCACCGACTCCTCAACGGTCCCCTCCCTGACATCGAGGAGATGAAACGGCGCTAGCTGCGTCGGCTCGTCCCAGCCGTTGGAACCGTGACAGACGAAGGCGCGCCTGATCTCGCTGCCTGCCAGAGCTCCGGCCATGAGGCGGGCCGCGTCAAGACTCCAGGCACCGATGACTGCATAATCCGGTGAGCCGGGGTTGGTCAACGGACCGAGGAGATTGAAAACCGTGCGAACTCCCAGAGCCTTCCGGATCGGCACGACGGCACCCATCGCCGGGTGGTAATACGGGGCAAAGAGGAAGGTGAAGCCGTGCCTTTCGAAGAACTCGCCTGCGGCCGTTTCGTCCATCGGGATGGGCACGCCGAGTTGTTCCAGTACGTCGGCACTCCCCGATTGGCTGCTCATCGATCGGTTACCGTGCTTGACAACCCGGGCACCAGCAGCTGCAGCGAGCAGGGCTGCCCCGGTGGAAAGGTTGAGCGAGCCTGAGCCATCGCCACCGGTCCCGACCACGTCCACCGCTCCCGATGCGTCGAGCTCGGGGACACGAGCGAGCCGCCTCATCCCGCGAGCAAGGCCTCTGACTTCCTCGGCTGACTCTCCTTTGGCCCGCAGGGCGGTGAGCAAGGCGCCGATAAGCACCGGGTCGTGTTCTCCTGACGTTATCTCACTGACCAGCTCGTCGGCTTGATCGACACTCAGGTCAGAACCTTCCAGGAGCGAGTCGAGAACCTCCCTCATCGCTGCTCTCCCATGTCGAGGAAGTTGCGGAGGAGGAGGTCGCCATCCGGGGTCAGCAAACTCTCGGGATGGAACTGGACTCCCTCGACCGGAAGGGTCTTGTGTCGCAGGCCCATGACCACCCCTTGCGAAGTGAATGAGGACACTTCAAGGCTGGCGGGGAGCTCACCCTCGGTGACGGCCAGGGAATGATATCTGCCGGCCTCGAACGGATTGGGAAGTCCGCTATAGAGCGTGCGTGAATCGTGGTACACGGGAGAGGCCTTGCCGTGCCTCAGCTCGGGAGCCCTGGTCACCACCCCGCCGAGGACGGTGGCGATCACCTGATGGCCGAGGCACACACCGAGGATCGGGACTTCCTCGAGCATCGCCTCCACAATCGACATGCTTCCCGTGGCATCTTCTGGCCGGCCCGGGCCCGGTGAGATTACGAGATGGGAGGGCGCCAACGTGCGTGCGCCTCCGGGCGTGATCTCGTCACTGGTCCGAACCTCCACCTCCGCTCCGAGGATCCGCAGTGCCTGGACCACGTTGTAGGTGAACGAGTCGTAGTTGTCGACGAGCAGAACGCGGTTCATAACAGGCCCCCACATGCCATCTCGATTGCCGACCGCATCGCCCCGGACTTCGACTGGACTTCCTGCCACTCGGATTCCGGATCGCTGTCGGCGACAATCCCCGCTCCTGCCTGAAATCGGTAGCGGTCGCCCTCGATCACGATTGTTCTGATCGTGATTGCCTGGTCCATGGTCCCCCCGTGGCCAAAGTATCCGACGGTCCCGGCATAGAAACCCCTCCTCGTCGGTTCCATAGCTTCGATCAGCTGCAGTGCTCGCACCTTCGGTGCGCCAACCACGGTCCCGGCCGGGAAGGCCGCTGCGAACAGGTCGAAGCTGTCGGTTCCCGGTTCCAGGTCGCCCGCGACTCCGCTCACTAGGTGCATGACATGACTGTATTTCTCGATGCTGCGATACGGGTCGACCTTGATCGTTCCCGGAACAGCAACACGTCCGAGGTCGTTCCTGGCGAGGTCGACGAGCATCACGTGCTCGGCAGCCTCTTTGGCGTCGCTGAGCAGCTCGCGCTCGGCAGCCATGTCTTCGTCGGGGTCGATCGAACGGGGTCTCGTCCCGGCGATCGGTCGCAGCTCCGCCCTGCTGCCGTTCAGCCTCACCAGCGCCTCTGGCGACGAGCCGATTATCTGCATCCCGTTCAAATCCATGAAGTACATGTAAGGCGAGGGATTCAGGAGGCGTAGGCCGCGGTAGACGTCGAACGGGTTCACGTCGGCACGGCCTTCAAAGCCGACGGAGAGGACGAGCTGGTAGACGTCGCCAGCCGCGATGTGGCTCTTGGCGCTCTCAACGGCTCGGACGAAACCAGCCGCGTCCATGGTGGACTGCGCCTCGTCAAATGCTCCGCTATGGCCGTTCCGCTCCGGGATACCTCCTGCGAGCAACCTGATCACCTCAGCCCGGAGCTCCTGGCGCTCCGACTCGGCTCCATCGTGAAGCAATGCTGCCCGTCGGCTCAAATGGTCGAATGCGAGGATCGAAGGCGGTGCATAGAAAGCCATCTCGATGCCATCTCCCGTGTGACCTGAGCCCGCACCGGGCAGGCGGTAGGCAGCATCGAAGCCAACGGCCCCCACCAGGCCACCGTGAAATGGCACGTCGACGCTCGTTGGCCCTGGTTGTGGTGTCCGCGCCAGAGCATCCCGCAGCGCGTCCATGAGGCCACGAATCGTCCCATCTGTCTCAGTCGAAGAATCACCGGCCGTTACCGTGCCGCCCTCGGATGTGACATCGAGCCCGTCACCAAAGCCTATGAAGGAGTAGCGCCCCACCCTCTCACCATGCTCGACACTCTCGAGGAGAAAGCGCGGCTTGAGGGGCGCAAGCTTGAGGAACGCCGAAGTTGGGGTGTCTAGGTCCGCTGGTATGTCAAAGATCTGGTTCAAGGTGTCTCCTTCAACCGATATAGCCGGCGGGCCCAAAACAAAACCCACCTGCCAACCGGAGGTGGGTATCTGTTAGTGGTGTGAGCTTTTCGCTTAACCGCTGGATGCCACCTCAGGCGCGTACCAGCCCCACCACCAGGTGTGCGTCGACGGCGAAAGGTGACTTCTCAACATGTGGCGGACAACGGTACGCACGTGAACCTCAAGAGTCAACCCCGGATCGGGTGCTCGAACATCTCTCGAGCTCCATCATGCCCGCCGGGTCCTGGCAGTCGAACCAGGTTCGGTATTAGCCCTCAACACCGGGCCAGTGGCGCCGGGTCGAAACCGGGAAGCCCTATCTCAGTTGGAGAAAGTCAGCTCACCATCGTCGACGTCCGCCTTGATGGTGTCACCGTCCGAGAACGTGCCTTCGAGAAGTCCCTTCGCCAGGGGATCGGCAACGCCGGTCTGCAACAGCCGCTTCAACGGGCGCGCCCCATACACCGGGTCGTAACCCCGGTCAGCGAGCATGTCAAGGGCCGCATCGGAGACGACCAGGTCGACCCGCCGCGCCTCCAGCCGGCGCCTGAGGTCGCTCAGCTGGATGTCGACAATCTTGCGCAGGTCATCGCGGGTCAGACGATCGAACACGATTACGTCGTCGATGCGATTGAGGAACTCGGGCCGGAAGTGGTTGCGCACGGCCTCCAGGACTCTGGTCTCGACCACCTCAGCTGGTAGATCGGGTTGGATGTGCTCCGAACCAAGGTTCGAGGTCATGATCAACACCGAGTTGGTGAAATCGACCGTACGGCCCTGGCCGTCCGTCAGCCGTCCGTCATCGAGCAGCTGCAACAGCACGTTGAACACCTCTGAGGCGGCCTTTTCCACCTCGTCGAGGAGAACCACAGAGTACGGGCGGCGACGGACCGCCTCGGTGAGTTGGCCCCCCTCGTCGTAACCCACATATCCGGGCGGCGCTCCGATCAAGCGGCTTACGGAGTGCTTTTCCATGTACTCCGACATGTCAATGCGGACCATCGCCCGGTCGTCATCGAACATAAAGGCGGCGAGAGCACGGGCCAGCTCAGTCTTTCCCACACCGGTCGGTCCGAGGAACAAGAACGATCCCACCGGGCGGTGCGGGTCGGACAGCCCGGCTCGGCTCCTCCGGATCGCGTTGGCGACCGAGGAGACCGCCCGCCCCTGGCCGACGACCCGGTCATGCAGATGGTCTTCGAGGCGGATCAGCTTCTCGGTCTCGCCTTCCATCAACTTGGAGACCGGGATCCCGGTCCAACGGGCGACGACTTCGGCCACGTCCTGTTCGGAGACCTCCTCCGACAGCATCGAACCGGTCTCGTGAAGGCGCGCCAGCTCGGATTCGTTCTCGGCGAGGTCTGCTCCCAGTTGGGTCAGCTTCCCGTACCGCAGCTCAGCCGCGCGGGCCAGATCTCCCTCACGCTCGGCGCGCTCTGCCTCGACCCGAGCATCCTCGATCTCCTGCTTCAGCGCGCGGATCTTGCCGATCACATCCTTTTCCAGGTTCCAGCGGCCGCTGAGCGCATCGATTTCTTCGGTGAGGTCAGCGATCTGCTGGTCCACACCTTCGAGCCTTTCCACCGAGGCGGCGTCGGTCTCCTTCCGCAGTGCCTCCCGCTCGATCTCGAGCTGGATCTTCTTCCTTGTCAGCTCGTCGATTTCCTCCGGCATCGAGTCGATCTCGATGCGGAGCCGCGAAGCCGACTCGTCGATCAGATCGATCGCCTTGTCGGGAAGGAACCGTGCCGGGATGTAACGGTCGGACAGAACGGCTGCCGCCACCAGAGCACCATCGGTGATCCGGACTCCGTGATGGACCTCGTAACGTTCCTTCAAGCCGCGCAGGATCCCGATGGTCTCCTCCACCGATGGGGGTTCGGTCAGGACCGGCTGGAAGCGGCGCTCCAGCGCGGCATCCTTTTCGATGTGCTTGCGGTACTCGTCGAGGGTCGTGGCTCCAATCATCCGGAGATCACCTCTCGCCAGCATCGGCTTCAGCATATTGGAGGCGTCCATTGCCCCCTCGGCTGCTCCCGCCCCGACCAGCGTGTGCAACTCGTCGAGGAAGGTGATGATCTTGCCCTGTGAGTCCTTAATCTCGTCGAGGACCGCCTTGAGCCTCTCCTCGAATTCACCCCTGTACTTGGCGCCGGCCAGCATCGAGGCCAGGTCGAGGGCAACGATTTGTTTGGTCTTCAACCCTTCCGGCACGTCACCGTCGGCAATCCTCCTCGCCAAACCCTCCACGATGGCGGTCTTGCCGACGCCGGGCTCACCAATGAGGACCGGATTGTTCTTGGTCCGGCGCGACAGGACCTGGATTACCCGGCGGATCTCGTCATCGCGACCAATGACCGGGTCGAGCTTGCCCTGTCGGGCCGCGGCGGTCAGGTCACGGCCATACTGCTCCAGAGCCTGAAGGGTCGACTCGGGGTCCTCCGAAGTGACCCTCCGGTTGCCGCGGATCTCAGTGACCGCCTGGAGCAATGAATTCGAGTCAACCCCCCGGCTCCGCAAAGCCTCGCCGGTTGGCCCATCGTCTTCGGCGAGAGCCAGAAAAAGGTGCTCAACTGATAAGTATTCATCGTTCAGTGACCGGCGGTGCTTTTCAGCCCGCTCCAACAACCGGTTAAAACGCGTCGAACCCGACACTTCGGTATCGCCGAAGACACGCGGTGCATCGTCGAGAATGGATTCGAGAGCACGCCGGATCTCCACCGGATTGACACCGATCCGGTCGAGTGTCGGGTAAACGATCCCCTCTTGCTGGAAGAGCAGGGCGAGTCCGAGATGGGCCGGCTCGATCGTTGCGTGGTTGTGATCTTTGCTGAGCTGGGTCGCGCTGAGCAGGGCCTCCCTGGTTCTCGAGGTTAATTTCTCCGGGTTCAATGTCCTAATGTCCTGATTAGAAAACTTGAGTCATATTATATCAGATTCCGTCAGAGTACCCCAATACGGTGTCCAGGTGCCATCTGCCACCGGCGGACGTTACCGTCTACCCGTCGCCCAGAGAACAAAGGAGCAAATGGTGATCAAAGAGTTCCGGGACTTCGTCAACAGGGGAAACATCGTTGAGATAGCCGTCGCCTTTGTCATGGGTATTGCCTTCGGCTCAGTGGTGACCAGCCTGACCGAAGACATCATCAATCCGATCGTCGGGAAGATACTCACCGTTGACGATCTCTCGAGTTGGGATGTTGCCGAGATCAGGATCGGTGCCTTCCTGGTTGCTGTGCTCAATTTCTTGATCGTTGCCCTGGTCATGTTCTTCGTCGTCAAGGCCTACAACCGGGTGAGCACGAAGGCCGAGGAGGAGAGCACTGCCAGCGAGGAGGTCAGACTGCTCACCGAGATCCGGGACTCCTTGCAGACAGACTCCTAGACCATGATCCGCCCGATGACGCAATCCTCCTTTACAACACATGCAGCAACAGGTATTATGTAACGCATGGTACCTAGAAGTGCCGGACAGCAAAAGACGAACCAGGACCGGAGAACGCAACTTCTCCATGGAGTGCTTGACATGTGCCTCATGTCGATCATCAGTGAGGAAGCGTCTTACGGCTATGAGATGGTTCGTAAGCTGCGGAGTCGGGGACTTGATTTGACAAGTGAAGGGTCGATCTATCCGCTTCTCTCCCGGCTCCAGAAGCAGGGATTGATCAAAAGCTATCTGGTGCAGAGCTCGGAGGGACCGGCCAGGAAGTACTACCGCATGTCGGATAACGGACAACTGGTCCTTGCCCAGTGGCGGAGGGACTGGGCGGGGTTCCGGGATTCGGTCGATAGTGTTCTCAGCGGAGATGGCGATGACTGATCGCAGTCGGACAATCGGAGAGATAGAGCGATACTGGCTCCAGGCTGGGCTTCCCAAGGACGCCGTGGCCAACATGCGTCAGGAGCTCGAACAGCATCTCAGCGATGCCGATGCGGATGGGCGCACTCTCGCCGACGTCATAGGGGCCGACCCGGGAGCTTTCGCCGAGAGCTGGGCCGTCGCCTACCGGGGGAAGCGGCGCTCCACTGCGACCTGGCAAGACTTCAGATCGGGGACAACTGCCAGGGCACAGGCGAATCGGCGGGATTTATGGATGTACGGAATAGGAACGGTGGCAGTGCTGGCCGCAGCCGCACTTGCCGGACAAGGAGGTAGTGACGTGGAAGATGAAGTATGGAGATGGTTATGGACCGCCTTAGCGGTGGTCATGGGGATCGGTGAGATCTTCACCGCAGGCTTTTTCCTGCTTCCCTTCGCAATCGGGGCCGGAACGGCCGCGGTCCTTGCATGGATAGGCGCCGCCGTTATCGCCCAGTGGCTCGTGTTCTTCGGGGTGTCCATCTTCTCGATGGCCTTTCTGCGGAGATTCATCGAGCGGCAGGACGAGGGGGACCAGCCGGTCCTCGGCGCCAACCGCTGGGTGAGCACCCAGGGCATCGTGCTCGAGGACATCGACCCCGACTCGGGCTCCGGGATGGTCAGGGTCGAATCCGAGGAGTGGCGGGCTTCCGCCCCCCAGCCGATAAGCAAGGGGACACGAATCATCGTCACCGAAGTGACCGGGACGAAACTTGTGGTCGAGCCGATTGAGAGCGCATAGTGAGTCTTAGAAAAGGAAGGAAGAATAGATGACACCAGTAATAATCCTCTTCGTCATCCTGGCGGCCGGGTTGATACTTGTCGCGGCCGCCGGGTTCCGGGTGGTGCGACCGTTTGAGAAAGGTCTGATCGAGTTTCTCGGTAAATACCAGAGGACGGTCGACTCCGGTCTGCGGTGGGTGATGCCCTTCGTCAAGCGGCTGACCAAAGTTGACATGCGTGAGCAGGTGATCGATGTCCCCCCACAGGAAGTCATCACCAAGGACAACGTGGTTGTCACCGTCGACGCGGTCATCTACTACGAGGCGACCGACCCGGTCAAGCTTCAGTACAACGTCGGGAACTTCATCCTCGCCATCACCAAGTTGGCCCAGACCAACTTGAGAAATGTCATTGGTGATCTCGACCTCGACTCGGCGCTGACATCTCGTGAGCTGATCAACAGCAAGCTGCGCCAGATCCTCGACGATGCCACCGACAAGTGGGGTGTCAGGGTCGTTCGTGTCGAGATCCAGCGGATCGAGCCGCCGGTCGACGTCACTGACGCCATGCACCGCCAGATGAAGGCCGAGCGTGATCGTCGTGCCGCCGTCACCGAAGCCGAAGGTCTCAAGCGGGCGGCCATTCTCAAGGCCGAGGGTGTCAAGGAGTCACAGGTGCTCGAGGCAACCGGTCAGGCCGAGGCCATCATGAAGGTCGCCGACGCCGAGAAGTACCAGAAGCTCACGGTCGCCGAAGGTGAAGGTCAGGCCATCGAGCGGGTGTTCTCCGCTATCCACAACGGAAACCCGACGCCCGACCTGATCGCAATCCGCTACCTGGAAGCACTCCAGGGTGTGGCGGACGGCCAGGCAACGAAGATCTTCCTTCCGCTGGACACATCAGGTGTCCTCGGCAGCGTCGCCGCCATCGGCGAACTGTTCAAAGAGGCATCCAACGACGCCCAGGTCTAGCCCGAACTCGCTTGCAGAACGAAGACCCGCCCCCGCGAGGGCGGGTCTTCTTCTTATCCCGCGGTCCTCTGATCTGCACAATGCACCAGGTTCAGGTTCCGCATCTCCTTGCACACTCAAAGGGAGTTGCGAGGCTAGCCGGGTAGGCGCACCATCGACTCAATGGTCGACTCGACTTCCGGTGGGGTCACCGGCGGGTAGAAGACCATGGTGTAGAGGTCGCATTGGGCCCTCGGCTCCTCGTACCAGCCCATCACCCAGGTCCCATCCGGGTGGGGGCCGACGACAGCAGCGGTCCCATCGACGGATGTACTACCTTTGTCCCCCGGCCAATCGACAGCCGGGAGAGTGCCCCGGATCAAGGCGATGGCCACCGTCGAGTCCGGACGGCCCCAGAAGATGGTGTGGGTGCCGCCCACCGAGGTCCAAACGTCCGGTTCGATGGTGTCGGGATCCAAGACGCCTTGCCCCACCCCGGGAGGTAGCTCAGTGACCTCGTAGGGAGCCGGAGGGCACTGCACCGCAGGTTCGGTGGAGGAAGTCGCCGGGGAAGTTGTCGTGGTGTCCGGAGCGATCGAGGTTGTCGTCTCGGGAAGGGTCGTTGTCACCGCAGCGGGAGAGGAGCACGCTGCTGCGAGCAAGGCGATCAGGGTTAGACGCGTGGCCATTCATCGGGGATGATATGGCGAATACACCTGAAACCGAGGATCAATGGGCGTCAAGGAAACAGCGAGAGCGTCGATCGCGTCGCAGATGGAGCGTCTCACGGCGATATCCACACAGATTTACGAGAACCCTGAGATCGCGTTCGAGGAGCACGCAACTGCGGGCCTCCTCACCGACTATCTCAAGACTCACGGATTCGAGGTCGAAAGATCGGCATACGGGTTGGAGACTGCCTTTGTCGCCAGGGCTGGATCGGGTGGCCCCGAAGTGATCATCTGTGCCGAAATGGACGCCCTGCCCGGTGTCGGGCATGCCTGCGGCCACAACATCATCGCAACCGCCGCTCTCGGCGCAGGTGCCGCCCTCGCCCCTCACGCGGATCAATTGGGAATCCGGGTGACCGTCCTAGGCACACCCGCTGAGGAGAACTTTGGTGGCAAAGTCGACCTGATCAATGCCGGTGCGTTCACCGGTGCTGCAGCCGCGATGATGGTCCACCCGTCGCCACAGGATGTCGTCGACCCCAACGTCATTGCCGTAGCCCACTGGGACGTCGAGTTCCACGGTAAGTCGGCGCACGCCTCCGCCTATCCCGACCGCGGCATCAACGCTCTCGACGCGGCAGTTCAGTCTTACGTCAACATTTCGACTCTTCGCCAGTCGATCCTCCCGACGGACAAGATCCACGGGATAATCGTCTCCGGCGGGGACGCCGCCAACATCATCCCCCACTACACCAAGAGCTCGTGGTACGTGCGGTCTCAGACGATGGAACGGCTGGCAGTCCTAACCGAGAAGGTGCGGGCCTGCTTCGAGGCAGCGGCGACGGCAACCGGATGTCGGCTGGAGATCGAGCCGATGGGCCACACCTACACCGAGATGGTCAACAACCCGGTGATGGTGGACCTCTATGCGGCGAACAGTGAGGCACTCGGTAGGCCGATGCTCAGAGGAGCCGACCTCCCGCCGTCGCAGACCGGATCGACCGACATGGGCAACGTCTCCCTCGTCCTTCCGACTATCCACCCCATGCTCGGCATCGACCCGGGAGATGCAGTCAATCATCAGCCCGAGTTCGCCGCCGCCACTATTCGGCCCGCCGGCGTGCAAGCGATCCACGACGGAGCGGTCGGCATGGCGTGGACCATCATCGACCTCGCCGAGCAGGATCTCTGGAGTCAGTTGGAAGCCGACTCTGGAGACGCCAGCGCCCGCATGTAGCCGTCCCTCGAACCGAGATAGATCCGTCCGTTCCAGACCGCCGGGGTCGACTCAAGGCACGAGCCGGCAATATTCACCGTCCAGAGCGGGGCGGGCGCTCGAGGGTCAGCAACAGAGTACGCCCGGATGTCGCCGAGACACGTTGCTGCGACAAGGACTTCGTTGACGACGACCGGAGAGGACCATGAGTGGAATCCCACCTCGTCGCTCCAGACGACCTCCCCGGTTCCGCCGTCGACAGCGATCAACTTTCCCTGATGGGTCGTCAGGTAAACCATTCCGCCATAGAGGGCGGGCGATGCCCACGAGCCCGAATCGGCGTTGCCCGAGCCTGTGAGATCGACGCCCCACACCCTGGGATCACGGTCGGTGTATGGATCGAGCTTGACCAGTTGCCCGACCTCGAGATTGCGGCTTCGCTCGAAGGGGCCCATCTGAGAAGGCTCGTGCTCGATGGATAGATAGAGCATCCCGTCGGCGTCGATTGCTGGTGTGGCGTCGATGTCGCCACCGGTGTAATAGTCGAAGACGATCGGCGCCTCGCCGTCCCGTATCCGGCTGACATCGACACCGACGACGCGGCCGCCGGAGTTGGTGAAGTAGACACGCTGGTCGTAAATCGCCACCGAACTCTCGATGCTCACGTTCCGGCCCGAATTGGACAGCAGCTCGTCGTTGTACCCCGGCATTGCAAGGACAACGTCCGGATCGATCGTGACGCTGCCGTCGGGGTCGTATCCCCTGTTGAGGACCACCCCGAAGAACCAGCCGTTCTCTCCCCCTTCGTACATGATGTCGTCGACGATCACGGGGTTGGAGTCCCAGTCGTTATTCCAGATCCCGTTGACTTCGTTGGCGTCCATCGACCACAACTCCGTGGGCACCTCGCGGTCGAGGGCGACGATCCGAAGTTTGTTGTCACGTGACCCGAAGTAGAGGAGGGGATATCCGTCGGGGTCGAGGGTCACCGACCCTTTGATGATGTCGCCGGTGCGGAACGGCGGCCTGAGGTCTTCTCCTGTATCGGCGTCGACGAAATGCACGGCGTGGTCATATGCACCGAAGATGACCTCGGTGATTCCATCCGGCCTCTCCCAGACCACGGGTTGGCCGGTCCAGCCGGTGCCGCACCACACGGTGGTCTCGCCGCCCACCGAGGACGAACCACACATCGCGGAGTCGGGGTAGGTCCATTGAACGGTTGGCTCGGTACTCACGTCACCTCCGCCGAAAAAGGTGCGGGTCGGGTTGCCCCGGAACATCGTCAACCCGACCGTTTCTCCCCAGGGTCGGCCGACAGTGAATCCGGGGACCGTGCCGGGCTCACGTTCGGGAATGGTCGTCGTCGTAGTCGAAGGTGTGGTGGTCGCCGTCGTCGACGATGTCGTCGCGGTCGTAGAGGAAGACGACGTCGTGTCCACTGCGAGAGCGTCGCCTGGACCGGACCCGCGGTCCAGGAAATAGATGGCGACACCGGCCCCGACCACGAGGAGCACGACCAGAAGCGCCATGGAGGCCTGTCTGGCTTCGCCGGCATTCGGAGAGCGGTGGCTCATCTCACACCGGGGGACCGCACTCGGCTTCGCCGGTGATCTCGGGTCGCCCATGGGTGCGGATGAAGGCATCGATAAGACAGGCATCCAAGGTGCCGTCAGGTTTCACCACGACCCGGGCCACCGCGGTGGTGGCACTGGGCACCGAGTTGTTCGGCCACACGAAGTTTCCCAGCCCCCAGAAGACGGGCTTGCCATCGATGAATTCGAGCGGCTGCATCCGATGCTGATGATGCCCGAAGATGATGTCGGCGCCGGCGTCGATCATGGCATGGGCTCGCTCGATGTCGTCTGCGCGCGGGTTGGTATCGAGCTCGAAACCCCAGTGAATGCTGACAACGACGATGTCCGCCACCTCAGCGGCCGCCTCGACAGCCCGCACCATCGACGGGGTGTCATCCCCGCTCCTCATCCCCGGTGAGTCGACCGTTGCATACCAGGACGCGTTAGGCGTCACTCCCCCGAATCCAATCACTGCAACCTTCCAGCCGTTCATCTCATAGAGAGCAGGTTCGGCGGCTTCGAACGCGTCCTTGCCCACGCCGACCGCACCGATACCAGCATCGATCAGCTGCTGTCGTCCGTCGAGCATCGCTTCGGTTCCGTAATCCTGGGAGTGGTTATTCCCGAGGTTGGCGACGTCGACCCCGTTTGCCTTGATCGAAGGAATCGCCTCGGTGGGGCAGCGGAAAGTGAAAGCTTTGTCCAGAGCCGTTCCCAGATCGCTGGGCACACACTCCAGATTGATCACGGTCAGGTCGTCGGCGAGGAAGAGACCGTCGAGACCGGACCAGGCATGGTCGTAGCCTTCCCGCGCCAGAGCCGGGATGTAGACGGGATCAAGTGCGACATCTCCGGTGCCGTGGATCAGTATTTCACCCCTGGGGATGGTCGTGGTGGTCGTTGACGTTGTAGTGGTGGAGCTTGAGGTCGTTGATGTCGACGTTGTGGTCTCGATGGCGAGCGGAGCCGTGGTGGTGGTTGCTGGCGTCGAGTCGAGACCAGAAACACGGAAAGCCCCGAAGCCGAGAAGGGCACCGAGGAACAAAATCACCAGGATCCTGGAGAAGCGGGACATAAAGCCAAAGATTAGACCCCGGACCCATCAACCCCCGGACTGTTCCCGCTGTCCTCCCAGAGACGAAGTCGAATGGGGAAAAAGTCCCTGCCCGCCCCACGTAGCTGTTCCCCCAGAGACGAAGTCGAATGGGGGAAAGGTTGGTGGGTTCCTGCCCGCCCTCGGAGGGCGGGGAGGTAAGGGGGCTCGAGAGCCAGCAGGATCAGGGTGGACGCGGGACAAGCAGCGTTGTTGGGGACGAGCCCCCCTCCCGGCTCCTGCGTCGCCGTACTCCCCCCACCCTGCGGGCGGTGGGAGAGATGTGGTGGTCGCCGGACTCCCCCCATCGCTGACGGTCTGGTGGGGGATACAAGGGGGTCGCCCCCCTTGCAATTATTTACAGAATCTGGCTCAGGAAGAGCTTGGTGCGGTCTTCTTCGGGGTTGGTGAAGAAGTGCTCCGGGGTGCCGACTTCGACGATGCGGCCATCGGACATGAAGACGACGCGATCCGCCACGGCGCGGGCGAAGCCCATCTCGTGGGTGACAACGATCATCGTCATCCCGCCATTGGCCAGCTCGACCATTACGTCGAGGACCTCCTTGATCATCTCGGGGTCCAATGCCGACGTGGGCTCGTCGAAGAGCATCACCTTCGGCTTCATTGCCAGCGACCTGGCGATGGCGACACGCTGTTGCTGGCCCCCGGACAGCTGGCCCGGGTATTTACGGGCCTGCTCGGGGATTCCCACCCGCTCCAGCAGGCTCATCGCATCCACTTCAGCGGCGTCCTTGGCAATATGCCTCACCTGGCGCGGAGCAAGGGTGATGTTGTCGAGAACCGTCAGATGGGGAAACAGGTTGAACGACTGGAAGACCATGCCGGTCTCCCGGCGGATCTCCTGGACGTGCCTGATGTCATCGGTAAGCTCGATCCCGTCGACTCTGATCGAGCCGCGGTCATGCTTCTCGAGACGGTTGATACACCGGATCAATGTCGACTTTCCCGATCCCGAGGGGCCGATTACCACGACTACCTCCTGGAGGCCGACCTTGATGTTGATGTCGTACAGCGCCTGGAAGTCGCCGAAGAACTTGTCGACATCGACACATTCGATAACGGCCTCACCTTTAGCCCGGGTAGCGTCGGCATAGACCTGTGGGTTCTGTTCGGTTGTCATCGGCTCACTCGCAATCTACGTTCCAATCTCTGGCTTTCACGGGACATTGCAAATGCAAACGCCCAGTAGCCAAATGCTACAAACACCAGGGTTTCGGCGATAGCGACACCGCGGAAGTCGGCTTGGGCGTGAATGATCTCTCTGATTCCAAGGAACTCGAGAATTGCGATGATCGTAAGAAGCGACGAGTCCTTGAAAAGGGAGATGAACTGTCCCACCATGGCAGGGATCACAGCCCTCAGCGCCTGGGGCAGGACGATGCGACGCATGATCGTCGTAGCGGCGAGTCCAAGCGATTGACCGGCCTCGGTCTGGCCCGAGGGCAGTGCCTGGAGACCACCCCGGACGATCTCGGCCACATAGGCGGCGGTGAACAGCGACATTGCCACGATCGCCCGGGAAACACGCGAGAGATCGCTTCCTGCTGGCAGCAGGAAGCCCAGCACGAACTGACCCATGAATAGCAGTGAAATCAACGGGACACCGCGGATGAACTCAATGTACCCGGTGGCGATCCAACGAAGGGCAGGAAGGGTGGAGCGCCGAGCGAGCGCAAGAAGGAGCCCAAGCGGGAACGATAGGACGATGGCAATTGCTGAAACCATAAGGGTGAGGTGGAGGCCGGACCAGACATCCCATGCGACTCCCGTTGTGTCCACTACCCCGTACACGGATCTGACGACCAAAGCGACTACGACAACGGCAATCAGCTTTGCCGCCACTCCGACCCATTTTGAACCCAGCCGATCCGTAGGGAGAGCCGAGTATGTGGCGATGCCGAATATCAACGAAAGCGGCCACCACCCTCCGGCATCAAACCCCGATACAACCTGGAACCCGAAGAGGAGCAAAATTGCGGTCAGCAACCAGCCCACATTCCGGAACCGCCGCGGCAGAAGTCGCACCTGATAGCCGATGAATCCAACGGCGACCACCGCCATCACCAGCAGAAATGGGTTGAGCAGATTGCCAGCCGGATCGAGGATGGTGAAATAGAGGAGAATCGCTATGAACAAAACCAGAGACCACATCCTCCGCAGGGTCCCCGCAACTGTGCCGCGGCTGTATAGGAGCCCGGCGTCCTCGGCGGCGTCTTTCGTCGATGCTGTGTTCGTTCCCGCACCGATACCGAAAGCCAATGCGAAAATCAGAACCTGGGCTATAAGACGCCACTGTTCTTCCCTAGGGAATGTTCCCTGCATGAACAAGGTCAGGTTGCGGGTTACTGCTTCCCATCGTCCGTTGACGAACACGAACAGGAACACGCGGAAGGCAACGTAAGCCAGTATCGGCAGCATGACCACGGTGACCATTCCCGACCACCAATTGTTGAAGAGGTTCTTCCGAGCCCACGCCACAGGAGTGGCTCTGGCGATCACAGGAGCAGAAGAGCTCATCGGTCCACCTCGAGCCTGCGATTGACGATATTGAGGATGATCGAGATCACAAGCGAGAAGCCAAGATAAACCGCCATCAGGATGACCACCGACTGGAAGGTCGGGCGTCCGTTTCCGATCGAAGTTTTGGTGAGCGCGGTGATCTCGGCATACCCGACGGCGGTCCCGAGAGAGGTGTTCTTAACCAGGTTGAGGTATTGGTTGATTGTCGGCGGTAGTGCGATCCGCATGGCTTGAGGGAGGATTACGAAGCGGTAGCGCTGGAACCCGGAAAGCGCCAGAGCATTCGCCGCTTCGGACTGCCCGGTATGTATCGCAAGGATCGACCCACGGATGATCTCGCCGATGTGGCTGGCGGTATACAGGCCAAGGGCAGCCGTAACCGAGATAAAACCCCAGTTGATGGCAAACCCGCCATCGATCAGCCGCCGGTCTTCGGAGAGACTCGGCCACGACACCTCGAATGGCATACCGGTAGCGAGAAATCCGATGATCACGAAGCCAAGGAGCACGCCGGCGGCCCAAAGGACCCGATGATGCGGTGCTCCGGTTCGATCGAATCTCCGGCTTCTCCACCTCCAGATGAGGGCCGCAGCCGCGATCCCCAGCCCGACGACAATCCAGAAGCCGGTCAAGTTTCCCACCTCGGTAAACCCAGGGACACCCCACTTATCTTTGTTTAGGACGAGAAAGAGGTTCTCCGACCCGAAGATGTTCAACTCCCACGACGCTGAGAAAATTGGGAATGGACCGTAGAAAAAGAGGGCGAAACCGAAAAAGACGATGATCACAAGAGGTGGGATATTCCGGAATGTTTCGACGTAAATGGTCGCGGCCTTGTTAATCAGCCAGTTCTCAGAAAGCCGCGACACCCCAACAAAAAGCCCCACTACCGAGGCGAGGATGATGCCGAAGAAACCGGCGAGGAAGGTGTTCTTGACCCCGACCAGGACCATCTGCCAGACGGGTGACGGGGAAGCGAACTCTTCGTGGAAAGGGATTCTGAAGTTGGTCGGGCTGCCCAGGAAGTCGTAGGAGGTGCTGATCCCGAGGCGTCTGAAGTTATCAGTGAGGTTCCCGTAGAAGTATCGAAGAAGAAAAAACACGATGATCACAGCTGTGATCTGGCCCACAACACGAATAACGCGGATGTCTCGCCAGAAGGGCGGCCGCGCCAGTTCGGTTGTGGATCGGGTTGTTGTCATCGAAGACTGTTGGCAAGAAGGGTGGCCTCTTGGAGGCCACCCTTCTCTGGCTTGCCTTTAACGGAACGGAGGTACGTACATCAGACCGCCGTTGCTCCAAAGGTCGTTGACCGACCCTTCGAGTGGCGCAAGTTCGGGGTACCTGTTGTAGATCTCCTCGTAGTTGCCGACCTGCTCGATCACCTGGACCGCAAAGTCCGCGGGCAGATTGAGCCCAGCGGCAGCATCCCCTCCAGAAATGAAGTTCTGGATGTTGGGGTCATCACCGGAGTAACTACCGATGTTGGTCGAATCGAGACCGAACTCCCAGGCCTGGACAGTGGCCATAATCGCCCATTCGACCGCTTGCGCCCATTGGGTGTCGCCATCAGCGACAACCGGGCCGAGCGGTTCCTTGGAGAAGATCTCTTCCATAATGAATTGGTCTTCTCCACCCTCGCTCTCGAGAGTGAACTTCCACGATCCGATCTGGGAGGCATCCGACGTCCACGCCTCACACTGCCCACTCTCGTAGGCGGGGCGAAGCTGAGTGTTGTCCTCGAAGACGACTGGGTTGAAGGCGATGCCACGCGCTTCGAAGACCGCAGTTAAGTTCAACTCCGTTGTGGTACCCGAGAGCACACATATGTTGGCGTTCTCGAGGTCCTCGAGGGTGGTGAAGCCGGTCGATGCCGGGACCATCATTCCCTGACCGTCGTAGAAGGTGGTGAACAAGAAGGTTGCACCTTCCTGACCATCACGCGTTGCAGTCCATGTGGTGTTTCTGACCATCAGGTCGATTTCACCAGCCTGCAGTGCAGGGAACCGCGCTTCTGCGGTAAGTGGGAAGAACTCGACCTTGCTGGCGTCTCCCAAGACAGCGGCTGCTACGGCTCGGCAGAAGTCGATGTCAAAGCCGGAGTACTCACCGGCGTCGTCGACAACACCGAATCCAGGCAGCGTGTCATTCACGCCACAGACAACCTGGTCTGCGGCAATGACAGCGGCGAGGGTTCCGCCCTCGTCCCCAGTGTTTCCGTTGTCTTCGCTGCCGCCGTCGGCAGCTGTTGTTGTGGTCTCGTCACCGTTGCCGTCTGTTGTACAGGCGGTGATGACCAACATCAGAGCGCTAATCAGCGCCAAGAGCTTGATTCTTTTCATTCTTCCTCCGTATTTAGGCGTGGGGATGGCCTCAGTCATCCGTTACACGTTCCCTGACCCTAATCAGAGACACATCGCGGTGCACAGAAAACTCAGTTGGTTCGCCACTATGGCAAACCCGTTGATACTCTTTCGGTTTGGTTCCAAAGGAGGACCGTTAACCAATGACTAGTACGAAGAGACTGATTGCAATTATCTCGGTGTTTGCCCTTGTCCTCGCCGCTTGCGGCGGAGGCGAAGGTGGCGACACCACGACCACGGCGGCCGCAGAGACCACCACAACCGCAGGCGAAACGGCGCTCCCCGACCTCGAAGGGATCACTGTCACCGTCGGCGTTGAGAACGCTTATCTCCCCTTCAACTACATCCCGCTGGGTGAGACCGAGGGAACCGGTTGGGACTACGAGGCCTGGGCCGCGATCTGCGAGCTCCTGAACTGCGTACCTGAGTTCATCGAGGCGGCCTGGCCGCAAGTGATCGACCAGGTCGCAGCAGATGAGATCGATACCGCAGCCGACGGGATCTCGATCACCGACGACCGCAAGGAAGTCGTCGACTTCTCCGATCCGTACATGACGGTGACACAGAAGTTCGTCGTCCAACTCGACGACGATCGCTATGCGACGGCACAGGACCTGATCGACGACACCGATGCGACCATCGCCACCCAAGTTGGCACCACCAACTTCGAGCTGGCCGTGGAACTGGTCGGCGAAGACCGAATCCAGGCGTTCGACCAGTTCGCATTCGCCATACAGGCGCTCATCGACGGAACTGTCGACGCGGTGATCATCGACGACGCCGCCGGTCTCGGCTACATCGGCGAGAACGCGGAGTCGATCAAGACCATCGACACTCCGCTCCAGTCCGACCCGCTGGGGTTCATTTTCCCGTTGGGCTCGGAACTGGTCGACCCGGTCAACCAAGCGATCGCCGAGCTGGCGGCCAACGGGACTCTCGAAGAATTGGGAGTGAAGTACTTCGGGCCCGGCTTCGACATCGGTTACGAGGACATCGAGGAAGTCGGCTGACCAAGCCCCCTTCCCAGCGACAGAGAGTGCATCGGACCTTCTAAGGTCCGGTGCACTTTCTTTATGAGCACATGAGCATCGACCCCGAACTGAAACCCGGAGAACTAGCACCTGCACCGGGTGGGGCATACAAATTCGACAGACGCGAATTCCCGTGGTGGCTGGTGGTGATGATTCTGATCATCACCGTAATGGTGGTTGTGGTCATCATCGACCCCACCTACCGAGAGGCCTTCACCAGAATCTTCCCCGTTCCCTTCCGCGCCACCCAAGGAATCCTCCTCACCTTCTACCTC
>DATKCM010000080.1:0-11770 GCA_035513195.1 Acidimicrobiia bacterium | reverse complement strand
GGGCGTTGCAGATCGAGGCGTTGGAGGAGTTGGACCGGCGTCAGGTGTTCACCGCTGACGGATGTAGGAACCTCTCAGAATGGGTTGGGTCGAGACTCGATATCGGTTCTGATACCGCCCGGACAATGGTGCGGACGATGCGGAGGACTGCGGATAAACCGTGGATCCGCCAGGCGTTGGCCGATGGGTCGATCAGCTTTGACCGCGCCGAAGCCCTCTCGAGAATCGATGAGAACGTGGGGATGTTGGATCATTTGGATATTTCCGGTGTTCGCCGGGAGGCCGCGGACCGGGTCGAACTCAGCTCCGAAGACGAGATCCGTTCTGCTGAGGATCGGTATCTGATCCTGCAACCCTCTTTGGATGAGTCGTGGTGGACGTTACGCGGTGGCCTTGATGGTATTACCGGTGCTGTGATCGACCAGGCGTTGGCCAGGAAGGCGGATGAGCTGCCGGAACTTCCGGATGGTTCCCGGGGTTCGGGGGCGTGGCGGAAAGCAACCGCCCTATACGAGTTGGCTTCCGGTGATTCCTCTCCACAAGCTCAGGTGACCGTGTTCGTCGACGCCGAAAAAGCAACCCCCACCAACGGAGCTGCCGGGGTCAGGCTGCTGGCAGGACCGAGGGTGGGAGCCCAAGCACTCGAGGCGATTCTTTGTGATTGTGTCACCGAGCTCACCGTCAACACAGCAGACGGCAGATTCTTGTCCTATGGGCGGAGGTCGCGGATGATCCCACCAGCTCTCCGCCGAGCGGTCCTCGCCCGGGCCGGTGGACACTGTGCAATCGACGGGTGCGACAGCACCTACCGGGTTGAGGTCCACCACCGCACCCCTTGGGCTCAGGGAGGAAGGACCGACCCCGACAACCTGGTTGCGCTCTGTTGGTTCCACCACCACATCGTCGTCCACGAACGAGGCTTCCAAATCTACCAACACCCCGTCCACGGACGTATTCGGTTACGAAAACCGCGTAGTGACCATATCGAAACGAGGTTTCATGCTCCCCTCCCGCCGGTCAGAATCGGCGGTACTCCCCCCGATCGGCTCCGCCTCCGGGGGAAGAGACCAAACCCGAGGGGTGAGTACCCCCGACCACCCCGCCACCACCCTCGCCAGCCTCCCGAAACCACCAACACACACCAGGAGACGGTTCAAACCGTCCCTACAAACGCGTCCGACACCTCGGGAGCCAGAACCTGGCTGATATCGAAGTGGATGCCTTAGGCCGGCGGGGTGAAAATCGAGTCCGTAACTTTCGGCCGTTAATACCGGGGAACCGGCGAACCTGTTCTAGGCTCGTGAGCAGGTAAAACGAATGGAAAAGGGCTACGGGCGCAACGGGTGCTCGACATGTTCAGGGCCACCAGCACAACCGCTCACGAACTGGGTGTCGGCCGTCAACTGATCGAAGACTCCTCTGCCGGTGACACCATCATCATCCAGGGCCAGAAAGTGGCCAACTTCGGCCTCTGCTCCTATCTCGGATTGGGCAACGACGAGCGACTCATCCACGGCGCGATCGATGCAACCCGTCGTTTTGGAACCTCTTACTCTTCTTCGATCGCCTACACAGCTTTGGGGCTGTATGGCGACCTGAGTGAGCGCCTCGAGGAGATGTTCCAGGCTCCGGTGATCCTCGCCGGGACCACCACCCTCGCTCATCTGGCTGCCTTGCCGGTACTGGTGCGAGGGGGAGATGTGGCATATGTCGACGGCCAGGCGCACGCCTCGTTATTGGCGGTGACCCCGGCGCTGGTATCCAACGGGGTGCGGGTGGAGATGATCCGTCACAACGACATCGAAGGACTCGACCGCCGTCTTTCGGAGTCGGATGATGAAGGTGCAGCCTGGTACATCACCGATGGCCTCTTCTCAATGCATGGTGACACCGTTCCGGTAGAGGCGCTTCACCCTCTGCTGGAGAAACATCCCCGGCTTCATGTCTACTGCGACGATGCTCATGGTTTCGGATGGTCCGGGCCCCGGGGTTCTGGCACCTACCTGAGCCGGGCCGGGTGGCATGAGCGCCTGGTGATCGCGGTAGGGCTGGCGAAATCGTTCGGGACTTTGGGCGGCGTGGTGGCAACACCAAACAGGGACTTTCTCGACATGATCAACCTGACAGGTTCCCCTCTGGTTTTCGGTGGTCCGATCCCACCCCCGATGCTGGGTGCAAGCGTCGCGTCTGCTGACATCCATCTTTCCGACGAGCTTGACACGCTGCAGGGTGAGTTGGACCGTCGGATCAAGTATGTCAACGCTTTCTCTGACAGCATCGGCCTGCCCCTGGCCAGGAAGTCCCGGCCGTGGGCGTGCTCGACGCATTCTTCCTCGGCTCATACCTGATCCTCATCGTTGCTTTGATCATGTTCGCCCGTCTCGAACGAGGTGGTCGGGAATGGGTGCCCACCCTCGTCGACGCCATGGTTGGTGGGGTCTCCCTGGCGGTGCTGGTATGGACGGCAGTTTTCCGCGAGCTTGTTGAGAGTCTCGCCGGTGCCCCGTGGTGGCAGACGGCGATCGCGGCGACCTACCCGATCCTCGACGTGTTGGTGGTGGTCGGCCTGATGATCATGATCATCAGGAGGAGCCACTTCCATCTCGACGTCAGACTTATCTTCGTGGCTCTCGGTTTGAGCGTCCAGGTCGTTTCCGATTTTATATTTCTACGGCGTGGGGTAGGAGTCACTCTCGCCGAAGCCGATCCTGCGTGGCCTTTGTTGCTGATTGCGGCGATCATGTTCGTGGCTGCTGCCTCGGTCGTGGACAGAGCACCGGAGAAACGCGAGTTCCCCGAGTTGGACTCTCCGCTGCTCGCCCTGATATGGCCCTACTTGCTTGGCGCCGCACTTCTCGGAGTCCACGTCAGCACCTATCGCACAGTCGCCCCTGACTCAGATGCAGTGCTGCTCCTCGACGCCGTGCTGGCGGTTGGAATCCTCATATTTCTCAGGCAGTTGTTGGCCATCCGACGGAATCAAAAGCGAGTCGAGAAGCAGCGCTCCGAATTGGTTGCATCTGTCAGCCACGAGTTGAGGACGCCGTTGACTGCGATCGTTGGCTACCTCAACCTTCTCCACAACGACGGGGACGACTTCCAGGCGGATGCCCGTCAGGAGATGGTCGCCGAGGCGAGCAACCAAGCCGATCACATGTCGCGCCTGGTCTCCGACCTCGTGATGCTCGCCCGCGGGGTGCATCGGAATCTGCCGCTCGAAATCTCGGAGGTGGCGCTCTCGTCGATTGTGAACTCGGCGATGCGCGTTGTCGAGCCTTCCGGCACGAAGATCGAGACCGACCTCGCCAGCGATACCGCGGTCCGCGTCGACCCGGTCCGGGTGCAGCAGGCGCTGTCGAATCTGCTCAGCAACGCGGTTCGCTACGGGGGTGACACCGCCATCCTCGTCAGCCGGATCGAGGGATCGGATCTGGTCTTCGAGATGCACGACAACGGTGACGGGGTGCTGACCAAGTATGAGGCCCTCGTCTGGCAGAGGTTCGAGAGGGGAGCGAACCGGCTGAACGCAACCAATCCTGGCCTGGGGATTGGACTGGCAATTGTCGAGGCCATCGTGGTCTCGCATGGTGGCAAGGCTTCGTATCGCCGCTCGAAGAGGCTCGGAGGCGCTTGCTTCACACTTGTCTTGCCCGGATGCGTGGCACAGCCAGCGAGGCGACCGCCCTCGTCGACTCCAGTCTCTGAGCCGCGACCTGGCGCGAGGGTGAGCCTGGGAGACCCCCGGAGCTCCTAGAATGGCGAGGTGAGTGGCGCGATTGTCGATCTGATTGAACTTGGTATGCCGTGGGTCGGTGCCGATCCATTCATCATGACGGTCCATCACCTCGACCGCTATCCGGCCGGGAACGACGTCATGGGTCCCGCAGTTTCTCTCCACGGGCGTCAGATCGGGGCTGATTTCTCCTACAGGGACGGTTGGAGCATGTACCACGGCGATCTGGTTCCCGGATTTCCCAGACACCCGCACCGCGGCTTTGAGACGGTCACCGTGGTCCGGCAGGGATATGTCGACCATTCCGACTCGTTGGGAGCGACCGGGCGGTACGGAGGAGGCGACGTGCAATGGCTGACCACAGGCGCGGGGGTTATGCACGCCGAGATGTTCCCCCTGATCAACGACAGCGGCCCGAACACGCTCGAGCTGTTCCAAATCTGGCTCAACCTGCCGCCGGAATCGAAGATGGTCCCTGCGCATTTCTCGATGTTGTGGGACGAGGACATTCCGACAGTTGTACCTGTTCCCGGAGTGAGCGTCGACATGATCGCAGGCGCCTCTGATGGGCACACACCACCTGCTCCGCCCCCCGATTCATGGGCTTCGCGCCAGGACAGCCATCTTTCAATCTGGCTCATCCGTCTCGACCCCGACAGCGAATGGGAGCTCCCCGCCGCTCCTTCGGGCCTGAATCGGACCCTCCACCTCTTTATGGGCGATGACGTGACCGTCAACGGTGCCCGGGTAGCCGCCGCAACGGGTATCCGGGTCAAATCAGACGAGCCGCTCCGCCTGATGAACAATGGCGGCCCGGCTCAGTTCCTCATGCTCCAGGGAAGGCCGATTGGAGCACCCGTGTTTCAGATGGGCCCTTTCGTAATGAACAGCCCTGAACAGCTGCGCCAGGCCGTCGACGACTATCAGAGGACTCTTTTCGGAGAGTGGAATTGGGGTGGGCCGAGCCCGGTGCATCCCCGCTCCCAGGGAAGGTTCGCCAAGCATGCGGACGGTCGGGTCGAGCAACGAGACATGCCGGTCGCGGTCTCCTGACGCGCTCAGGCTTCTCACCGCCCCTAACCTCATCCAATGCCCGACGGCCATGACGACCTCAACACCCTCATTGGGCCGGATCGTCGCCGGTTGAAACTCCCGGGATGGCAGCCGTCGCTCGTGGTCGGGATGGCTCTCTTTGTTCTGGTTGGCCTCGTCGTCCTGGTGCCGAAGGAGTTGCCGGATGTCGATCTCTCCGCACTCGGTTTCGCCGACGATGCGATTCCGGCCACGGTCGCCTCCGCAACCGATGAGCCGTGCAGCTATGCCGCCGAACTCCTGTGCCACCTGGTCGGCTTCGACCTCCACGACGGCAACGCTCCAATCGTCCAGGAGTTCTCGGTGGGCGAAGGCCATCCTGTCTTCGAAGTGGGCGACCGGGTTTTCGTGAACGTGGTCCGGTTCGAGGATGAGACGTTGTCCTATCAGTACGCCGATCGCGACCGCCGCGCCCTGGTCGCAGCCGTGACGCTCCTGTTCGGGCTGGCGGTGGTCGTATTGGCCCGGATGAGAGGAGTGCTGGCCCTGTTCGGCCTGGCTGCCAGCGTGGCGGTGTTGATGCTTTTCATCGTGCCGGCGATTGTTGCGGGGCGCGATGCTGTGTTCGTTGCTCTGGTCGGAGGCGGGGCAATCGCGCTCATCTCGTTGTATGTGACCCATGGCCCCAACCCGTTGACGCACGTGGCAGCGATTGGCGCGCTCGGCGCGCTGACTATCACGGTGGCTCTCTCATGGGTCGTTCTTCTCCTCGCCAGGTTCTCGGGGTTCGCCAGCGACGAGGCGTTCTACCTGATCGCGGTTCCTGGAATCGACCTGAGCGGCCTGTTACTCGCAGGTATCGTTCTCGGAACGATTGGTGCTCTCGACGATGTGACCGTCACCCAGGCATCCACGGTGTGGGAATTGAGGTCGGCCAACGAAACCCTTACCTCCGCTGACCTGTTCGCTGCAGGGCTCAGGGTCGGTCGCGACCACATAGCTTCCACGGTCAACACCCTTCTCCTCGCTTACGCGGGTGCGGCGTTGCCTCTGCTCATTCTCTTCAGCCTCTCCGGGATGGGGATGGGGTTTGTGGTCAGTTCAGAGGTAGTCGCCGTCGAAATTGTCCGGACGCTCGTTGGCTCGATAGGACTCGTCGCAGCCGTTCCGCTGACCACATTTCTGGCCGCGAGGACCGCTGTCGCGCATCCCGGCTATGGGCAGGTTACGGGAGCAGGAAACCCGGACTGAGCCCGTCTTCGGGGTCGAACCAGAATTCGGATCTGCCGGTGATGTGCGCTGTGCCCGAGACCTCGGGAACAACTGCCTTTCGATTGCCGACCCGGGCGATTTCGGCGAGGGTCCCGGAGAACTCACTGCCGACAATGCTCTCGACAACGATTCGATCTCCCTGAGCCATGCGGCCTCGTGCCGTTTCGAGGGCGACGTGCCCCGACACCCCTGTCCCGGTCGGTGAGCGATCGATCTCACCATCGGCGAAGACGCATACATTACGAACGTGGTTGTGAGGGTCGACCGGCGGCCCGCTGAAAATGACTCCGTAGAGAAACCCGAGGTCTTCGTGTTCGGGATGATGGATATCACGTTGTTCCGCGATGGCGCGCTTGATCCTCCTCCCGTAATCGATCAAAGCCAGGCTGTCAGTCGGCGGCCACGGGATACCCATCGAAGGGGCGTCCACGTATGCGTAATACGCGCCGCCGAAGGCGAGGTCGTACGTGACCGCTCCGATTCCATCCACTTCGACCACCTCATTGAGGCCGTCGACAAACGATGCGACGTTGCGGAAACGAACAAGGGCGACCGCACCGTCGACGATTGCGGCGACGCTGGTGATCTGGCCTGCAGGAGTGTCGATCTTGAGGGTGGTTTCTGGCGACGAGATCGGCATCATCCCTGTGTCCAGCACGACCTTGGTCGCAGCGATGATGCCGTGGCCGCACATCGTCGAGTAACCCTCGTTGTGGGTGAACAGGATCGAGAAGTCCGAATCCGGAGCCACGGGAGCGCCGATCCACCCTCCGTACATGTCGCGATGACCTCGCGGTTCCCACATCAGCGCCTGCCGGAGATGATCGAGGTGCTGGCTGGCGTACCGGCGCCGGTCGAGAACCGTGCCTCCGGGTATCTCCGGGAGGCCGTTGGTGACAACACGGAATGGCTCACCTCCGGCGTGAGAGTCGACAACCGTGATCGAGGCCCAGCCCTCCGGAGGGCTCCAGGAATTGGCCGCGGTGATCTCCATGCCGGGAGGGTATCGGGTTTCGGTTGAGTTACTCTGCCCTTTGTGCCGACAGTCAAAGAGATCGACGCCCATCTGGCGGAGCGGACACGGCCCGAGACAGCCGCTTCCTGGGATCCGGTTGGCCTCCAGCTCGGGGATAGAACGAGCCACGTCGACCGGGTGGGCGTCTGCCACGAGGTCACGGAGGATGTCGTTGCGGCGGTTGAAGCAGACCCGGTAGATCTTCTGATCACCTATCACCCGCTGCTGTTCTCCCCGATCAACAGGATGGTCGCAGGGAGGTCCCCGGCCGCACGTGCCCTCCGCCTGATCCACGTCGGAACTGCGCTCTTGGTCACCCACACCGACTTCGACGCCGCACCAGGCGGCACCGCAGATGCCCTGGCTGCCGTCTTCAACCTGGCCGACGTCAGGCCGTTTGGCGACGATGAGGCTGAAGGGGTTCCCGCGATAGGCCGTTTCGGGTCGTTCGAGGGAACACTTGGAGTGCTGGATGCGATTGCCGCTGACACCTGGGGCATCGCCGGGCTCCGGGTCTCGGGGGATAGGGAAACTGTGCTGGAAAGAGTCGCAGTTGTCCCTGGATCCGGCTCGGATTTCGTGGAGAAGGCCGCGGCGGTTGCCGATGCGCTGGTCACCGGAGACGTTTCGCACCATCGAACGGTTCAGGCCCTCGATCTTGGTCTGGCAATCGTCGACCCGGGACATGCGGCAACGGAACGGCCGGGTATGCGTGGCCTCGTCGCGCTGGCCGCCACCATCCCCGATGTCGAAGTGGTCGACTTCACCGGGATCGACCCTGAGACATGGGGTTGATCTGCCGGACGCGCAGGGTCGTCCCGGGCTGCGGCCGGATAACAGCACCGATAACGCCACAGTGGTCTGTCGGTTAAATAGTGTGCGCGTGGCGCCGAGGGCCGGAGAGACGCCACAAGTATTTAAGCGACGGGCCACTAGCCTGCTTTTTGCATGGAATTAACCAGTCTTGCCGACCTCCTCGATGTCCAGGATCTGGATTCGCGAATCGACCGCTTACTCGAGGAACGCCAGAACCTCCCCGAGCTGGCCGCATACAAGGCCGCTCATGAGGAGTTGGAGGCTCTGGCTCCTGAAATCGCCGAGGCTTCCGAGACCCTGAAGACTCTGGAGCTGGACTTCGACAAGTCCGAGGGAGAACTGGAAATGCTCGAGGCGAAATTGAATGAGCACGAGACCCGTCTCTTTGCCGGGAGCATGAGCGCCCGCGAGACCGAGCACATGAGGCTCGAGGTCGAAAGTCTGAAAGGACAGCGGGAAGCCATGGAGAGCCGGGTGCTCAAGCTTCTCGACAATGTGGACCCGGTTCGCGAACAGGTGGGCCAGCTGCAGGATCGTCGTGAGAGCCTGGTCGGGGAGAAGGCCCGGCTCGAAGCGTCGATCAAGGAAGACTGGAAGCGGATCGATGCGGAGATTGCGCGCAAAGAAGAGCGCAAGGCGGAAGCGATTTCGCCGGTGCCGCCTGACCTGCTCGAGCTTTACGAGTCGCTCCGCGCCGCCAAGGAGGGGGTTGCAGTCGGCCGGTTCATGAACGGAGTCTGTGGCGGTTGCAACATGGCCCTTTCGCCGGCGGAAAGAAACGAGGCAATGAGCGCCGAGATTCCGCGGTGTGTCCACTGCCGCCGGATACTCGTCGCGTAGGAGTCCGGCAGGACATGTTGATATGGCGACTGGCGGCAATTCTCTGGCTGTTCCGCTGGATATTCCGCGATCCGAAAGTTGACGTCCGCTTTCTATTCCTTGGTGTGGTTCTGCCCGACCTGATCGACCTTTCCATAGGCACACTTCTTCTTGCAAGCCGCTATTCGAGAGGTGAGCTCTGGGCGCACTCGCTAACGGTGGCAAGTGTTTACATGGCACTGGTGCTTTTGATGACCCGACGTGGTAGACGGAGGCGAGCTTTCATGGCAGTCGGCGTGGCATGGCTGTTTCATCTGCTGCTCGATGGCATGTGGGCGGATCCCGAAGTCCTCTTCTGGCCTTTCTTTGGCGTGGAATTCGCCGCCGGATCGTCGCCTTTCTGGGCTCTGGCCTGGGAGCGCGCCCTGGCCGATCCATGGCGTTGGGCCCTCGAGGTGGCGGGCGTCCTATATCTGGTCTGGCTCTGGTTCGCCGCCGGCCTCAATGACACCTCACAACGCAGCAGTTTGATACGCACCGGTCGGATCCCAGAACATGTGGTTTAGACGGCTCGGTGCGCTGGTCCTCGCCGTCTTGACGCTGCTCGGTTGCTCAGGCACCGAGGAACCGGGGGCCCAGTCGGGGACTGGCGCGGAGACCGCCGAGCAGGCCGTCGAAGAGCTCTTCGCACGGCTGGCAGCCGGGGAGTTCGCCTCTGCTGCCTCCCTGGCGGTCCCGGAGCAGTCCGCCCTCGCCGCTCTCGCCGAGGGAGCGTCAGTCGCGGACGTCGTTTCCGGCCTTCGCGACGGAGATGAGGGGATCGCGGCGAACTTCTGGTCGGGCTTCGCCCAGAGCATCGATGGCTTCCTGGATCAGGGCGTGGAAGTTGTCGGGTCGGAACCGGTTACGACCGATGGCGTCGATTTCACGATCGTCGAAATCGTTGTCGGAGGCGGTGACCTCCATCATGTCGCCACGCGAGACGTGGACGGGCATCGGGTCGATCTCTTCGCCACGTTCGGGCCCGCCCTGGCCGGCAGGCTCTATCCACAGATTGAGCTCCTATTTGAGACACCGTCAGAAGACGCATCATTCATCCTCAGCAGAGTGAGAGAGCAGGTTCCGTCGTTGTACCGGGCAGTCGAAACACCCGATCTGGCGCCAAATGTGGTCCAGGACCTGCTCCAGCTCATCGAGCTGATCACCAGGATCAACTAGTGCTCTAACGCCTTTACAGGGAGCGGAGTTCGGGGAGTACTTCGCTGCCGATGAGACGGATCAACGCGGGTTGGTCGAGAGAAGCCATCTGGAATGTGACGATATCCGCGCCGAGGTCGGTGACCAGCGGGCTATATGCGGCAACGATCTCCGACGGGTCGTTGACCAATGGATAACGACCGAGGACCTCTTCACGGGGAAGCTCGTCGGCGCGCTCGCGCAATGTCGCCGGGTCCACAGCCTCGAGCCGTCCCGGTGCCCGCAGTCCCCGCCACGAGTGGAGTGCTTCCCAGGCTTCCTCGTCGTTGGAGGCAAAAAGTGACCATTTCGTGGCAAGAACCGTCGGGTCGTCTGAGCCTGCGGCGCGGCGGAGCGGCTCGATGACTCTCTCCCGGGTCTCCTCTGGATCTTTGACCGACGTCACGACACCCTGGGCCATTTCCCCTGCCAATTCAGCCGACTTGGGCCCGCCTGCCGCTAGCAGGATGGGCACATTCCCCAGCGGTGGCGAATAGAGCTTGGCGCGGTCGGTTCGGTAGAACTCGCCGTTGAAGGTGAGCTTCTCGCCGTCGAGGAGGCGGCGCATGATCTCCAACGACTCGCGCATCCGGGCGTTTCGCTCTGGGTAAGCCGGGAACTCGTAACCGAGGGGACCCTCGTTGATGTTCTCGCCGGTTCCGACGCCAAGGGTGAAGCGCCCCCCGGAGAGACGGTCGAGGGTGGCCGCAGCCTGAGCCACCACCGCAGGGTGATAGCGGAACAGTGGCGTGGTGACACCGGTGGCGAACTCGAGTGTGGAGGTGGCGGCCGTCATTGCCCCGATGGTCGAGAAAGCGAACCCGGATGCGGAGCTGTCGTCGACCCACGGGTGGAAGTGCTCGGAGACCACAACCATGTCGAACCCGGCTTCTTCGGCAAGACGGGCATGGACCACGAGCTCCTCCGGATGCCACTGCTCGTGGCCGCAGAAGTAGGCGAATTTCGTCATCGGGTCACCCTACTGGTAGCTGACAAAGACCGGAACCGGGTCTTTTCCCATCGTGTGCTCCGGGCTCGGGGTAGGGGAGTCTTCGTCGAAGAAGTTCTTCCAACCCCATCGCCAGTGGTTGTCCTCGGTACCCGAGGTCAAGACTGCCCAGGTCTCGTCTTTGGTGAAAATCGGCCCCTGACCGTCCATCTGGATGACCATCTGCAGCTCGGGGCGCTCCTTGAGCGTGGCACGGTCCTGGATCATGAGTTCGCGGAACTGGTGGACGATGATCATCTTCTGGGGAAGGCCGTTGTCCCTCACCAGGTCAGCTAGCCAATCGACCACCTGGTTGACCTCCGCTGCATCGACCCTCCCAACCTGCTGGAGATGGATCTGGTCGGACTTGAGCCGCCACTCCGGATCGAGAGCAAGCCCGACATGAGGGTGGAGGAGAAGCTCTTCGTATTGCTTTGCTTGTGACAGGAAGTCTTCACGGCCCGGTTGGAGATCGAGAATCACGTACGCCCCCTGTTGTTCGGCGACTTCGATCCATTCGGTGAAAGTCGCGATCGGCCACTCGAAGCTGTAATCACCATCGTCGGTGATGTCGGCGGCGGCGACCGAGGCCAGCATTTCGAAGGTGGGGATCGTCTGGAAGCCGTCCGCCTCGTATGCCGCAACAAAAGGAGCCATCCGCTCGAGTGTCTCCTGCGGCCCCTGTTCTCCGAGGACACCCAGGCCCGGAGTTTCGGGATGCCCGTAAAAGGTGACGTAGCGTTTCGGCTGTTCGTCTCCGAGAATGGAGAAACCTCCCCCGGGAAGCTGCTTGCCGTTGAGCAGGACTTGAAGTTCCCACTCGCCGACTGCGGGCGCAGAGCCTACGAATCGGAGGCTT
>DATKCM010000079.1:0-10017 GCA_035513195.1 Acidimicrobiia bacterium | reverse complement strand
ATGAAGCTGGTCGGTGAGGAGTTACAGCAGGTCGAGGTTCCGGCCCTGAATGCGCTCAATGCGCGGCTTAGAGATGACTTCATGGAGGACTGTCTGGGTGGCATCTCGAGGTGGAACCGGGAGATCGCCGACCACGGTATCAAATTCGAGATTACGTTGCCGCACGTTGCGTTCAACAGAGCCATCGGGGAGTTCGGCGATCTCAACGTGAGCGCCGAAGGCATGGTGCTGCCACAGTCTGAGTGGGAAGGACGACGGGACGAGTGGTTGCCTACGAGTGACGACCGGGCGTTCATCGAGGAAGTCATGGAGCCGCATTATCAGACTCCGGGGGAATTCGCACCGTGGATCGCTCCGCCGACCCGCGGCATCGACCAAATGCCAGCCGACTACGAATATGTGAGAATCCCGTGACCTTCTGCGATCCGGTGGGTCGAAATGACCTAACGGTATCCCGCGGATGTCAGACAATCCGGTTGTCGCGACTCGCGACAGAACCGGGACTGCCGCCATCGGTCGGGGGGTACGTCGTGAGAACCGCTACGCCGCGATTGATCGCAACCCTCCCGACGCCGCAGCGATCCGAGCGGAGTTTCGTATAGAGTCGCCAAAGGTATTGGACGGTGACCAAACGCCCATGCGAACAAGCTCCATGCAAACCACGTCGAACGTCAGCACTCTCATCGACTCCAACCTGGAGGCCGGGCGTGAGCATAAGACCGCCGTGATAACCGCCGACGATCGCGAGCTGACCTTCGGCGATCTACACACTGCTGTCTGTAATGTCGCCTCGCGATTGAATGACCTTGGCGTACACCGCGAGGAGAGGATTCTCCTGGTGTTGGACGACACTCCGGCCTTCTCCGCGGCGTTTCTCGGAGCGATGCGGATCGGGGCGGTCCCGATTCCTGTCAACTTCCTGGCTCGTCCTAAGGATTTCGGCTACTTCCTCGACGACTCATACGCGGTGGCTGCGATCGTCGACTCGTTCTTCATGGACAAGGTCGGGCCCGAGGCCGCCATGCGGCCGAATGTACGTCTCGTCGTCGCCAACGGTGATGCGGGGGACGCCGACTCATTCGACCCATGGCTCGCCGACGGAGACCGGGAAGTGGACCCGGTAGTCACTCATCCCGACGACATGGCGTTCTGGCTCTACAGCTCGGGTTCGACGGGGCCACCCAAGGGTGTCGTACACAGCCACGCAGATGTGCAGGCGACATGCGAGCACTATGCCCGACCGACGCTGGGGCTCACCGACGCCGACGTCGTGTTTTCGAGCACCAAGATGTTCCATGCCTACGGCCTTGGCAACAACCTCACCTTCCCATTGTCGGTCGGGGCAACTTCCGTCTACTCCGTGGGGCCACCCTCGCCGGACAAGCTCCTGGAAAGAGTCGGCTCGCATTCGCCCTCCGTCTACTTTTCGGTTCCGGCGTTATACGCCGCCATCCTTGCCCATCCAACCTTCGGGGACACGGATTGGTCGTCGGTTCGTCTCGGGGTTTCAGCGGCCGAGCCCCTGCCTCCTGAAACCTGGAGGCAGTTTCACCAGCGAACCGGCATAGAGATCCTCGACGGGCTTGGTTCCACCGAGATGCTCCACATCTATTGCTCCAACCGGGCTGGCGCCGTCAGACCGGGGACCTCCGGAGTCGCAGTCGACGGCTATCAGCTCGAGTTGCGCGACGAGGATGGCGACGTTGCCCCGGAAGGTGAACCCGGCGAGTTGTGGGTTCGAGGACCGAGCGCGCTTGCCCACTACTGGCATCAGAGCAGCCGAACCCGAGAGAAGCTCTCAGGCGGATGGTTCGCCTCGGGTGACAGGTATCACCGGGACGAGCGTGGTTACTACGTCTATGAGGGCCGGGTCGACGACATGATGAAGATCGGTGGTCTCTGGGTCAGCCCCATCGAGATTGAGAATCGTCTCATGGAGCACAATGCCGTTCACGAGGCAGCTGTGGTCGCGGTTCAACTCGATGGCCTCTCTCGAATCAAAGCCGCGATCATTCTAGGTTCCGACCAGGAACCGTCGGATGCTCTTGTGGGAGAGCTTCAGCAGTGGTGCAAGGAAACGCTGTTGAGGTACCAGTACCCCCACGTGGTGGATTTCGTTGAGGACTTCCCCCGCACCGCTACCGGCAAGATCCAGCGTTTCAAGCTTCGGTGAGCGTTTCAATGAACTTGTCCCAGCCTTCGTTTTATCAGTGGCCTACTCGGGCGTTGCGAGCGTACACTCCCACAGTGTGTCCGGACAACGCACATTTGTTCGTCAGGCGTAAGAATGAGATCGGCGTCGAATCCGCAGCGGTTCGTCGCCATAGCTCGTGTGCTGAAACCAATCGTCGACCGCAAGAGAGACGAGATCCGCATAGAAGATAAGAACCGGAGGAGGACCATGAGAAAACGTTCGACATTGACGTCACTGGCACTGGTGGCAGCCCTAGCCCTGGTGCTGGCGGCATGTGGAGGTGACACCGGCGACACCACCACCACGGCGGCCGGCGGCACCACTACGACGGCCGGGGACACCACCACTACCAGTGGCGATACCACCACAAGCGCAGAACCGGGCGAGCCGATCAAGATCGGGATGCTCGTCGACCTTTCTGTGACCTTCACTCCTTGGGGAGTTCAGGTACGGGACGGGATGGCCCTCGCGGCCGAAGAGATCAACGCCGCAGGCGGGGTGAACGGTCGCATGATCGAAATAGTCACGCAGGATTCGGAGAATGACGCCGATGTTGGGGTCACCGGATTCGAGCGGCTTGTCGAGGAAGGGGTAGTTGCTGTTGGTGGCATCATCTCCAGCACCGTTGGTGCCGCGGTATCGCCGGTTGCTGAGGAGCTGCAGACACCTACGTTCCTGGTGAAGTCCGGGACGGAGGCCGCCCTCACAGCGGACAGCCGGCACGTGTTCCGCACCTGCCTCCCGGCGGCTGCGATGGTTGCAGCCCCGATCCTCCAGTATGCCCAGGAGCAGGGGATCACCAACGTCGGCGTCATAGTGGCCGACTACGCCTGGGGGCAGGCTGTCAAGGCATCAGTGGAGAACACATTCGAGGGTTCGGAAGTCGATTATGGAGAGATTCAGGTGGCTCCGGTTCCCCCGGACACCGATTTCACGCCGTTTGTCCGCGCTATAGCTGACTCCGGCGCCGAGATGGTCATCGCCACCGGCCACCCGCCAGGGAACGCGGCGATAGTCACACTGTCCGCCGACCTGGTCGGCGATGTGCCGGTTACCGGTGCCTGGACGCCACCCGCCCTCGTGGTCGGTGGCTTGGCGGATCTGGCCATTGGCCGGTATTCCGACTTCTCCTGCGCCGACTACTTCAGTGATAGCTACCAGGACCTCGCTGCGCGTTACCTTGCATTCTCCGACAATGAGCTCATGTCCGACGACGCCGTCGCTGGCTTCGGAATCGTGACCATGGTCGCCGATGCGGTTGCCAACGTGGGCGACGACCCGGCTGCTATAGCCGAGTACTTGCACAGCCAGTCGTATGAGCTGGAGGGTTATGCACACACGGTGAGCTGGACAGAGTGGGGAGAACTGGCAGCAGCCCAGCCGATCCTCACGCTGATCAGTGAAGGTCCGGCACCTGAAGGGCTGAACGAAGCCGGTGACTGGTGGTTCGAGTTGCTTAGCCAGTCCGATCCCCTCGAGCCCTTCCAGCCATAGGCCATCGAATGTCTCTTCTCGAACTCGCAGAGGTCGAGAAGTCGTATGGTGGTCTTCCAGCCGTCGACAAGGTGACCATAGGGGTCGACGAAGGCGAGATTCTCGCCGTCGTCGGCCCCAATGGCGCTGGTAAGAGCACCTTGCTCAAGCTGATCGTTGGCTTGGAGGATCTCACCGGCGGGCGAATGGCTTTTGCCGGCGACGACATCACCGGTGATCGCCCGCATCGGGTCCGCCAGAAGGGGATTGCCCTGGTACAGCAGACTCCTCGCTCCTTTCCTTCGATGAACGTGTTGGAGAATGTCGCGGTCGGGGCCATGTTCGGGCGAGCGGGTACACACGGCGAGGAGAAAGAGGCGCTTGCGCTCGCTGAGGAGGCCCTCGCCTTTGTCGGGTTGGGAGATCGCCGGCACGAGCAGGTCGGCAATCTCAACTTGCACCAACAGCGGTTCCTGGAGTTAGCCCGCGCCATATCGGGAAGACCCCGGCTCCTCCTACTCGACGAAGTCATGGCCGGCCTGAATGACACCGAATTAGACGCCTCGATAGAGATCGTGCAGACAATTCGCGACCGATTCTCGGTGACGGTTATCTGGGTGGAACACGTGATGAAGGCGGTGATGAGACTGGCTGAACGGATCGTCGTTCTCGACTTCGGGAAAGTATTAGCGGAGGGCCACCCCGAGGAAGTGATGCGAGACCCACACGTGGTCGAAGCCTATCTCGGAACGGAGGTGGGACGTGCTTGAGGTACGTGGGTTTCACGCGGGCTATCAGGGCAACGACGTCGTCCACGACGTCTCTTTCCACGTCGATGAGGGTGAGGCGGTGATGATCATCGGCTCCAATGGCGCCGGAAAGACCACGCTCTTCCGGGCAATGTGCGGGCTTCTCGGGTCGTCGTCGGGCGAGGTCTTCTTCCAGGGAGACGACCTGACCGGAATGGCGGCTCATCGACTCGTCCGGCTCGGCCTGGGCTTCGTCCCGGCTGAGCGCCACCTCTTCCCCCGGATGACGGTGCAGGAGCATCTCTCTCTCGGGGCGTATCCCAAACGCCCTGACCCCGAGACGATGAGAGTGGTGCTCGACGTGTTTCCCAGGCTCGCCGAGCGGCGGAGCCAGCGAGCGGGAACGATGAGCGGTGGCGAGCAACAGATGCTTGCCATGGCGCGAGCGCTGATGGCTCGTCCCCGCCTGCTCGTGCTCGACGAACCGACGACGGGTCTGGCGCCCAAGCTCGCCCACGAAGCCTACGAGGCCCTCGACGCGATGCGTCGCGAAGGGCTGACAATACTGGTCGCTGAACAGCAGGTTCCGCTGGCGATGGCCTTCTGTGACCGTGGGTACGTTCTCGAGGACGGAGTGATCAGCATCGAGGGGACTGCCGAGGAATTGGCGGCCGACCCCCGGGTCCGCGGTGCATATCTTGGAGTGACATGATCGCCAGCATCCTCGACGGGATCGTGCTCGGATTCCAGTTCGGGCTTCTGGCGGCCGGGCTCACCCTGGTCTACGGGCTGGGCGGTGTCCTCCACCTGGCTTATGGGCAGATGGCTGTTATCTCCGCGATGGTGGTCCTGTTCGCGCTGGACGCAGAGGTGCCGCTCCTTCTCGCAGTTGGCATCGGGCTGGTGGCTGGAGGCCTATTGGGCCTGATCCTGGACCTCACGATCCTGCGCCCGGTCTACCGCCTCCAGGGCGAGGGGCGAGTGTTGCTCAGTCTCCTACTCACCCTCGGTGTCGCCTTCGTTGTCGACGGCTTTCTCAATTGGCGATACCCCCTGGCGGGTCTCAGTCTCCACATTGGCGGTGGCCCCATCGAAGTGTTCGGAGTTCCAATGCGGCGCGGCAGCCTCGTTGCCTCCGGCATCACCCTGGTGGCGTTCGGGTTGCTTTTCGGCTTCTTGCGTGGGACAGCTTTGGGACGTGCGGTCCGGTCGGTGATCGAGGACGAAGAGGGGGCCAGGTTGGTCGGGATCGATCCCCGCGCGATGCTTCGTCTGATTCTGATCATGAGTGGCGTGCTGGCTGCGATCGTGGCCGTGACCCGATCAATGGTGGCCCCGGTCACCGTCACAGCTGGATTCTCGATCACGGTCTTTGCGTTGATAGTGACCGTGGTGGGTGGTCTCGGCAGTGTCACCGGTGCTCTCCTCGCTGGCGTCATCCTCGGAGTTATCAACAGCATCGCCGCCTCCTACATCGGCACGTTCTTGTCGCTGATCATCCTTCTCGCGGCGGCGGCGTTGACCATCGTCCTCCGTCCTGCCGGGCTCCTCGGAGTTCGAGAATGACCGGTCGATTCTCCAAAGCCACCGGAACGTCAGTCATCGGAGGGACAGAGCACCATCCCTCCCGTTCGTCAGCCCCTATGTTCCTCCTGGTAGGCCTGCTCGGTGCGCTGGCTGCCTTGGTTCCGATCTGGCTGGGAAGCTCGCGCGTCCTGATGGGAGTCGCCATTCTCGGCCTCGCCTTCGCATGCTATGCCGTCGCCTTCAACCTGATTTTCGGCAGCACTGGCCAGCTCTTCCTGTGTGTCGGCGCCCTGGCAGGGATCGGTGGTTACGGCGGGGCAATTCTCGCCGACACCGTGGGTCTCCCCGTCGTCGTCAGTATTGCCCTGGCGGCGGTCATTGCAAGCTTGACCGGTGGACTGCTCAGCTGGATAGCGGTGCGACGGTCGCTCGGAGTCATTTTCACCGGCATTGTCACCCTCATCTTCTCGTTGACGTTCGAGAATCTCCTGCTCGGCCTGGGGACGTTGACGGGCGGAGAGTCCGGGTTCTTGATCTCGGCTGGCGCAGGCACCTTCATCAGGAGTCAGATACCGCCGTACTACCTCATGCTGGTAATGGTTCTCGTGTTCTTGATTGTGCATGGACTGTTGCGCCGGTCTCACTTTGGATGGGCATTCCGGGCATTGCGCGACGACGAAGTGGCCGCAGAACTCGCCGGTGTCGACGTCGCCCGCTATCGGGTCTACGCGGCGATGATCGGTTCTGCCATGCTCGGACTGGCCGGAGCCACATACGCTTTCACCGAGGGTCGGATCAGCCCGACGACATTCGGGTTCGCCCAGCTGGACGTGTCCGTCCTTGTCATGCTGGCATTTGGTGGCATCGGAACCCTCTTCGGCCCGGCACTAGGCGCCGCCACGTTCACGTTCATCGACGAGGTGCTCATCGACTTCGGGCGACTCCGGCTGGTTGCCTATGGGACTCTGATCATCACCTTGTTCCTCTGGATGCCGCGGGGTGCGATCCCCACCGTGGGGGACCTGTTCCGGCGCCGCCAGCGCAGGAGTCAGCCCGGATCGGAAATCTCGGCGACTTCGTCAGAACCCCCCGAAGAACCGTCCCCTTCTGTATCGGCTGAGCCGTGATGACATTCCTGAGCTGCTCGCTGACGTGCGACGCCTGTAGGGTTCCGGTCAGAACCTGGAGGAGATGATGAGGACCTCACCACCATTCCGCGCAGACCATGTTGGCAGCTTTCTGCGGCCGGCACGTCTCACCGAGGCCCGGGAGCGTCGCTCCCGGGGTGAGTTGACCGCAGAGGAGCTGCGATTGATCGAAGATGAGTGCATTGGCGATGTCGTCAGGAATCAGGAGAAGGTCGGACTTCTCGGGATAACAGACGGCGAGTTTCGCCGGTTCATGTTCCATCTCGACTTCCTAGAGCATCTCGATGGTGTCAGCGTGACCGAAGGGGATTTCCTCGCCCGTTTCCGGCGTAGCGACGGCACCGAGGTCGAGTTCTCCCCACCGAAGATGGAGGTGTCGGGGCCGATCCGTCACTCCCGCCCCATCCAGGGAGCCGACTTCGACTTTCTCGCCGCGCAGACATCCAAGACTGCAAAGGTGTGCATCCCGGCACCCTCGATGCTGCATTTTCGCGGTGGGAGGGAAGCGATCGATCGGGAAACCTACCCCGATCTGGACCAGTTCTTCGACGACCTCACTGCCGCGTACCGGAACGAGATCGCCGATCTGGCAAAGCGCGGGCTCAAGTACATCCAGCTCGACGACACCAACCTCGCCTACCTCTGTGATCCCTCGATCCGTGAGAGGACCAAAGCGAGGGGGGATGATCCTGACGAGCTCACCCGCCTCTACTGCCGTCTGGTCAACGACGCAATCAGCGACCGCCCGGCGGACATGGTGGCCACCGTACATCTGTGCCGCGGGAACTTCCAGAGCGCCTGGGTGTCAGAAGGCGGGTACGAGCCGGTGGCCGAGATTCTGTTCTCCCAGATGGCGGTCGACGGATTCTTCCTCGAATACGACGACGAGCGTTCAGGTGACTTCGCCCCCTTGCGATTCGTACCGGATGACAAGATGGTCGTTCTCGGTCTCATGAGCTCGAAACAGCCTCGCGTCGAGCCGGCCGACGAGGTCAAGAAGAGGATCGAGGAGGCGGCAGCTTATGTCGCACTCGAGCGGCTGGCAATCAGCCATCAATGTGGATTCTCCTCAACCGCCCATGGCAATCTCCTCGGTGAGGACGACCAGTGGAGAAAGCTGGAACGTACCGTTGAGATTGCGTCCGACGTTTGGGGTTGAGGAATACTGATCCCGGATCGGTGATGATTGCGACCGCAGGGATTCACCCGTAGTCGTTGGAGGGAACATGGGTGCGCGTGATCCCAAAGTGTTCGCTCTGCGAACAGTCGGGATTTAGACTCGTCGCATGCCCCAGCGAAGCAACGACTTCATCCAATCCCTGGAGCGCGGCCTGGCGGTCATGAACTCCTTCTCCCGGGAGCGGACCAATCAGACCCTCAGCGAGGTCGCTCAGATGACGGGGTTGACCCGGGCGACGGCGCGGCGGGTGTTGCTGACTCTTGCGGAATTGGGCTACGTACATCAGAGCAGCCGCTCGTTTTCCCTCACGCCGAAAATGCTCGACCTTGGCTACTCCTACCTTTCGTCGCTTGAAGTGGTCGAAGTGGCCCAGCGGCCGATGGAGCGTCTGGTCGAGGAGGTCCGCGAATCATCGTCGATGTCGGTTCTCGACGGATCCGAGATTGTGTATGTCGCCCGGGTTCCGACCCAGCGAATAATGACCATCGCACTTGCTCTCGGTTCTCGCCTCCCCGCCTATCCGACATCGATGGGCCGCGTCCTTCTCTCTGGCCTCCCGGACTCACAAATCGACAACTACATCGAGCAGACCAAGTTGGAGAGATTGACCCCCCACACGGTCACAGACCCGGATGAGTTTCGAGCCGCGATCGACGAGGTGCGGGCTACGGGCTTTGCGCTCGTCGACCAGGAGCTGGAGGTAGGGGTGCGTTCGATTGCAGCACCGATAGTTAACGGTCGCCGGGAGGTCATCGCAGCGATGAACATCTCATGTCATGCGTCGCGGGTGACTCTGGGTCAAATCCGGGGAGAGTTTCGCCCCAAACTGATTGCGACCGCACACGAGATCAGCCGACTGGCGCGAGCCCTTCCAGGGAACTGACGTCTCTCCCACCGCGTTTCTCCCTCCGCTGGCGGAGGGAGTACCGGCGACGTCTTGATCTCTCCCACCGCCCGTAGGGTGGGGGGAGTACTCCGACCGTCAGGTCGGAGGGAGGGGGCTGGCACCCACCAACGTTGCTTGAGCTCCCAGCTCTCCCCCCGCTGGCGGAGGGAGTACCGGCGACGTAGGAGCCGGGGAGGGTGGGGAGTTCCCACCAACGGTGTTTGAGCTCCCAGCCCGGGGGGACCCTCCCTCAAGTTCTAGCCTGGCCTGATCGCATCCACGAACAGAGACTGGGCGGCCACACCCAGCCAGCCTGCCCGGTCGGCGATGGTGCTGGAGGCCATCCCTGTCCCTCCCGGGCTGATCCGGGTCTCAGAATTTAGGTAAATCCACTCGCCATCTGGTGGGCGGACCATCCGGATCTCCAGGTCGGGATTGATGAACAACCAGCTCCGCTCCTTGCCGCCGAGGTTGCTGATCCCGTTGCCGAAGTCGGCGGCAGCAGCCACCCGCTCCACTCCCGTGGTCTCCTCGCCTTCGACCAGGGGAACCTTGAGGCGGAGCCATGCTTGGCCGGGCCCGGCTTCGGCGAAGTCGCCCTGGAGCATCTTGATCTCCATGGCATCGTTGGCGAACGCTCCGGCGTTTTCGAAGAAGGTGGCAGGTCGACCCTGGTCCGGACCCGGTATCGGCGAATCATCGGGCTGGCCAAAGGGGAGGTCGAGGTCGGTTCGCCGGATCCGCAATCCGAGCGCCCTCGCCACTTCGGTGCCCCGGTGGGACAACGACGCCGAGACCAGCTGGACTTTGCGTCCGGGCCGAACCACCTCGCTCGCAAGTCGGAGCGGTTCCAGAGGAAC
>DATKCM010000078.1:0-17416 GCA_035513195.1 Acidimicrobiia bacterium | reverse complement strand
GCCCAGCGTCATCGCTGCCGCCAGGAGACGCACCGGCGACATTCGCCTGCGGGGCTCGCGGAACGGGTTGGTTTGGGCACGGATCTCACCGAGCACTTCCACAGCGACGGAATCGGGGGGGACTCCCCACGCGGCCGAGCTGGATAGAACCCGGCGCGCCGCGTCCAGGCTCTCTGAATTCTCCGGACGATCCCCGGTACCTGTAGCGAGGTACTCCGCCTCGCGATCTCTATTCATGGTGTCTCAGATCTACGCACACAATCGACATTCGGTTCATTCTGTTTCACCTTGGAGGTGGCCCAGAAGCTCGACCAAGTGGCGGTGAGCGCGGTGCGAACGGGATTTGACCGTACCCAACGGGATATCCAGTTGTTCCGCGATCTCGGGGTGGGTGAGCTCTTGAAAGTGGCTCATCGAAACCACCTGCCGCTCCTCGTCGCTGAGCTGGTCAACAGCGAGCCGTACCTGGAACACCTCCCAAACTGTCTCCATGGAGGTTCCCTCCGATACCGTGTCGACCTTGTCGGAAGGAATCCGACGGCTCTCCTTGCGGTAGATGTCGATCGCAGTCCTCCTAGCGATCGAGTAGATCCATGGGGCAAATTCCCGAGCCGGGTCGTATGACGAAGCGGAACGCCATGCCTTGACAAATGTCTGTTGGGTGGCATCGGCTGCCCGGCCCGGGTCACGCAAGATGGAGATGGAAAGTGCGTAGACGGCGCCAGAGAACCGGTTATAAACCGCCTTGACCGCTTCTTCGTCGCCCGCCCGGAATCGTCCGAGCACGTCGGCATCCATCACGCCATTCTGGCACGCGAACCATCTACCGGGTACAGACGTAGTGGAGGTGACAACTAAGGAGACAACTTTGAAATCACGACTGATACTGATCGCCACCCTTGTTCTCGTTTTCGCCGCGTGCGGCGGAGACGACGAACCCGGTGCCGGGGACACCACAGCCCCGGCCGGAGAAACCACAACAACTGCCGGTGACACCACAACCACCGGCGGCGACGATGCGGAGGCCATGGATGGAGTGCACGCCACCGAGACCGACCTGGGGACGATCCTCGTCGACGCCGACGGGTTCACGCTATACGTCTTCACCGTTGACACCGACGGCGAGAGCGCCTGCTACGACGATTGCGCCGATCTCTGGCCACCCGCTCTCGGTGATTCGGCCATCTCGTCCGACCTCGACGCCTCGATCTTCGGCACCACGACCCGGACCGATGGATCCGAGCAGCTGACGGTCAACGGCGCGCCTCTCTACCGCTACACCCCAGACGCAAATCCGGGCGACACAACCGGCCAGGGCGTCGCTGGCGTCTGGTTCGTTGTCGACTCCGCAGGAGAGATGATTGGCGGCCCGGAAGCGAACGCCGACACTTCCACGACGACCGACGACGGATTGGATTACTAGTGCTCTAGGCGGACACCAAGATATGTTTGCGCTCCCGGCTGCTCAGTGGTCGGGAGCGAAGCAGAACTCGTTGCCGTCGGGGTCTGCCAGTACAACCCAGCTGAAATCGCCGGCGGTGTGGTCCTCGACTCGGGACGCGCCCAGGGCCATCGCACGTTGGACGGTCGCCTCCAAATCATCCACAGACATGTCGAGATGAAGACGACGCCGGCCGTCGGTAGGGTTGTCCACCTTCTGGAATGCGACTGATATGCCACACTTATACTGCGGCGCGAGCCAGATGAAGTACGGGCCCGATCGCCGGGCTATCCCGACGTTGAGCAACTCCGACCAGAAGCCGGCAAGTTTGTCGGGGTCGACCGTGTTGACCACCGCGATCCGATTCTGGGCGGAGATGCCATGTATTCCCTTTCGTGAGGTCAGCAGGGTAATTACTAGGAGTTGTTCTGCTCGTGCGAGAGGGGATTGAGCTTTGGGTAAAGAACGACGGAGTTGACGATCTTCGGAATGGACTCCCCGACACCTTCTCATCGAGCGGCGGGCCACGCTTATACTTTTCACGCGTGGAACCTGACCAGCCCAACGGCGAGCCTCCTCAACGGAAGATCCCAATCCCCTCGGACAGCGGGGGTCGCCGCCGCCGATGAGCAAGGTTTCGAACACCTGCCTGAGCCATGAGGTGGGCGCATAAGCAATCTCGTCGGACTCTTCGTAGTCTTCATCCTCATCCTGCTCAACGCTTTTTTTGTCGCGGGCGAATTCGCCATCGTCAGCGTCGACCGAAGCCTCATTGAGCGCAGAGCCCAGGAGGGTGACAGGTCGGCGTCACGAATCCTCCGCTCCCTGCGCAATCTCTCCTTCGAGCTTTCAGGAGCCCAGCTCGGCATAACTGCCACCTCACTGGTGCTGGGTTTCGTTGCCGAGCCGACAATCGCCCAGCTCATCAGCCCTCTGATCGGCGACCTCCCGTGGTTTGCCGATGGGTCAACTCTGGCTATCTCCCTGGTCATCGCATTCATCATTGCCACCGGCGCCCAGATGGTCTTTGGCGAACTTGTTCCCAAGAACCTGGCTATCTCGAAACCATATGCATCGGCTGTCTGGTTCGGGGTTCCGATGCAAATGGTCAATCGGATTCTTCAGCCTCTGATTCTCTTTCTGAATCGGGCGGCGAACTGGACAGTCCGCTTGGTTGGGATCGAGCCCCGGGAGGAACTGGCGGGCGTCAGATCCGTCGAGGAGCTCGAGCTGATGATCCGATCTTCAGGAGAAGCAGGTTGGTTGGACGACAGCGAGCTGAAGCTTCTGACACGCGCCCTCTCTTTCACCGAGAAGGTCGCCACCGACGCCATGATCCCCCGGGTGAATGTGGTTGGGCTGAGCCGGCACGACTCAATTACCGAGCTACGCCGGGCGTCGGCGACCACGGGCCACTCCCGCTTTCCTGTCTATGACGAGGACCTCGACAACGTCATCGGGATTGCCCACATCAAAGACACGATCGAGGTCGCCCCGGCTCGTCTCTCGATCACCGAAGTCGGCTCGATCAGCCAGCCGGCCCTCGATGTCCCCGAGTCGGCCTCCCTGGAGTACGTGCTCAATCAGCTCCGCACCAGCGGCAAGGGGATGGCCGTGGTGGTCGACGAGTACGGCGGCACGGCAGGAATCGTCACGATCGAGGACCTCCTCGAGGAGATCTTCGGCGAGATCGAGGACGAATACGACACGGAACTGGTGACGTCTTCAGACCCCAATCGTGTCGAGATACTCTCCGGTCTTCTCCACCGTCACGAAGTTGAGGAGTTGATCGGATTCGAGTGGCCCGAGGGCCGTTATGAGACGCTCGGCGGGTTGCTGGTCGCTCACCGGGGGCGGTTTCCCATTCCCGGCGACATCATCAAGTCCGGGCGCTTCGCCTTTGAGGTCTTGTCGATGGATGGGCTGCGTGTCGACGAGGTCAAGGTGACAAGGCTGCTTCGCCCGGAGAGGACGCTGTGAACTTGCCCGCCCTTCTCTGGCTGGTACTCCTCCTGATCGCAAATGGATTCTTCGTCGCCGCTGAGTTCGCCTACATCACCGCCCGGCGAAACGTCCTGGAGCAGACATCGGGGCCGTCAGCACAGATTGCGGTCAAGCTCAACCGTGACCTCTCGTTGACCCTCGCCGGTGCCCAGCTGGGAATCACCATGGCCTCCCTGGTGCTTGGCGCAGTTGCCGAACCTGCCATCGCCGGCTTCCTGGAGGCGGGTCTGGGACTCACTGCGTTGCCCGAGAATGTCATCCACGGAATCGCCCTCGGTATCGCCCTGATGATCGTGGTCTTCCTCCATATGGTCATCGGCGAGATGGCGCCCAAGAACATCGCCATCTCCAGGCCCGAGCGCTCCGCCGTGGTTCTTGCGTTGCCGTTCCGCGCCTTCATGTTCATCTTCCGGCCGCTGATCTGGCTGCTCAATGGTGTCGCCAACGGTGTGCTCCGGATATTCGGTGTCCGACCGGCGGATGCCCTCGACGTCGGCCACTCTGCCGAGGACCTCGCCATGGTCATCGGTGCGGGACAGGAAGAGGGAGTCATCGGCGAGTTCGCCCACAACCTCCTCACCGGTGCTATCGATTTCACCGAACGAGACGTCTCGGTGGCAATGACTCCCCGGCCCGACGTTGTCGCCGCCAATATCAACGAGCCGGTATCCGAGATTCTCGAGATTATGAAGAGCACCGGCCACTCCCGCATCCCGGTGCACACCGGCGATCTCGACGAAATCCGGGGCTTCGTGCACATCAAGGATCTGATCGCCATCGACACTGCCTCGCTCGGCCGATCCGTCGATCCGGATTTGATACGAGAGGCGCTGGCTGTCCCGGAGATGGCACGGATTCAATCTGTCCTGACCGAAATGCGCCGCTCACGAAGCCATATCGGAATTGTCGTCGACGAGCACGGCAGCACGGCAGGGATAATCACTATGGAGGATATCGCCGAGGAGCTTGTCGGTGAGATCACCGACGAGCACGACCCCGAGGAACAAACCGTCCAGGTCAATCCCGACGGGAGCATCATGACCACCGGAACCCTGCGTATCGAAGACCTGGCCGAGCTGGGCGTCGACCTGCCCGAAGGCGAGTACGGGACCGTCGGGGGCTACATGATGGACCGGCTCGGTCGGGTCCCGAGACGGGGAGACCTGGTCGAAACAGACTCGTGGAAGTTGCAGGTGCGGAGCACCCAAGGGCGGAGGGTGGGCGAGGTGGCGATTACCCCGCTGGACAGGGCGTAACTCCCGTCTACCCATGAGACCAGGCGGCCCATTCTCCATCCGAGATATTCAGCGGGTCCGCGCCATCGAGGCCGACAACCCAGATTCCGGCGGCATCTCCGATCGTGCCGGGAAAGACGACCGCAGCCGAATCGGGGCTCCACATCTGCCAGGACTGCGCGTACTGGTCGAAGAAAGCGAGCGCCTCGGATATCAGGGAGCCTGGCACCCCGATCGTTGTCAGGGTACGGGTTTCTCCTGCTTCCCAGAGGACAAGATCGATCGCTCTGGCATCGGCGTTCACCTCGAGGACGAGAAGGCTGTTTCCCGCCGGGCTCCAGAACGAGCCAACAGAGAGTCCGGTGGCAACAGCCGTCACCTCTCCCGATTCGACGTCGAGGATGGAGACGGAATTCGGATCCTCCTGCGAGTCGAGGCCGACCGTGATTCCATCCTGGCCTGAAAGGCTGTGTATTGCCACGAGAGATCCCTGGGGGTTGGGATTGATGCTGACGAACCCTGAAGCATCGAGCAGAACCTCAGGTTGGCCATCGTCGGCCCGACGGGTCACCCCTTCCGGCCCCACATAGAAGATCCCGGCTGGTGTCCAGCGCGGAGAAAAGAATCGAGGTGAAGCGGGCCCGATATCCATCGGGTCGGCTGATTCGTCAAAGATCTCCAACCTGTCGCCTCCCACATGGACGACGACTGCGTCACTTCCCGGGCTCCACGAGAAGTAGTAGGGCGATCCGCTGTCGATTGTCGCTGAGCTCTCTGCAATTGGATCCACAACCTCGAAATCGAAGGTGCCTCCCGACCCGCCGTGGAGGATTCCGATCTGCTCGCCGTCGGGTGACCAGTTGAGGTAGAACGGGAAACCAGACGTCTCGACCCTGCGTCGATCCGAGCCGTCGTCTTCGGAGATTCCCACCGCAAAGCCGCTCGAGTCGGCAACACCCCAGGCCAGCGTCAAAGAATCTGGAGACCAGATCGGCTGAAAGTATCGCGTTGATTCGCCATCATCTGTGATCTGGACCCGGTTCCCGCCGTCGGGATCGAGAGTCACGATGTCGCCTTGTGAGTCGAGGACAACAATCCGGCCCGTGCTCTCGGTGACCGGCGAAGGCGAGGTCTCTTCGACGGTCCCACCTGTGCACGCCGCGAGAGCCATGGAAATGACCAACACGACCGGAGCTCGGACGCTACGCATCAGCTGCGAAGCGTATCTCAATCAATGCCCCCCAGTCTCACATCGGGAGCACCCATACGGGCCGCGTCAGCGGTCTCATCATCAGTTCGGGTCTGAGAGTCTCGTTCCGCCTCGACCCTGGCCAGGTAGTGCGCCACCTCCCTTTCGACATCGCCCTCGGTCCAACCAAGACTTGGTGCCACAAGGCGCGCAACCTCTTCCGCCACCAGCGTGCCGCGATCCTCAGTCTCCACCGATATCCGGGTGCGCCGGGTGAGAATGTCGTCGAGGTGGAGCGCTCCTTCGTCCGTCACCGCATAGAGAGCCTCTGCCCTGGTGAACCGCGAAGTGCCCAATTTTGCTCGAAGCTCAGGCCGCCCCTCACACATTCGTTCCAGGACGGAGGGCCGGTCGGCACCCACGAGTCGTATCCGATCAGTGGCCGAGTCGGGCACGTCGAAACCCAGGCTCTTCCGAGCCTGGTCCACCGCATCCCGGGCCATCACCCGATATGTGGTGTACTTGCCACCGGCGACACTGATCAGCCCCGACTTCGATTCCAGGACCGCATGCTCCCTACTCAGCCTCGAAGTCTCCTCGGACTCGCCCGTAAGAAGAGGCCGCAAGCCGGCATAAACCCCGACGATGTCTTCGTTGCGGACCGGGTTCTTGAGGGCGGAGTTGGCACGCTCCAGCAGGTAGTTGATGTCAGTGAGACTCGCAGCGGGGTGGGCACGCCGCAACGACCATAGAGTGTCCGTGGTTCCGATGATCCAGTGTTCGGGCCACGGGATGATGAAAAGGACGCTCTTCTCCGTGCGGAGAATCAAGCCGGTGTCAGAGTCGATTGCAGACTTCGGCAAAACCAGGTGGATCCCCTTCGAGGCGACGACATCTATTCCCCGATCACCTGCAAGCTCCTGGACATCATCCGTCCAGACACCGGTGGCTGAAATCACCGACCTGGCTCGTATCGCCAGGTCACGACCTGATTCGAGGTCGCGAGCCACCACACCGGCCACCCGGTCACCGTCAATGACCATGCCCGTCACCCGAGTGCTCGTAGCCAACAGGGCTCCCCGGCTGGCGGCGGTCCGCGCCACGGCGAGAGTGTGTCTCGCATCGTCCACCATGGCATCCCAGTATCTGACCGCGCCGGTAAGTGACGTCGGCTGGAGTGCGGGTGCGAGTTCTAGCGCCGACTTCCGGGTGAGGTGCCTATGCCGCGGCAAGGGGTTGTCCGCAAACCTCGCCAGAACGTCATATAGAAGGATCCCGGCGCCGACATACATCCTCTCCCATATCCGGTGCTTCAGCGGATAGAGAAAGGAAACTGGTTCCACCAGGTGAGGGCAGAGGCGGTTCAGCATCAGGTTGCGCTCGGCCAGCGCTTCGCGGACCAGGCCGAAGTTGAGTTGTTCGAGGTAGCGGAGTCCGCCGTGGATCAACTTGGAGGAGCGACTCGACGTCCCTGAGGCGAGATCGCGTTGTTCGACCAGTGCAACCGATAGGCCGCGGCTGGCGGCATCCAGGGCCACGCCACATCCGGTGACTCCCCCGCCAATAACCACCATGTCGAACACCCCGGCGGCCATTTTTGCAAGGTCGGCCTTCCGCTGCTCAGGATTCAGACTTGGCGAACGCTCCACCGTCACAGTCTCGCAGGGCTCCATGAGAGGGGCGACGATCACGCCCAGGACCGGAACGTCGTCCTTTCGACCAGACGTGCCGCTGGTGGGATCAGGCCGCACCGCATTTGGCGCAGACGCCCGTCACCACCAGGTCGATCTCTTCGGCTTCGAAGTCGTGGCCGTCGCCGAGATGGCTGCGGATGCTCTCGACAAGGTCTCCCTCGTGATGATCAACCTCCCCGCAGACCCGGCATACCAGATGGAAGTGGTCGTCAGGGTGACCCAGCTCCCACCTCGCGCCCTCGTCGGGCCCGAGGCTCGACTCTCTAACCAGGTCGAGATCAGCAAACAGGGCAAGGCTGCGATAGACCGAGGAAGTGTTGATCGAAGGATCGGCCTTATGCACCTCTCCGACAATCTCCTCAACGGTGAGATGCCCACCGGCCCGGTTGAGAACTTCCCAAACCCTGAGACGGGGCTCGGTGAGTCGGTTCCCCCGATCGCGGAGTAGTTCTGCCAGTTGCCTCTCTGCGCTCACAGTGGAGATACTAGTTGTTGCGAACGATTCGCAACAAGGTCTAGGATTACATCATGCATGCCCCCGACGGATTTCTCACCGCAGGAACCGCCATGGCCACCGGTGCGATCAGCGTCGGCACAGTCACCATCGCTCTGAAGCAGGCCAAAGAGCAGATGACGGAGAAGATGGTGCCGCTGGCCGGAATCGCGGCGGCGTTTGTTTTCGCGGCACAGATGTTCAACTTCCCGGTGGCTGCCGGAACCACGGGCCATCTCCTCGGTGGCGCCCTCGCCGCAATACTGTTGGGCCCGCATGTCGGGGCCCTGGTCGTCACGGTTGTGGTCGTGGTCCAGGCACTTGCCTTCGCCGACGGTGGACTCACCGCGCTCGGGTACAACGTATTGAACATGGCAATCATCCCCGCGTACGGCGGGTATGCCGCCTACTCCGGCTTCAGGAGGATCTTGCCGCAAGGCCGCCGGGGTGTGGTTGCCGCCACCGGTCTCGCCGCGGGTGTCTCTGTGATCTTTTCCGCAGCTGCGTTTTCGATCCAGTGGCTTTTCGGGGCCACCGCGCCGGTGCCATTCGACACCGTGTTCGGGGCAATGGTCGGGGTACACACGATGATCGGGATCGGTGAGGGGGTGATCAGCGCTCTCACGGTCGGAGCAGTCCTGTCGGCGCGGCCCGACCTCGTCTTCGGCGCTAGCGACCTCGATCGGGCCCAACTCGAGGAGTCGGACCGGGCCCCGTTGCGGGTTTTCGTGATCGCAAGTGTCTTGGTGACGATGCTGCTCGCGACCGTTGTCAGCCAGTTCGCGGTCGACGATCCGGATGGCCTCGAAGCAGTCGCCGAAGACACCGGGTTCATCTCGAGCGGACAGGAACACGGTCTCACCGACTCGATATTCGCCGACTATGCAACAACTGGCATCAACAACGAGGGCCTCTCTCTGGCAATTGCAGGTGCCGCCGGAACAATCATCACGCTGGCGGTCGGCTACGGGCTCTTCAAGGCTCTGAGGCCAAGAGGCAAGGTGCTTGGCCACTAATGGGAGTCGGGCACGCACACGCGCTTTACGTCCACGAGCACTCATTCATCCACCGCCTCCCACCAGAGACGAAGGTCCTCGGCGTTCTGCTCTTCGTGGCGGCGATTGCAGTCACACCGCGCGAGGCGATCTGGGCCTTCGCCATCTACGCAGCGATCGAAGTCGTTGTCGTTATCTCCGCTCGGGTGCCGTTCACCTTCGTCTTATCCCGGCTTCTCACGGTTGTCCCCTTTGTTCTTTTTGCCCTGTTCCTTCCCATCATCGGGGAAGGAAAGGATGTGGTGTTCGTCGGGATACCGCTCTCCAGCGAAGGCGTCTGGTCGATGTGGAATATCCTGGCCAAGTCCGTCCTCGGAGCCACCGCCAGCATCCTTCTTGCTGCCTCGACAGAAGTGCCCGACATCGTGAGAGGCTTCGGCCGGCTCCGGGTTCCGGCTGTTATCACCGGCATTGCAAGCTTCATGATCCGCTACCTGGAGGTGATTGCCGGTGAGCTGACACGCATGCGCACGGCAATGGTCGCACGCGGATACGACCCCCGCTGGCTGTCCCAGGCACGCCCCATCGCCTCGTCTGCCGGCACCCTCTTTGTCAGGTCGTACGAACGCGGGGAGAGGGTCTATGACGCGATGCTCTCCCGCGGCTACACCGGAGAGATGCCTGCCATCGATTCCCGCACGACGTCAGCCGGAGAGTGGGCCGTTGCCCTGTTTCTCCCTCTCATCGCGATTGCAACTGCTGTGACCGCGTTCGTGACGTTGTGAGCAACGCCCTCACCGCCACCGACCTCCACTACGCCTACCCCGATGGCCAGGTTGCGCTGACAGGGGTCTCCTTCACCGTCTCACCAGGTGAGAGGCTGGCCCTCCTCGGCCCCAACGGTGCGGGGAAGACCACCCTGGCCCACCACCTGAACGGGATCAGAAGGGGCAACCGTGGATGGGTGGAGGTGGGTGACCTCCGACTCGACGACGGGACGGTCGCTGAGATCCGGCGCAGAGTCGGGCTGGTGTTCCAGAATGCCGACGATCAGCTGTTCATGCCGACCGTCGGCCAGGATGTTGCTTTCGGGCCGGCCAACCTCGGGATAGCCGGCGAGCACCTCGAAAAGGTGGTCACCGAGGCCCTGGCGGCTGTTGGAGCCGAAGAACTGGTGCGGCGCGTGCCCCATCACCTGAGCGGAGGAGAACGCAGGAAGGTTGCCCTGGCCACAGTCCTGGCCATGGAACCTTCGGTGCTGGTCCTCGACGAGCCGACCTCGGGCTTGGACCCGGCCGGACGGAGGGAATTGATCGAAGTCCTCGAGACGCTACCAATGGCTCAACTCGTGATTACCCATGACCTGCCTTTCGCCCTCGAGCTTTGCGACCGCACTCTGATCATGGATGGCGGCCGCATCGTCGCAGACGGCGAGACAGCCGAGATCCTCGGTGACGAGGCGTTGCTGAAAATGCACCGACTCGAGATGCCCTGATCTAAGCCGGCCCGTCGGCCACAACAGCACCCAGCTCGTCGATCAGCTCGATCTTCCGGTCCTCTGCGAGGAAAGAAGAAGTGATCGACATCCTCGCCAGGTCGGCGAGCTCCTCGACCCCGAAGCCCAGGACGTCAGCGAGCTGCGCGTAGTTGTCTCCGACGTAACCGCCGAAATAGGCCGGGTCATCGGAATTGATCGAAATCTGCAGACCCATGTCGAGCATGGACCGCAGGGGATGACTCGTCAGGTCGTCGACCACTCTGAGGGCCACGTTGGACAAGGGGCACACGGTCAACGGGATCTGCTCGACCTTGAGGCGCTGCACAAGCTCGCTGTCCTCGAGGCTGCGAATCCCGTGATCGATGCGCTCGGCTCCGAGGTCGTCGAGGGCGGACACCACATAGTCGGCGGGTCCCTCCTCGCCGGCGTGGGCCACGGTGCGCAACCCCATCTCGCGGGCCTTGGCATACGCTTCCTCGAACAGGTGGGGTGGGCGACCTTGTTCCGATGAGTCGAGACCTACTCCAATCACCCCGTCGAGGTGCGGCTCGGCCTCGTTGAGGGTCTCGAGCGCTTGCTCACCTGACATATGTCTGAGAAAGCACATGATCAGGTCGGCGCTGATTCCCAGATGAGCAGCGTCGGCGATTGCGCCTCGGAGACCTTCCATGAACACCGGGAAGCCAACCCCTCGCTCGGTATGCGTCTGCGGGTCGAAGAAGATCTCGGCATGACGCACTCCGTCGGCCGCCGCCCTGCGGAGATAGGCAGCCATCAGCTCGTAGAAGTCGTCCGGTGTCCTGAGGACCGCCGCCCCCCGGTAGTAGATGTCCAGGAACGACTGGAGGTCGGTGAACCGGTACGCCGCCTTAACATCGTCCACCGTGCGGTACGGCAGTTGGTATCCGTTACGGGCACCGAACTGGAACATCAAGTCAGGTTCGAGCGTCCCTTCGATGTGGACGTGGAGTTCGGCCTTGGGCAGTCTGTTGATCAAATCTCGCATGCCGTTCATTTCAGCGGATATCGTCATCAATCGTCACCCAGGGCAATGTCCTGAGGTCGCACCGGCACGCGGGTTATCGCCTTACCGGTGGCAACTCGGATCGCTGCGGCAACCGCAGCTGTGGACGAAATCGTAGGGGACTCCCCGACCCCTTTGGCCCCGTAGGGACCCCATGAGCCCTCCTCCTCGATAAGAAGCGCTTCGACCTCGGGGCTGTCGAGAATGGTCGGCAGCAGGTAATCGGTGAAGTTCGGGTTCTGTATCACCCCATCGGCGACCACCAGTTCCTCCATGATGGCCAGGCCAACCCCCTGCATGATCCCACCCTCGATCTGACCCCTCACCGACTGGGGGTTGAGGGCACGGCCCACATCCTGGGTGGTGTCTACCCGGTGGACCTTCACCAACCCCAATTCCACGTCGACGTCCACGACCGCCCGGTGTCCCGCTACCGCGAAGTCTGCATGGACGGCACCCTGGCCGTCCGGGTCGGACCCGACCGTCGGGGGGTGCCGGAAAGTCACCGTCTCCTCCCAGTGGCGCTCGAGAACAGTGTCCATCCCGGCGACCAGGACGTTTCCTTTCCATACACCGTCATCGTCGAGCCTGTCGCCGCCGAACGCATCGAGTATCCGCTTCCTGAGCGTCTCCGCCGCCTCGAGCGTGGCTCCGCCCGAGATCTGGGTTTGCCGGGAGGCTGAGGTAGACCCTGCAGAATCGATCCTAGAGGTGTCTACGTGGCGTACTGTCGCCCGGGAGATTCCCAGTTCGGTGCGCGCAATCTGCGCCAGGACACTCACCAGACCTTGCCCCACCTCGATTGCGGCAGTTTCGACAACTGCCCCCTCGTCGTTGAGCAGGACACGGGCCTGGGCGTAGTCGTCGAAACCCTCGCTGAAGCCGAGATTCTTGATCCCGAGTGCATATCCGACTCCACTGACCACGTGTGCTGTGTCGGTGGTGAGACCGGTGCCGCCGGGAAGGTGGATCGGGTCGTCGCTACGACCGTTGCCCATCAGCGGCATCGCCTCGAGTGAGTCGATCACCTCCATGGTGGGTAGAGGGGTCTCGATGATCTGGCCCGTGGTCGGCATCGGGTCACCTGTGGACAGGACATTGCGACGTCGCAGTTCGAGAGGGTCCATCCCGAGTTCGTCGGCGATCCGGTCCATCTGAGCCTCATATCCGAAACAGACCTGGACTGCGCCGAAACCGCGCATCGCGCCACATGGAGGGTTGTTGGTCCTGGTACCGACTCCGTCAACCGCCACCGAGTCGCACCTGTAGGGACCGACTGCAAAATACGACGCATTAGCGAGCACTGCGGATGTAGTTGAGGCGTAAGCGCCGCCGTCGATGACCACCCTGGCCTCTACCCGCAGGAGCCTTCCCTCACGATCTGCATGGTGGCGGTACCAGAGACGTGCGGGGTGGCGATGGACATGTCCGGTGAAGGACTCCGAACGGTGATAGACCATCTTCACCGGACGATCTGTGTATAGCGCGAGAAGGCAGAGGTGGATGTGGAGGTTCACATCCTCCCGCGCCCCGAACGCACCGCCGATACCGGTTGGATGAGACCGGACCTGGTCGGGCCTCAGCCCGAGCGATGCCACCACCTGCTCCTGGTCGACATGGACGAACTGGGAGGTGGCGTAGAGATCGACCCCTCCCGACCCGTCGGGCACCGCAAGCCCGGCTTCGGTGCCCAGGGGTGCCTGATCCTGCATCCCGACCTCGTAATACCCTTCAATGACCACGTCTCCGGTGACGCCCTGGTCGCCGCGGCGTATCCGCATGCGGCGGAAGACCTCGTCTCGCCGGTCCGCCTCCTCCATGTCGACGAGCGGCTCCAGCACTTCGTAATCGACTACAACCGCGCGTGCTGCGGCCCGGGCCGTCCGCTGGTCGTCGGCGGCGACCACCACGACCGGTTCACCCCAATAGTTGACCGACCCCGACGCTAGAACTGGTTGGTCGGGATGCTCCAGGCCAAACCTCGCCCGACCCGGGACGTCGTCGGCGGTGAGAACGGCATGTACCCCGCCAATGGCGAGGGCGGGAGCTATATCAATCGACCGGATGCGTGCGTGCGGGTGGGGACTGCGCACCGTTGCGCCCCAGAGCATCTGGTCCGAAGAGAGGTCCTGGGCGAAATCGAACTCGCCTTTTAGCTTGGGGACTCCGTCCGGGCGTAGCGGCGAGTCGCCGACCACGCCTTCGATGTCGGTGACCGGGCGGACCGTTCTGGTTGTCATCGGGTATCCCGGGCGAGGTCTTCAAACGCCCTGATGATTGCTCCATACCCGGTGCAGCGACAGATGTTTCCGGCAAGCGCCTCTTTGATCTCATCCTTCGTGGGATGGGGATTGTGCTCGAATAGGTCGACAGCGGCCATCACGAACCCGGGCGTGCAGAAGCCACACTGGACTGCTCCGGCCCGGTGCATGGCCTCCTGGATGGGATGGAGAAAGTCTCCCGAGGAAACCCCCTCGACCGTGCGGATATCGGAGCCTTCCGCGTCCACCGCCATGACGAGGCAGGAACACACCAGCCCCCCGTCGAGAACGATCGAACACGAGCCGCACTCACCCTGCTCACATGCGTTCTTCGAGCCGCCCATGCCGAGGTCATCACGGAGGACTTCGAGCAGGCTGGTCGGTGCCATCACCCGGGCGGTGGTGCGTTCTCCGTTGAGGACGAAAGCGACAATCATCTCATGCATCTCTCGAGGAGTCTTCGGGCGAGCACGCCGGCGGCATGACGGCGGTACTCTTCAGTCGACCGATGATCGGTGATCGGTGAAACCTCCTCTGAGACAAGCCTGGCGAATTCAGCGAGGTCGCTTTCGCCCGGGTTCGACAGAGACGAAATCATCTCTTCGGCGCGCCGCGCCCTCATCGTTGTCGGAGCGACCGAGCCCAGGGCGACCCTGGTCTCTCCGCTCTCGCGTCGCGTAACCACACAGCACACCGTCGCGATCACCATGGCACTGCGGACACCGATCTTGGCAAACTCCTGACGTTCCGGAAGGTCCTCGGGGAGACGTATCCCGGTTATCAACTCATCCGGCCGGCGCGCGGTTTCCTTGACGCCAGTGAAGAATTGATCCCAAGACAGGGATCGCTCGCCATCGACCGAGGCAAGGTCGATCTTCGCGTCGACAGCTGCGAGGAAGGGCAACCCGTCCCCCGCCGGACTGGCAGTCCCGACATTCCCACCCAGGGTGGCGGCATTGCGTATTTGCGGTGAGCCCACGGTGCGAGCCGCCTGGGAAAGAGCCTTGGGGCCGTCCCGCTCTATCCGTCGCCAGGTGACCCCCGCCCCGAGCCGGGCGCCATTCCATTCGGTCAGCTCGTCGAGGCGACGCAACACAACGACGTTCTCAGGATTGGCATGCCCGAAGTTAGTCTCGACCATGAGATCGGTACCCCCTGCCAGCGGGGTCGCCCCCCCGGCCATCGCGGCGAGTGCTTCAGACAAAGAAGACGGGTAGGTGACGTGCACGGGGTGGAACTTACCCGATAATAAGCGCTCGACTGAGACGATTGTGCTCGTCGACGAGGGCTTCCAATTCCACACCCACGACATGGCGATCCTGAACCAGGGGACGTCCCCCCACCCAGGAGTGGTCGATCGTGAAGGGTCCGCACAACACAACTGCTGCCACGGGGTCGTGAAGAGCCCCGGCGAACTCGACTCTGCGGAGGTCGAGAGCGATCAAATCCGCAGCAAAACCCGGGGCAATCCGACCGATGTCATCGCGACCGAGGATACGCGCGCCGCCAACAGTTGCCAGTTCCAAGGCCTGACGCGCTTTCATCATCGCCCCTTGCCCGATCCCCGGCGACACCGCCAATCTGTTTAGCAAGAGCGCTTGTCGCACCTCGGCCAACATGTTGGAGGAATCATTGGAAGCCGAACCGTCGACTCCCAGGCCAACCGGAACTCCCGCATCGATGTAACGGGATACCGGGGCGACTCCGCTGGCGAGCCTCATGTTCGAGGTCGGGCAGTGGGAGACCCCTGTTCCGGCCGCCGCCATCCTCTGTACTTCGTCATCGGCGACATGAACCGCATGTGCGTACCAGACATCCTCACCCGCCCAGCCAAGGCTCTCCATGTATTCCACCGGGCGGGCTCCGAAACGGTCGAGGCAGAATTCCCCTTCGTCTGCGGTCTCAGCAAGGTGAGTGTGAAGGTGGACCCCGAGCTCGCGGGCCAGCTCCGCCGACATCTTCATGAGCTGGCCGGTGACCGAAAACGGCGAACAGGGTGCGATCACAATCCTTCTCATCGCTCCCGGATCAGGATCGTGATGTGCCTCGACCGCCTTCTGGCTTAGTTCGATGGCTGTGTCTTGATCCTCGACTACGGAATCCGGCGGTAACCCTCCTTCCGACTCGCCGAGATTCATCGAGCCCCGGGAGATATGGAATCGGATATTGAGACCCGCAGCACCTTCTACCTGGTCGTCAACGCCGGTGCCGTTGGGCCACAGGTAGTGGTGGTCGAAGGCAGTGGTGCACCCGCTGAGGGCGAGCTCGGTCAGCCCCAGCCTGGTCGAGGTTCGGACGTGGTCGGGGGTCAATCCCGCCCAGATCGGGTACAGCGTGGTCAACCAGTCGAACAGCCCCGAGTTCTGTGCCTCGGGCACGGCCCGGGTCAGTGTCTGATAGAGGTGGTGGTGGGTGTTGACGAGTCCCGGGAGCACCACGTGATCTGTGAGATCGACCACCTCATCGGCGTCGTCAGGTAGGTCATGGACCGTCCCGACCTCCTCGATCCAGCCATCGCTGACCAGGATCGAGGCACCCGATAGCTCGACACCGTCCATGGTGGCGAGAGTGTGGATATTTCGCAGGAGCAGGGTTCCCATCGCCGGAAGCTAACCACAACTCAGGCCCCGATGTCCCGGGTCGATAGAGTTGGCCGCGATGACACTATCCAACGATTCCCTGTCTCGATGGGCGGAACGCCTCGACACGGTGACCGCCCGGCTATCGGCAGACTTCCCGGGTGAAGGCCCGGACCGTCAGCCTGTTCACACCGTATATGGGGGAGCACATCTGTTCCGGGCCGACACCGCACAGAAGCTCGGGGAACTGGCGCTCGAGTCGTTTGGAGAGTGGTGCCCTGCCGCTGAGAATCTGGCCGAATTGGTCGGTCTCGACGGCGATCTCGCCAGCCTGGTGCATTCGCGGGTTCGCGAGAAACTGGAACGCGAGCCCGTCGAGGACTTCAGGCTCGACTTCGAAGACGGGTATGGAAACCGCCCGGACAGTGAGGAGGACGGACATGCCCGCTCGGCAGCTGCCCAGGTTGCCGAGGGCATGGAGAGGGGGTCGTTGCCTCCTTTTGTCGGCATCAGGATCAAGCCACTGTCGGGGGAGCTGTATCGACGGTCGCTGCGCACTCTCGACTTGTTCCTGACAGCGCTCGTCGAAGCCGCGGGAATGCTCCCCGGGGGACTTGCCGTGACACTGCCGAAGATCCAGGATGTTTCCCAGGTGGGGGTGATCGACGAGGCCCTGAGTGAGCTGGAGTCGAAACTCGAGGTTGATCTCATCCCGGTTGAGCTCATGGTCGAGACGTCTCAGACGGTCATCGACCACGACGGCACGGCGGGGACTCGCAAATTCATCGACGCCGGAAACGGACGTGTCCGTGGCGCACACTTCGGCACATATGACTACACGGCAGCGATGAACATCACTGCTGCGCATCAGACGATGACCCATCCGGCCTGTGACTTCGCAAGGCATGCACTCCAGGTGAGCCTCGCCGGGACCGGAGTGTGGATTTCCGACGGTGCGACGAACGTGATGCCCGTCCCAATCCATCGTGGTGGGGACCTGAAC
>DATKCM010000077.1:0-10696 GCA_035513195.1 Acidimicrobiia bacterium | reverse complement strand
GCGACGGTGGGGCATCGAGATCGCCGGATTCGAGTTCATCGAGTCCGCCGACGGTCGCAAGCTCACCTACGACGTGAACACGAACACGAACTACAACGCCACGGTCGACGCCCAGGCGGGTCGGGCTGGCTCGACCGCTGTCGCCCGCTTCCTCGGTGGATTGCTCGAGGACCACGACCAGGATCAGGCGCTACTTCTGAGAACTTGATTTTCCGGTTGCTGCAACCTCGTCCGTCAGGGTTGAGACCCCCGAACTCGTTGGAATAATGTGTGGTAGATTTAGTTAGCTATGCTAACTGGTTCGTCCCTCGCCGAGCGGCTTCGGGTGGCGGTAGGGCGTCTCGCCCGGAGGCTTCGGCAGCACACCGTCGGAGACCTCACACCGTCACAGTCATCTGTTCTCGCGACGCTCGACAAGCGTGGCCCGGCGTCGATGAGCCGACTGGCGGAGATCGAGGCCATTTCGAGGCCGTCGACAACGGGAATCGTGTCGAGGCTGGTCGAGAAGGGCCTCGTGGAGAGGGCCGACAATCCCGACGACGGAAGGTCGGCGATAGTTGCCATCACACGGGCCGGGTCGGAGCTTCTCGAGCAGCGCAGAGCAGAGCGCAACGCGTTCCTAGCCAGGGCGATCGAGTCGCTGGAGGATGACGAGCAGCTGGTGCTCGCCAGGGCGGCCGAGATCATCGAGCGGATCACCGCCGAGGGATGACCTCGCCCGGAGCACTATTGCGGGGGACGCTCTCCGCCCTGTCGGTCCATAACCTCCGCCTCTACTTCGGGGACAGGTCGTGTCCGTGTCCGGAACATGGATGCAGCGGGTGGCCCAGTCGTGGCTGGTCCTGAAGCTAACCGGCAGCGGGGCGGCGGTTGGTGCCCTCACCGCGGTCCAATTCACGCCTCGGGTCGCCCAATGGGAGCCGCGCCATCCTTCTCCACCTCAAACCAGACCGTCTTGCCGGTGAGTTGGCTTGTCACGCCCCAGCGGTCGGCCATCGCGTTGATTATGTCCAGGCCCCTTCCCTTAATCGTTTCATGCTTCTTTCGGGCCGGGAGGATGGTGCTCCCGTCTTTCACCGCCACGTGTATCGAAGTTTCACCTGCCAGGACTGACACCGAGAATGGGGTACGGGCGTGGACTATGGCGTTGGTGACTACTTCGGAAACCACGGTCGCCAGTCGGAGGTTGACACCGCTGTCATTGCTCAATCCGAGTCCAAGTACGAACGTTCTTGCTGCCGGCGCCGAACGCGGCTCTGGCAAGAATTCCCGCCTCAGGCTTTCGCCTGGGACCGACATCAAGGTTGGGTCAGGAGACATCAGGTGGACCGCGCTACAGGTTAGGTGTGTGGTCGGGGGTCGGCGGGGATCTCAATTGAGTCCTCGTGAGTGAGCTGGTGAATTCGCTTGCCCTTCCAGAACACTACGCCGGATGATCAGGACGCCTTGAGCCAGGCTGGGTCTCTCTGTCCGACTTGAAGCCGGCCTCGTCATTGAGACATAAAGGAATCGAGATGATGGCATGCGCTGGGACCTTGTCGAGATCGTGTGGCCGGGGAATCGACAGGTTTGGGCGGGATGGGGAGGGAGTGACCGTGTTAGGTTACCCGACCGCGCTTTGCTACCAATTCCCCGGATACACAAACGTGTATACCCGTGTTAGTCCGAGATCAAACAGCCCGCGAGGCGGCTCGGCCGAAGCTACGGCGTCGATGCCAGCGACCGCAGACGTTCAGGTTTGCCGAGTAAGTAGCCCTGCCCGAATTCGACCCCGGTTTCGATGAGGAGATCCCGTTCCTCGGCGTTCTCGATCCCTTCGGCAACGACAAGAATGCCGAGATCGATTGCCATGGCGGCAATGCCCTTGACCAACGCCCGGTTGGTTGTGTCGGTCTCGATCCCGCGTACGAGGCTCATGTCGATCTTGATCATCTCGGGCTGGAGCCGCAATATCGACCAGAGGTCAATCTCACCTGCGCCGACGTTGTCGATCGCAAGTCGAACCCCCCGATCGCGCAGGGCATCCATGGCGCGTTTGGTGACCTCGTAACTCTTGATAAGGGCCACCTCTGACAATTCGACGACAGCCAGCCCCGGATCCATCCCTTCCAGGCTTGCAAGCAGCTGGGGAGAGAGCAAGGTCTGGTCGGAAAGATTCACAGTGAGGAATCCGGGAATCTTGGTGGACTCGAAGCCATCCACTGCGGAAACGATTGCGCACAACTCGAGTTCGAGACGCTTTCCGGCGTGCCCCGCAGCCTCGAGCCATTCGGGAGGGGAGGCGAGTGGGAACCTGGCGAGGGCCTCGTATCCGACCACCGCAGGATCGCCGGAGGAATGTGACCGTATCTCCACGATGGGCTGGTAGACCATCTCGGGACCGCCGCCATCGATAATGTCCGAAATGTCGGCGCGCGTTGGGCCGTCCGGGGAGGGATCGAAGATCGAATCCGCGATTGTGGACTTCACCCGATGATGCCCCAAGGTAAGAGGCAGTGAAAGTTCGAGTGCGCTTCTGCCACCCTTCGGCTCGATTGCTGCGATGTCACCACGCAGGGCACGTGCGAGTTGCCGGGCTACGGAGATGCTGAGACCAAACGGGAGTCCGTCGCTGTCCTGATGCTCCCGGCCCGCCGCCTCGATGACCTCCTCGATGTCCCCCACGAGGGGCCTCTCTCCGTCGAATGAGATCTCAACGAAGATCTTGGAGAATCCCCGGCCGATGTGCACATTGATGTTCTCCCCGCCGAGATATGTGACACAACGCAGGAGGTTGCGAACGATGTGGGTGGCTACATCGGCGTCGGCTCTCACTGCGGCATCGCCTTTCACCGATACCCGGATGTGGCGGGAGGTGGCCAGGTCTTTGGCGACTTCGTCCACAACTTTGCGCAACTCGATTTGCTCGATCCCGTCTACGAGATCCCCGAGGTCGGTGCGCAGACTCATCAAAAGATCCTGAACGACATGGTCGGCCTCGGTCAGCTCGAGTGAGAGCATCTCGATGACCTGGTTGCGGACTCCGGCATTGAAGTCGCGGGTACGATCGTAGAGAAGTTTCGCCAACCCGACAGCCGACTCGAGCGGGTTGGAAAGCTGGTACGGGCCTGGCTGGTCCGATCCAGCATCAAGCTCGTCAGTTCCAGGGGTCCAGCCCCTGGGCCCAGAGCCGTTTGGCGGCGGCTGCCGCTTCGGTTCTCTGGATGTTGGCGTCACATTACGGGTTATCGGATTATCCAGCCGCGACTTGAGTTTCCCGCTTCGCCTCAGTCGAAGACAGCGGTTCTGTTTCCGTACGGAAGGATTCTGTCGTTCAGGTGAAGTCGAACGGCCCGGGCCAGGACCACCTTCTCCAGGTCGCGACCCTTCTGGCGCAATTCCTCGACCCCGTCGCGGTGGCTGACCCGAAGCACATCCTGGGCGATGATCGGCCCTTCATCCAGTTCGGAGGTGACGTAGTGAGCCGTCGCACCGATCAGCTTCACCCCTCGAGCTTGTGCCTGGTGGTAGGGCCTGGCCCCACCGAAGGCAGGGAGGAATGAATGGTGGATGTTGATGATCCGGTTGCGATATGCATCGACCATCGATTCATCGACGATCTGCATGTACCTGGCGAGAATGAGGAGATCAACCCGGTTGTCATCGCAGAACTCGCGGACTCTCAGATGGTGCGCCTTCGGGTTATCCGGGTCGACCGGGATGTGGTGGAACCCGACATCGTGGTGGCTGACGAGGCCGGCGTGGTCGGGGTGGTTGGAAGCGACAAAGACGAGTTCGGCAGGGGCCATCTCGCCGATGTCCCATCGGCTGAGGAGGTCGGCGAGACAGTGGCTCTCCTTCGAGGTGAGGATGGCGACTCGTCTCGGTCTGTCGGGAGTGCGCAGGGTCCAGGTCATGTTGAAATCCTGGGAGAACCGGTCGAAGTCCTCACGTAACCCGCTGCTGTCCAAATGGGGGACGGTGAACTCGATCCGTTGGAGGAACAGGTTCTCCTGGCGATCCACGTGCTGATCGGCGTGAACGATGTTTGCCCCTCGGTCCACAAGGAACCCGGCGACAGCCGCGACCAGGCCGGGGCGATCGGGACATGTGATGAGCAGCGTGCAGTTGGCGCCAGGCATCGGCTTGTGTTTAGCACGCCACGGGTGAGGAGCGGGCCATGACGCGCAAAAGGCGGGCCGGTGGAATCCACGGCCCGCCTTTTGTGTTGTCGCTCAGACGCGAAGCGTCGCCTGAACTTCGAACTCGACTTTGAGGTTCTTCGACACCAGCACGCCGCCACCCTCGAGTGAAGCGTTCCAGGTCAGCCCGAACTCCTCGCGGTTGATTTCGCCAGTGGCGAAAAACGCCGCTTTGGTGTTGCCGTACGGGTCCTGCACAGAGCCTTCATAGCTCAAATCGAAGGTGACCGGCTTGGTGACGCCTCGGATGGTGAGATCACCGTTGAGCTTCCAGGCCTCCCCGGCGGGCGCTACTTCGCTAGCCTCGAATGTGACCAGGGGGTACGTGGCTGCGTCGAGAAAGTCGGGGGAGCGGAGGTGCTCATCCCGGTCGGCGACACCGGTGGTCACTGAGGCGGCTTTTGCCTCGATCCGGGCTTTCGACTCCGTCGGATCTTCGGCAACTTCGATTGTCCCGGTGAGCTCTTCGAATGTGCCGCGAACCTTGGTGACCATCAGATGCTTGGCGATGATCCTCAGGTCGCTGTGTGCGGTGTCGAGGTCCCAGACGCCGATGGCGGGGATCGTCATAATGGACTGGACGGTTGTCATGATTTACCTTTCAATAGTTGAACAGTCAACTTTACAGTACAGCGTTTAAAAAATTGAACTGTCAATCATTTAATGCTCAACCAAGACTTCCGACTACAATGATCAGCAATCATGGCTAACCAAACTGCCACAACTCTCATCGACGAGGATCAGACCACATGGCGGTCGTATCTTCTGGCTGCACGGCTCCTCTTCGAAGAGCTCGACAAACGCCTCGACACCGGGGCTGGCCTTTCTCTGCCTGACTACACGCTGCTGGCGAGACTCCGAGACGCGGGAGAGCAAGGTTTGCGCATGAGCGAACTCGCTGACTCAGCGGTGTTCTCGAGGAGCCGCATATCTCACGCGATCAGCCGTCTGGAGAGTCAAGGCTGGGTGGAACGTCGCTCCTGTCCGACTGACCGGCGGGGTAGCTACGCGTCCCTTACCGGGACCGGTCGGAGCAAACTCGACGAGGCCGAGCCAATCCACTCGGCGGTCATCAGGGAGCATCTGATTGGTTCGATCGGCGATGACGAGGTCGACGTGTTCCGGCGGGTGACCGACGGGATCGGACGCTCACTAGGTGCACAACCCGGAGACTCCGCCTGCGGGTAAGGCCGAACCGATGCCCCTCGACCCGTGTGCCCGATCCGGCACTCTTGGCGCTGTGAGCATTAGGAACGGTTATGTAACACCGGAACGATCTCTCCCATGCCCTGGTCGCCATCGACCAGCCGGTCCCTCGTCTCGCGGTAAGTCTTTCCCAACTCGTACCCGAAATGACCGGTCCCGATATTGTCGAGGAGCGATTCGACTGACCCGCCCAGTGGCTCACCGCCTATCGGGTCGTCGACACGCCAGAGGTTGACCCAGCCCCTCCGTAGTTTGGGGGGAAGGTCATTGACTAGCTCGTCGATGCCTGTGTCGGGGAACAGCTTTGTGTAGAGGAGCCTGATCGGGCTTCCGTAGGTGATGACGCCCGACGGCATTCCCGATTCTGCCAGCGATGCCTGGTGGGTTGCAACGACAGCGATCACCGATCCCTGGGAGTGGGCGGCGAGGATGTCGATGTCCCCTTTCTCGAGTAGCTTCCGCAACTCGGTGACCACCTTGGGGCCGTAGGCCGGCGGAGCAAGTGGGTGGAACCAACGGGGCCAGAACGATGCGACATCCCATACCACTCCGACCTTGCGACTTGACGCTCCCTGGCGGTAGGCGCCGAGGACGCTGCGCCCGATTGCGAAAATTGGGGCGACGAAGATGACCGTCCGGGAGAGAGGAAGCGCCTCGAGGTAGGAACGTGGTGTAAAGGACCCGATGGCGGGGTCGGTGATTCCGATCCATGCCACCGCGGCCGCACTGATGGCGATCAAAGCCGCGGCGACCGGTTTGTTGGCACGGATCCGGACCGCAAGCAGTACGAGAACGGCTGTGAGCAGTCCAAAGACCGCGGTGTCGCTGCCGGGAAAAGTGGTCAGCGAATCGGGTTGGCAGAGGCCGTCGGTCGTGATGCAGCCCTGAACGACAGCAGCCAGGCCCGCAATCAGCCCGAAACCGGCAGCTGACATAAGGAGAAATCTCGATCGGCGAGTTATCCGGGTCGTGATCCTGGAGAAGAACCCGTCCCCGCTGAGCTCGGGTGGGCCGAGGTAGGTGAGAAGAACGGCGACAAGCGCTACGAATAGCACGAAGATCAGGGATGCCGGAAGAACCCAGGCACCACCCTGGGCGATCAGATGCTCACCGATTGACAAGGCATCCTCCGCCACCAATCCGGCCCCGACCCCGAAGGCACCGCCGAGGAAGGTGGCGATGGTGAGTGCACCGATCCCGGGCACGCCTCCGATTACCGCCATCGCTGAGGTCGCCCCGAGGGCGATGGCGATGTGGAAGGTGGTGCGATGGATGGCATCGAGATCCAAGGTTCCGGTGTGAAGGGTGAGCACCGCCACTGCGGCGAGCGCAACTCCTTCTGAGGCAATCGTGATCCATGCGGTGAAAAACAGGACCGGCCGACTTTCCGGAGTTACCGAGGTGAGCACGATCAGCAGGACGGTTGCGGCGAGGCCCGATACTGCCAGCCATCGCATCGCATTGGAGTCGACAACGCCGGCGAGGATCAAAACCACCACAAACTGGCCCGTCGCATAGTGGACGCGCCTGAGGCGATGGACTATCGAATGGACTTGCCACATCACCGGCTCGGCAACTTTCGCAGCTGCGGGGTCGGCCCAACCTCCCGAATCGGGTTGATTCGGGGGTTTCATCGCCGACAGCCTCGGCGAGAAGAGCAGCCTGAACCGCTCCGCATAGCTGAGTGGGTCGAAATGAGACTGTGTGGAAAGCCGCAGCACAAGGGCACCGAAGAGAAGGACGTATCCAAGGGCAGTCCCCGTGCGGAGGATTGCCATTGCGGATTCACCCCACGAGTTGTTGGTCGCGTACAGGATCGGCACCGCGAGTACGACATAGCCCATCTGGGCGACCAGAAGTGACGTCAAAGCCAATCCCGCGAGCCGGATGACCGAACGATGGGGGGCCGACCTTCGCAGAGCCATCCAGCCGGCAACATTTGCGAAGGCGAATGGGGCCAGCAATATCCACAACGACGTCAGCCAATGACCGGTTGTGAGGCTCCCCCAATGGAATGCCTCGGTGTTGAATGGCCGCCCCGATCCATGGGTAGCGTCGAGGCTGGGACGCTTCCGGAAGACTCGTGTGTATTTGTCTCCGTCCAGTCGGGGAATTGGATCGGTGTGCAACATCTCCCGGGGAGGTGTTCCCGACACCCCATGCACCCTGATTTCGTTGATCGGGATTTCATTGATCGAATCCACATGCCCCCTTCGTGGCGCCAAAGCTACTCCACGGAGACGGCAGATTCATCGAAATCCGCTGGACCGCCCTCATTGGCGCGGGCGGGTCGTACTCATAGGAAGCCTTCCGGCCCTGGAACATTTTTCAATCGCTACATTCAGTGCATGGAAGAAGAAAGAATCGCCCTGTTCATCGACTTTGAGAACCTGGCGATAGGTGCAAGAGAAGCCCTCAACGGAATGGTTTTTGACTTCGAACCGATCGCCAACGCCCTTGCAGAACGGGGACGGGTCGTCGCCCGGAAGGCATATGCCGACTGGACAATGTTCGACGACGCCCGCCAGTCTATGACGAGAAGCCATGTCGAACTGATCGAGATACCCCAGCGCATGGGAGCGTCGCGAAAAAACGCGGCAGACATCAAGCTGGTGGTCGACGCGATAGAGCTTGCCTTCGAACGCGACTACGTCGGCACCTTTGTCATCTGCACCGGTGACAGCGATTTCACACCACTGGTGCACAAGCTTCGAGAATTGAACAAGAAAGTGATCGGCGTCGGGGTGAAGGCCTCGACATCGGCTCTGCTTCCCCCTGCATGTGACGAGTTTCTATTCTACGAAAACCTCGAAGGAGTCGAGCCTGGACGTTCCAAGGAATCCCCGCAGCTGCCGACGGAGTCGGATGGTGAGTCCCAACCGGAGCTCGAGTCCCTGATCACGACGACGCTTGCCGGTCTCAGCCGGTCGAGCGGTGGCGAGGTCCTCGCCTCGTCATTGAAGCGGGCAATGCTCAGGAAGGACTCGACGTTCTCTGAGACCGACCATGGTTACAGGGCGTTCGGTGAGTTGCTTCGCGATCTCGAGTCGAAAGGTGTGATCGAGCTGTCGGAGGGCCCGGGTCGGGGCGACCCTGTTGTTCAGTTCCCGTCCGAAGCCGGTGGTGAGGATCAGGCGTTTGAGCTCCTCGCTCGCGTGGTCAAAGACCTTTCCAAAGGCAACGGCCAGGTCGTTCTGTCGGGCCTTAAGAACCAGATCCGTAAGCAGAACCCTGACTTCTCCGAGAAGAAATTCGGCTATGGCGGATTTCTCCAGTTCTGCAAAGGCGCAGCCCGGAGGGGTCTCATAGAGCTCGACTGGGACGACGACGCCGAGGACTACAAGGTGACGCCTGCGTGAAGGCGGAGGTGGTTGTTGTCGGCGGAGGGATAATCGGATCTTCCATCGGGTATCAGCTGGGTAGGCACGGGGTCAAGGATGTTGTGGTACTCGACAAGGGAATGGGCCCGGCCGAGGGCTCCACCGGGGCGTCATCGTCGATATGTCGCTGCCGCTACTCGAACCCCGAAGTGGTGAGGCTCGCCTTCCATGGACAGGAGACGTACGGGAACTGGTCCGAGTTCCTCCAGATCGAATCCCCCCGGTCCGGGCTGAACAGGATTGGGGTGTTGTGGATGATGGGTGAGGACTCCGGCAAGGTCGATCGCGACGTAGCCAAGCTGATAGGTGAGGGTGTGGATGCTGAAGCGGTGGCACCCGACAGCGTCCAGGATCTGTTTCCTTCGCTTTCTTCCTGCACTTCCCCTTTCGACATGACCGGCGAAATCGAGCACGTGTGCTCGTCCGAGGGCTCATTCCTCTTCGAGACACGCGGCGGCTACGCCGAGCCGGTGGGGGCAAATCAGGACCTCATCGACGCCGCCCGCGCCATAGGCGTTGACGTCCGTTACCGCTCCCGCGTGACCAATGTCCACCGGAATGGAGGCTCTGTCGCGGGTGTCGAGCTTGGTGATGGAACACGCATCGATGCCGGACTGGTGATAAACGCAGCAGGCCCATGGTGTAACCAGCTCAATGAGATGGCCGGTGTCGACCTGCGCTGGACGCTGACCCCGACTCGGGTCCAGACGGTGTACCGCGATTGGCCGTCCGACCTCGGCCCTCTTCCGGTCGGCTCAGACTTTTCGACGGGAAGCTACTTCCGGCCCGAGTCGGGTGGCCAGCAGGTCTTGATAGGCTCGGTGCGCGCCGAGGACGAAGAAGAGATCATCGACGATCCCGACAACTTCAAGCGCGTGCCTGATGTGGAATTCACCCAGATGAAGCTGGCCGCCTTTCACCATCGCATCCCGGCCCTGGAGCCACGTGGCCACGTAACGGGTGTTGCCGGTCTCTACACAATCAACCGCGAGGACGTTCATCCGGTGGTCGGCCCCACCGAGATCGACCGGTTCTGGGTTGCCAACGGCTTTTCCGGACACGGTTTCAAACTCGCGCCTGCGATCGGCTCCATGATCGCCCAGGAGGTGAGCGGCCAGACCCTGCCACTTGATACCGACGTGCCGATGTCCTTCCTTGCCGCCGACCGCTCACCGATCAACGTGGAGGCCAAGAGCGTCCTGGCGTGATCTATCTCAACGCCGCGGCAACCAGGGATTGCCTCCCGATGCCGGACGCAATCAGCGCGATGCGGGTGGCATTCACCGAAGAGTCCGAGGTCCCTCTCCGTACGCCCCTGGGCTCATCGCTGTTCATGCCGGGTCGGGTGGGCGATATCACGGCGATCAAGGTGGTGTCGACGGTTCCCGGGAACCCCGTTGGCGTTGTCGCTGTTTTCGACAGCGAGGGAAATCCCCTGGGCATTGCTGACGGGCCCACACTCACGGCGATCAGAACCGGTGCTGTCTGCGGGCTCGCAACGGACATTCTTGCGCCGGGTTCTGCCTCCACCCTTGCCATGCTGGGTGCTGGAGCGATGGCCCTCGACCAGGTCGAGGCGGTGCGGGCAGTTCGGAGCGTAAGTCGGGTTCTGGTGTGGTCGCGGGACCGGGAGAACGCCGAACGCCTGGCCAGCCTGATCGGTGGTGAGGCCGTCAGCTCCGCCGACGAGGCTGTTGCCGCAGCGGATATCGTCTCCTGTGCGACGCCGGCGACGCGTCCGCTGTTCGACCCGGATGCAGTCAGGGAAGGAACCCACATCAATGCAGTCGGCTCCTTCCGTCCCGACATGGTTGAGGTGCCCGGTGACACCGTCAACAGGGCGTACGTGGTTGTTGATGATTACGCCGCAGCAGCAGCCGAGGCGGGCGATCTGATTCAGGCCGGACGCACTCCGAATGCGTCACTTCG
>DATKCM010000076.1:0-8882 GCA_035513195.1 Acidimicrobiia bacterium | reverse complement strand
CAGTTACAACGGCCTTCGGCTAGCCGGATCGTTGGCCAAGCGTGAAGGAGAGACGGTCCGGGTGTTCCTCGTCGGCGACGCTGCGAGCTGTGCCAAGAGCGGCCAGAGTGTCCCGCAAGGCTATTACAACATCGAGCTGATGTTGGGTTCCATTGCGCGGCGGGGCGGAGAGGTCGGGGTCTGCGGCACTTGCATGGATGCCCGCGGAATCACCGACGTCGAATTGGCCGAGGGCTGCCGGCGCAGATCGCTCGACGAGCTGACCGACTGGACCCAATCCGCCGACCGGGCTCTGGTCTTTTGAGCGCCGATGTCATGGCTGCGCCTGTGACCGGGGGTAAGACTGTTGTGGTCCTGGGCGGTGGGGTAGGGGGTCTGGTTGCTGCATCCGCACTACGCAAGAAGCTCCCAATCCAACACCGGGTAGTGCTCGTCGAACGGGAAAGAAACCACCTGTTCGCACCCTCGCTGCTGTGGCTGATTACGGGCAAACGCTCAAGGCGTCAGATCTCTCGACCTCTTGGCAGACTCGCCAGGAGAAAAGTCGAGATCGTCCACGGCGAAATCGAACGGATTGATCCACACGCCCGTCGAATCCAAATAGTCGAATCAACTCCCGACGGTGCCAGGACGAGGGAGATTGCCGCCGACTATCTGATCGTGTCGCTGGGTGCGGAACTCGACGAGGATGCCATACCGGGTCTCGCACGGGCAGGGCATAGCTTCTATACGCTGGGCGGCGCCGAGAGCCTTCGCGATGCGCTCGAGAAATTCCAAGGGGGTCGGGTGCTGGTCCTGACCGCGACGCCGGCCTATAAGTGCCCGGCCGCCCCTTATGAGGCCGCGATGCTGATCAATGACCACTTGAGGAAACGGCATCTGGAAAAGGAGTCCCGTGTGGATATCTACACCGCCGAGCCCGGTCCACTCGGCGTCGCCGGTCCGGAGGTGTCCGCTGGTGTGCGCGAAATGATCACGGCGGCAGAAATCGGCCATTTCCCCAACCATCAGGCGGTTTCAGCGGAAGGAGACAAGAGGAGAGTTGAATTCGCCGATGGCGTCACCGCCGATTTCGATCTGCTCGCCTACGTGCCTCCACACCGCGCCCCGCGTGTTGTCCGCGAATCGGGACTTGTCGATGACTCGGGATGGGTTCCGGTCGATCGGATGACTCTCCGCACGACCTACCCCGGTGTATTTGCGATCGGAGACATCACCAGCATCCCGCTGGCCATGGGTAAACCCCTGCCCAAAGCTGGAGTCTTCGCTGAACGGGAAGCCAAGGTGGTCGCTCACAACATCGCTGGCGAAATCATCGGCAGGGGCGAAAGTACGGTGTTTGCGGGTCACGGCGAGTGCTTTATCGAGACAGGTAGCAACAAGGCGGGATTTGGTCGCGGCGACTTCTACGCAGAGCCAGCACCACAGATAGCTCTCCACGAGCCGTCAATCCGCTGGCACCTGGCCAAGGTCCTTTTCGAGAAGAACTGGCTCAGACGCCGCTTCTGAACCAGGCGTTCGTTTCGGGAAAGTCGACGATGCGGGTCAGGTCGCGCTTTCGCTGGTCGCGGAGACCAGGTCGGCCGTGTCCGAATCGGGGCCCGGGATCGTGAATTCGAAACAAGCCCCGCCGAGGATTTCGGATGTCCGATAGGTGATCGTCCCGCCATGGCCGGTGACCAGGTCCCTCGCCACCGAAAGTCCGATGCCCGAGCCCTGTTTGGTGTGGTCGTGGTTGTAGAGGCCTCGTTCGAATCGGTCCCAGATGTCAGCCTGGTACTTCGAAGGGACGCCGTCACCATTGTCGTGGACTGCAAACGTGACGAAGTCGCCAGTCTGCGCCGATGTCACAAGTATTTCGGAACGGCCGTAGCGAAGCGCGTTGGTCATGAGGTTCGTCAGCACCTGTCGAACCCGATATGGATCGGCCCAGACGAGCGCCTCCTCATTTTTGGTCTCGACCTGAATTCCGGTCCCACTCCCGAGCGTCGCCGCTGCCTCGTTCACGATGTCAGATGCGTTGTACGCCTCCCGGTCGAGATTGACGTTCTGGAGCCGGTCGCGAGCAACGTCGATGAGATCCTTCACGATGAGGCCGAGCTGGCCCGCCTGGCCGTTGATGGTGGCGAGCATTTCGGTGCGCTCGTTGTCGCTGAGGATCGCCCATGACTCGGAGAGAATGTCGGCGTAGCCCTGGATTCCGGTGAGCGGGGTCCGCAGCTCATGGGATACTGAGGCGACCAGGTCGTCACGTTGTCGGGCAAGCAGCTCGGCCTTCTCCCGGACCGCGAGGTTCTGCCGCAAGATGATCAAGACTGCCACGATTGTGGTCGCGACGTTGAGCAAGAAGTCGTTACCGTCAATGGCAACCAGACGGACGAGGAACAGGGTGGCAACAGCCGTGTATGGTGCCACCAGCTGCCATATCGTCGAGGAGCGGTAGCTGGTTTCCCTGACAGCAGGTCTTTTCGTCACCACCCACGCAGCAAGCCCAATCATGCCGTAGCTCAACACCCATAGCCCATCGAGCCAGGCGAAGTCGACGTAGGTGCCGGCGGAACTCTGCAAAGAGAAGATGACATCAGCTACTGCCGTGAGGGCCACAGCCCCGGCAAGCAAAACGATGCGCAGGTCGAGTCGCTGTTCGGACCGACGCATGGCGAGCACCATCAGGGCTGTCACCAGGAGAACGTCTCCGAACGGATAGGCAACATTGAGAAAGCTCTCGATGGGGTCGATGCCCAACCCAACGACATCATGGAGGTAGGTGACCCACATCACGACCGCCAGGGAAAGCGCTCCTGCCGTTGCGTCAATTGCAAGTCTTATCCGCTCGAAGCGACCGGGAACCAGGTAGGGGAGTGCAATCACGCCGGCAAATATGAAGGGGTACCCCGCCACATAGAAGAAGTCTGCCGGTCCGTGGTATGGGATCTCCCCGGCTTGCGTCTGGATTTCCCAGGCGACCCGACCAATTCCCCAACACAGTATCCCGAATCCAATGAGGCTCCAAGCGATTCGGGACCGGCCTCTAGCGGTGAGGGCTGCAGCGATCATCACCACACCTGAGGCCACCGCCACAGACGCATAGACGACCCCCGAAACTGTGGTGCTCTCGAAAGGCCTTCCGGCGATAAGCGAAAAGCCGAAGCCGAGTGCGGTCAGAGCGACAACAACAGAGGTCGCCCGAACGGCGGCGGCTCGAGGAGCTTTGAATCTGGTTGGGGCGGTATCGAGGACGATGCAAAAAGATCGGCCGAATTGCTGATGAACTTGAAGGCTTTCAAACGTGATTCAACCTGCCGTCACCGGGATTGACACGATGGCGAGATCCAGCTTTCAACAGGAAGGCGAAACGTAATCCCGGCGCCCATTCGGGAGCATTCCAACCGTTCTAACGTCCCCACTCGTGCGGGGGATGCCTCTCACCATACTCCAGCTGCCAGTACTCCCTCAGGCTGGAACACACGCCGTCCTCGTCGAACTCCAGCAAAAGGCATCCGGGAAGGGTGACCTCGTCTCCCTCGTTTCGCATTGTCGTCCAAAACTCGACCGCAACGCGGTGGCCATCGACGAAGGGTGTGCCCATACGCACCGAAATATCGCTTTGGGTCCTGGTGGCATGGCTCCAGTAGGCGCGGATCGCGTCGCGGCCGACGTGGGGCTCTTCGAAGATGTTGGAACGGTACGACGCACCCTCGGTGAAAAGCTCCGCGACCGACGCGTCGTCGGACTGCTCCCAGGCGGTGCGGTACCCCTCAATCCACTTACTGATTTCCATTTCTGGCTTTCTACTGGACTGCTCCGAAGATTACCTCGGAGACATTGAATGGGAGTCTCCGCAAGCCGGTGCCACGAGTACTCGAGCGGCCCCGGCTGGCTCTCCGGTATCCTCGAACCATGAGGCGCGTCAAGACCGGAGGTGGCTTTCCCGCAATCTGGTACACCTTGCGCAAAGCCCGACAGGTCGGCGGGCCAAGGCGTCTGTATCGCGCCCTCCGCTCGAAGAATGCCTGCAAGACCTGCGCTCTCGGCATGGGCGGCCAGCTTGGCGGGATGGTCAACGAGTCGGGCCATTTCCCGGAGGTCTGCAAGAAATCGATTCAGGCGATGACCGCGGACATGCAGGGGGCGATTTCGGCAGGTTTCTTCGAGCAATTCGACCTGGCTGCACTCAGGGGGTTGACCTCCAAAGATCTCGAGGCGGCCGGTCGCATCACGCAGCCTCTCTATGCAGGGCCGCTGGACCAACGCTACCGCTCGATTGAATGGGAAGAGGCAATGACCCGGGTGGGGGAGAAGCTGGCAGCCACCCAGCCGGAACGGTCTCTGTTCTACTTCAGCGGGCGTTCCTCTAATGAGGCCGGCTTCCTTCTCCAACTGCTGGCACGGATGTACGGGACCAACAACGTCAATAACTGCTCCTTCTACTGTCACCAGGCATCCGGGGTCGGTCTTAGCAGCGTCACCGGGTCGGGTACTGCAACCGTGGTACTCGAAGACATCGAGTCGCTCGGTTCTGATGATGTCGTGATGATCATCGGTGCCAACCCGGCCTCGAACCATCCCAGGCTGATGACGACCCTGATGCACTTCAAGCGTCGTGGGGGCAAGGTAATCGTCGTGAACCCGCTCAAAGAGACGGGTCTGGTCCGGTTCAAAGTCCCCTCCAACCTGCGCAGCATGGTCTTCGGGTCGCCCATCGCCGACGAATACGTGCAGCCGCACATCGGCGGCGACATCGCTTTCCTCTCCGGTGTGTCGAAGGCGGTGTTGGCCCGGGGTGGCGTCGACGAGACTTTCGTCACTGATCACGCCGAGGGGTGGGACGGCTACCTCGCCCATATCGATTCGATCGACTGGGAGCGCATCGAGCAACGGTCGGGTGTCTCGCGGAAGAAGATAGAACGGATCGCCTCACTCTGTTCGACGGCACCCAGCGCCGTGTTCTGCTGGGCGATGGGCATCACCCACCATGAACATGGAGTCGAGAACGTACAGGCGATCGCCAACCTGGCAATGATGCGCGGGATGCTGGGGCGACCGGGGGCTGGGCTCCTCCCGTTGCGGGGGCACAGCAACGTCCAGGGAATGGGATCGATGGGGGTTACACCGAAGCTCAAAGCCGAGATCTTCAACCGCCTGGAAGAGACTTTTGGGGTCGAGCTTCCCACAACTCCCGGCCTGGACACGCTCGATTCGATTTTCACTGCTGCCGACGGAAACATCGACTTAACCCTCTGCCTCGGTGGCAACCTCTACGGCTCCAACCCCGACTCTTCTTTCGCCTCACGGGCTCTCGGCTCGATCGGAATGGTTGTCTACATGTCGACGACCTTGAACACGGGCCATGCCTGGGGGAGGGGTAGGGAAACCCTGATTCTCCCGGTGCTCGCCAGAGACGAGGAGCCACAAGCCACCACCCAGGAGTCAATGTTCAACTACGTCCGACTTTCCGACGGCGGAGAGCCACGTCACGTAGGTCCGCGCTCGGAAGTCGAGGTGATCGCCGACATCGGCTCCAGGGTCCTCGGCAACACCGGCCCGGTCGATTGGGAAGCGATGCGACTGCATCGCGACATCAGGAAGGCGATCTCCCGGATCATCCCCGGATACGAGAAGATCGGCGAGATCGACGCCACAAAGCAGGAGTTCCAGATCACGGGCCGCACCTTTCACGAACCCCGGTTCAACACCGAGTCGGGGCGGGCCAGGTTTCACAACGTCGAGATCCCCGAGTTGCAGGGTACGAATGGCAAGCTTCGGCTAATGACGGTGCGCAGCGAAGGGCAGTTCAACACAGTTGTCTACGAGGACGAAGACATTTACCGGGGTCAGGACCGGCGGGACGTGGTCATGATGAGCAGCAAGGACATCGACCGGATGGGGCTGGTCGTGGACCAGACGGTGACGGTTCGCAGTGATACAGGAGCTCTCTCCAACGTCCTGGTGAGGGAGGTCGATGTCCGCCCCGGCAACGTGGTGATGTATTACCCCGAAGCAAACGTCCTGGTTTCGAAAGTCGCCGATCCCCGGTCGAGAACTCCCGCTTTCAAGAACACGGTCATCACCATTGAGACCCAAGATCAGCTACTGGCGGTTCGGTAGGGTGCCAGACGTTTGGTTTCTTGTCGAGGAATGGGAGCGGGCGCCGTAGCCTCTCCTTGTTGAGGTTCATGTTCAGGTATACCGGCAACTGGTCGACGAGCGCCAGGTCCTGATACGGCGGTTTTCCGTCGACGCCGGGGTGCGGGTAGCGAATGTAGCATACGAATTCATGCTTGATCCAGGGATATTTGAACGATGCGCATCGTCGTAACCGGCGGCAGCGGAAAGGCCGGTCGCTGGGTCGTAACCGACCTCCGTCAGCGGGGCCACGAGGTCCTCAACGTCGATTGGAAGCACGACGGGAGCGAACATGGTCTCTGTGCAGTTGCAGACCTGACCGACCTGGGCCAGACGCTGGAGCTGTTCGAGGGGGCTGAGGCTGTGATCCATCTGGCGGCCATTCCGGCGCCGGGCATCCGCTCCGAGGGCGAGACCTTTCGAATCAACACCATCTCGACCTACAACGTCTTTGCCGCCGCCGCCTCGGTAGGGGCGGACAAGGTGGTGTGGGCATCGAGTGAGACAGTGCTCGGCCTTCCTTTCGCGACGCCGCCTGCTTACGCTCCCGTTGACGAAGCTGCTGATCCTCGCCCGGAGAGCTCATACGCGCTCTCCAAAGTGGTGGGCGAGGTGATGGCATCGCAGTTCTCCAGAACGACGGGGATTCCCTTCGTCGGGCTCCGCATCTCCAACATCATGGAGCCCGACGACTACGAGGCTTTTCCATCGTTTTGGGGCGACCCACTAATCCGGAAGTGGAACCTCTGGGGTTATGTCGACGTGAGGGACGTCACGAAAGGTGTTCGGCTTGCGCTGGAAGCGACAACCGAAGGCTCGGAGATTGCCATCCTGGCGGCGGCTGACACAGTGATGCCCCGGCCCTCGGCCGGGCTCCTGGCCGAGGTCTACCCCGATGTCCCGCTTCGCCGGAATATCGAAGGGCGAGAGACGCTGCTTTCCATCGATCATGCGAGAAGGCTTTTCGGTTACGAACCGGACCACTCATGGAAGGATCACGCGTGATGATCGATGGTATCCCGGCGGAAGCGAGATTCAGTTGCTCCCGACTCCGTATCACCAATGGGGAAACCGCGGCCCGGCTACATGAGGGTCTGGAGCCCAACTATTTAACCGAAGAGCCACTTGTCTCGTTTGTCGGCGTTTGCCCGGGAGCGGTCGAGGGTAGAAGGGCCGCCCTGGCCCAATCCGGCTCGAGAAAGGGGGATGGTTGATCGACGGACGCTACGAGCCAGTCGAAATCCTTGGCACCGGTGGAATGGCCACTGTGTGGAAAGCTAAAGACATCGTGCTCGACCGTTGGGTGGCGATCAAACGACTGCTCCCGCACCTGGCCGACGATCCAGACATTTCTGAGCGTTTCGGGCGCGAAGCCCGGGCTTCGGCCAGGCTCAATCATCCAGGGATCGTGGCGATTTATGACTCCGGAGTCGATGACGATGGCGCTTTCATCGTCCTCGAGTACGTCGAGGGTGAGTCTCTTGCCCAGCGACTGGCCAGGGAGGGCCGGCTCGATCAAGGAACCGCAGCCGGCATAGTGGGTCAGGTGGCCGCCGCCCTGGACTATGCCCACGAGAACGGGGTCGTCCACCGTGATGTCAAGCCGTCGAACCTCATCCTGGCGAAGGATGGAACGGTCCAGCTTGCTGATTTCGGTATCGCCCGTTCCCTCCATCACCCTGCCACGCTCACCCAGCCCGGAGTTCTGGTCGGCACTCTCGCCTACCTCTCACCTGAGGTGATCGCGGGTGAGACGATCACCTCGGCGTCAGACATCTACTCTCTTGGAGCTGTCACGTACGAGATGCTGGCCGGCCGGCCCCCTTTCGTGGCAGCCAACGTCGGTGCTCTGATGGATGCAATCCGATCCGGCGGGATCCCCCCAGACCCATCGGTGCCTGATGAGATGCTTTCCCGCATTTCGGAAGCGATGTCAGTCGACCCCGAGCTCCGGCCCGGTCCTGCCGGAGCCTTGGCCAACTCTCTGCTTTCATCGACCACCCTTGTCCTCCACCCCGATGTCGCCTTAGTTGATCCATCGACCCCCGCGGCCATGGCGGCCTCGGAGGATCAAACTCTGGTGATGTCGAGCGGTGGAACGACGCCGCGCCCCGACAGGTCGCGAAGAACACGGCTGGTCGCTTCCCTGTTGGTTATAGCTGCTCTTCTCGCCGTCGCCTACGCAATTGTCTCTAACCAGGCCGAAGGGGTATTGAGCGCAGAGACTTCCGCACCTGAGGCGACACCCACCTCTACCGCCCCGGCGACTACCTCGACCTCGACCACTATCTCGACCACCACCACGACTTTGGCGCCGGAACCGGTGGTTCTGGCCGACGATATCCGGGCCCACCTCGAGGACCTCGACCCACCTGCGTTCAAGCCCAAAGAGGTCGAGGAGATACTCGATCGGCTCGACAAGGTGATGGAGGCATGGGCGGAGGGCGAAGACAACCTCGACAAGAAACTCGAGGAGCTTCTTGCAAAGGTGGGTGACCTTCCGGAGTCGCCGGAGCGGGACCACCTGGAAGCACATGTCCACGAATTGGCTGCGGCAATGGGTATCGAGCTAGACGACGACGACGACGACGACTAGTGGCCCGTCGCAGAAATGTTGGCGGTGTCTCTCCGGCCCTCGACACCCCTGGCTGCGTCGAAAATGCTCGCCGCAGCTCCCGTGCGAGACGCGCTTTTCTCCTTGCCAGATGGCGCCGATGACTCGGAGACACCCTCGCCCTATTTCAACGACAGACCAC
>DATKCM010000075.1:0-20794 GCA_035513195.1 Acidimicrobiia bacterium | reverse complement strand
GGGGTGAGACCGTCATAGCCGCCACCGGTTTTCCGGTCGTACATGACAGCCCCGCGATCGTTGTCGCCGAGGAACCAGAGAGCAGCCTTCCTCACCATTTCCCGCCATTTCTCCGTTCGGGTGATGTCCCATGCCCGGGCGCAGACGTCAGCGAAGGCGGCTGCCTCTACTGGCTGTTGATCAAAACCTGGCCTGTCCTCGCCCGGTGCCCAGCCTCCCACCGGGGTGAAACTGAAGTGGCCGTGCTGCATTTCCATCGTCACCAGCCAATCAAGCAGGCGGATCCCCTTCCTCACCATCGGTTCGTCGTCGAGAATGCTGCCAGCCGCGATGAGGGCCTCGGGAAGCCTGGCATTGTCGTATGCGAGGCGCGACTCGGGCCACGGCCATTCGGTCCCTGGACGGACCACGATATTGCTGACCCAGGCTTGCATTCGGTCCGTGGCGTGGTGATGACCCGGCACCGCCGAAAGCACCTCCACAGCACCCAACACTGCAAACGCGTTCGCCCGGGGCGAAGGAGAACGGAATTCCTGACGGTCGAAGAGATCGAGCGCCACGCTCCCTCCCCCGACGCCGTGGCTGATCGCCGTCCCCAGAGCCCAGATCGCCCGGCCCTGAGAGTCGTCCGAACCCAAAGTGTCGGCCCACTCGCCATCAGAGTGGCGCCGATTGTGGAACCCGCCGTCAGGGAGGGCAGCATCTACGACAAATCTCAGGTAGGTATCGGCCATGTCGCGAAGCTCCGGTGACCGTTCGGGTTGTCGGAGAAGCAGGATCAATGCACGCGCATTGTCATCGGTGCACATACCGTTCTCCTCGCGAGGTTCGGAGTACAGGGCGTGCTCCCAGATCCCCGTTGGTGATGTTATCCGGGATAGATGTGTGAAAACCGGCTCGGGCAGCGGGGTCTGACTGCTGGACGATACGGACAAAGGAACGTCGACTCTCAAGCCATTTGGGGAGGTCAGGCAATCCTCGCGATGTTCGGCATCGCGGCACCCTGCCCTGCGAGGATTCGCTCCCGCGCTAGCTCCGACACCAGCGACTCGTACCTCGCGGCCACTGTCGGCCAGTACATCGTCGCGCCGATCGACCTGGCTGTGGCAGCCATCCCCTCCGCCGCGGGTTCATCGCTGAAGAGTCTGCGCATCGCTGCGGCCATTGCAGGCGGATCACTCTGTGGAACAACTATCCCCGCTCCTGTTCCCAGCATCTCGACAGCATGGGGAAACGCCGTCGCCACCACCGGCTTGCCGGCTGCGATCGCCTCAACAAGCACACCCGAGGTCGCCTGCTCGCGCGAGTCGTACGGAATGAGAACGAAGTCAACGCTGTGGATCATCTCAATCAGCGACTCGCTATCCAGGTAACGGTGGTCGAATTCGACGATGTCGGAGACGCCCGATTCCTCAGCCTGGGCAGCCAGGCCTTCGAGGTAGCTATCTCCTTGCTTTGCCTTCACTTTCGGATGGGTGTCCCCGAGAATCACGTACCGGGGTTGCGGTGTGATATCTCTCAACAGGGAGAATGCCGCGATCGCGGTCTCCAGACCCTTCCCGGGACCGATCAAGCCCCATGACAGAACGAGAGGGCGCCCGCTTTTCTCCAAACGGGGCCCGGCCAGGTCAGGATTGGCGCCGTGAGGTATGATCATCACCTTCGAGTGGTCGAGGTCGTACCGGCCGGCCAGCCTGGATGAAGCCGCGTTGCTCATGACAATGGTCTGGTCCGTTGATGCCACAATCGATTCGAGAATTGCTTTCTGCTCGGGTGTCGGGTGGTGCGGAATCGTGTGGAGCGTGACGATGGTCGGCACGGTCAAGCCCGCAATCAGGTCAAGTACCTCCGCCCCGTCCGGACCGCCGTAGATCCCGTACTCGTGCTGGATCAGGACGACATCGCAACTACTCAGCTTGTCCACTGTGGACGCCAACGAATCGGGATCGCCATTGAGGTGTTGATGGATGACTTCTGGCCTGATTTCTGAAATCGCGTCGACGACCGAGATGACCGGCATCCCGCGGTCGGAGCCGCGGCCCTGGCACATCGCCTTCCGAAGAGAGAAACTGAAGGTGGCGAGCCCGCATGTGGTGGGCGGGTAGGTACTAACCATCCCGACGGTCGGGGCGCTTCTCGAGTTGTAGGCAGTCATGGATCCCTTTGTGGTTAAAGGGCCAGCCGATATTTCAGGTCTGGCCGGCCCGTGAGCTTTGGCGATGGTGCCCAATACCCGGAAGCGGCCTAAGGGAAACAATCGGCGTCGGGTTTCACTCCGAGTACTCATGGTACCAGCTGCGGTCGGGTACCTTGTGGGCCGGAATATTGGAGAACCACGACGCGTAAAAGGAAGTGCCCAAAATATCCAGTGACGAAATCCGAGACGTCGGTGGGTCCGAGTCAAGTCCCGGCGCCTCCATAGCCGGTGAAGGCAGCCACGCTGTGCAGACAATCGAGGTGATCCGGACCGAAACGCGCCTGGTCCCGGACCCGGGCCGGGTCATCGCCAAACGCTATATGCCGGTCGACGAGGTCTTCCCGAACGGTCGAACGCGGATCGAGTCTGTGGTCGAACGCATCCTGGCCATGTCGGATCGCGAAGTGGAGGAGACGGCAAAGTCAATCGGGTCAAAGTTCTCGGAGCGTCACCGAGATCTGGATCGGATTCTCGACGCAAGCTTCGCTGCGGTGGCCGACCGGATCGGTTCACGGGAAAATCTGTCCGATGACAGGCGACTGCTGATCGGCGCTTACTTCACCAACGAGTACTCGGTTGAAGCAGCTGCGCTGACAAATCCCTCAATGGTGCCGCATCCTGACCAGTCGAATCTGAGACCCGGCGAGACGCGGTTCATCATGAGCCTTCGTGCGATTGGCGAGGGTCACATCTCGTCGATCGAGTTCCGATGGGGCGTCATTGGCCCTGACGGCGATATCACTCTGGAGGAGCCAAACCCGCACACCGCCATCGCCGACAGGCAAGCCCCCTTGTACGACAAGAACGTCTTCGAGACAAAGCTCGGTGAGCTAGGGGTCTTCGACAAGACTGCACGCTCGGTCCTGGACCTGCTCTCCGATCGCTTCATCCTTCCACAGCTCGAAGCCGCGTTAGCAGAAGTCGGCGCCGCCGGGGACTCACCTCCGATGACGGCACAAACAGTGCGCACGATTCACTGGCTCGCTTCGTCGAATTACGAGTCGGTCTTCGACCGTGAATCGGACCTTTCCGATCGCGTCATCATCCCCGCAGGCCCCACCGAGAGTAATGGAATGGAGGATGCGCGCTTCGTGCGGTTCACCCACGATGACGGCTCAGTCATCTACTACGCGACCTATACGGCATTCGACGGGTTCAACATCCTTCCCCAGGTGATTGAGACCGAGGACTTCCTCTCGTTTCGCATAGCCACACTTATCGGCGATGGCGCCAGGAACAAAGGCATGGCGATCTTCCCGAAGATGATCAATGGGAAATACGCGGCTTTGTCCAGACAGGACAACGAGAACAATTACCTCATGCTGTCGGACAACGTCCGGCACTGGCACACGAGCGCAAAGATCCAGGTTCCCGAGCGGCCATGGGAGTTGATGCACATCGGTAATTGCGGATCTCCGCTAGAGACCGAGGCCGGGTGGTTGGTGATTACCCACGGTGTGGGCCCGATGAGGCAGTACAGCCTGGGGGCAATCCTCCTCGACGAGCACGAGCCCTGGCGCGTCATCGGCCACCTCAAGGAACCGCTGCTCACACCTGATGAAACCGAACGCGAAGGATACGTGCCCAACGTCGTGTATTCGTGTGGCAGCATGATCCACAACGGAATGCTGGTGCTTCCTTACGGCGTATCGGATGTGGCCAGCCGGATAGCACTGGTGCCTCTCGGCGGCCTCCTGGACCGCCTCACCGCCCGAGCCTGAGTCAGATACGCACCAGTTGTTGATAGACCTCGATGTACTTGTCGACCATGCGCTCAACGGTGAACCGTCCTTCAACTGAGCCCCTGACATTCCGCCTATCTATCTTCCCGGCGGCTTCAACGGCGGTCACAGCTTCCTCGACCGACTCCACGAGGTAACCGTTCTCTTCGTGACGAACGATCTCGGGCATCGAGCCGCGCGACCGGGCTATGACGGGGGTTCCACATGCCATTGACTCGACAACGCTGAAACCGAATGGCTCCTCGAAGTTGATGAGGTGTAGGAGAGCGACGGCATTACCAAGGATGCGACCGCGATCCCGCTGACCCACAGGTCCTATGTACCGGATGTCGCCGTTGAGGTGGGGCTTTACCTCGCGATCGAAATACGACTGATCCTGGATTATCCCTGCGATTGTCAGCGGGATTCCCGCAGCTTGAGCAACCTGAATCGCCTCGGCCGTGCCTTTGTCGGGATGGATCCGACCGAAGAACAACAGGTAGTCGCCCGATTCGGGTTGGAACTGGAACTGGCTCATGTCGATCCCGTGGTGGATCGTCGCTACATACTGCAGTGCCGGATGACGGTCGGCCTCGCTCACCGCGACGTAAGAAACCCGATCTGAATAGGCCACGTATGGCGGCAGTGTGGCATCTGATGCGAACCCGTGAATGGTCGTCAGAACAGGAGTGTCGACTAGCCTCGTGAACACCAGCGGCAGGAAGTCCAAGCTGTTGTGGATGAGGTCGAACTCAGCGGCTCGCTCGAACAGACTGGCGATGTGGAGCGACTCCCAGACTCTGGCGTCGAGGGTCTCATCCTCCGAATACCCGGTCGGGACCACCGCGGCCAAGCGCGCCGAGCTAATCGAATCTGCGGTGGCGAATAGGGTGACATCAATCCCCCTCCGTACCAGTCCTTCGGTCAGAAGCGACGAGAATTGCTCCCAGGGGCCGTAGTGACGCGGCGGCACTCTCCACGAGACGGGTGCCAGAAAGGCAACTTTCATCCGGGACCTGCGCGTGATGCCGGGGTGAGTCCCTAAACGCCGCGGGCCCGCTTGGCGTCCGACGCGGCTCGCTTCGCCTTCTTGTCGGCGCGCTTCTCCTTAAGGCCCTTGCCCTCTTTCTTCGTGGCTTTGCCGCCTTTGTCCTTGCTGCCCATGTGTATACCTCCAGGCTGGTTCGCGAGATCTCGGCGAACTCATTGTCCCACACGCCAATGCGTGCGTGCGGAGCAGTTGCGGCCGGAGGATTCTCCTACATCTCGGTGATCACCCGTTTATGCAATGCCAGATAGCCCCAACTCAAGGCAAGACTGGGGGCGCCGATAATCTCTGTAATTCACTGGATAACTCCCGGCCCGAAACATTGTGATCGATTCTCTTGTCGCCTAGCAACGAAACATTCGACAGCCTTCTCGAAGCGGCCAAGGCCGGTGCCGAGTGGGCGTGGGCATCCCTCTTCAGGGAGCTCTCCGGCCCGGTCACCGGGTACCTCGCCAGCCGTGGGGCAGCCGAGCCGGAGGATGTCTCCAGCGAGGTGTTCTTGAACGTCGCCAGGGGCATTCACTCCTTCAAAGGCGATCGAGACTCGTTCCGCTCATGGGTCTTTGTGATCGCCCATCGCAAGCTGATTGACGAGAGACGTTCCCGGGCTCGTCAGCCGCATCTTGCAGGGTTCCCTGAAGACACATCTTCGAAAAGCGAGGGCGGGAACGTAGAGAACGAAGCCATGGCGAATCTGATCACCGAAGAGCTGCAAGCGGCTTTGGAACCGTTGACCGAGGCGCAACGAGACGTCCTTGCCCTCCGTTTGGTCGCGGGCCTCACGCTGGCTGAAACCGCCCACGTGATGGGAAAAAGGGTGGGCGCTGTAAAGGCGCTGCAGCGGCGGGCGTTGGCGACTCTGCACAACAGGCTCGACCTCGACAACGTAACCCTCTAGGCCTGTCCGGCGTTTACAGAGATGACATGAGCGGGCACAGCTTTACGGATCAAGATGTTGAGCGCCTCCTTTGTGGTGAAACACCCAATAATCAGGCGCTGGCCGCGCTATCCCCCATTCTGGGTTCTCTTCGGCATGTTTCATGGCCGTCTCCAACCGAAGAAGTGGTGACGCATTTCGCCACCAAGGCTGCAGAAGTCGCCCAGGCTGCCGAGCCCGGGCCGACCACCAGCTCTCCTCGCCGACGGTCACGATCCGGGTGGTTGCCCTCCCTGAGCCGGGGACTGGCTACGGGCGTGGCAAGCATTCTCGTGTTTTCTGGTATGACGGCCATCGCGATTGCTTCAGATGACGCCGCACCGGGTGACGCACTCTACGGAATCGACCGCGCTCTCGAGGCTGTAGGTATCGGTGATGGGGCGGCGGCCGAGAGAATTGCGGAAGCCAGAGTTCTCTTTGACCGCGGAGAGGTGACCGAAGCCATCGACCATGCCTCCCAGGCTGTGGCTGTTACCGATGACGGCGCAGATTTCTCGCCGGAGGCGGCAAACGCCGCTGCGGCGCTCCAGAGCGCGGCGGACAAAGTGCAGGCCAACGACCAGGCCCAATCACAGGAAGTTCGCAATGCGGTGGCTGCAATGCTCGCCGAGATGGCCGCCATGATCGAAGCTCCGGCGCTCGAAGGAAAAGAATTTGGCCAGAAGGTAGCCGAGTTGGCCGGGGCGATTGGCGGCAAGGACGACGCCGGCCAACCTGATGGAACTCCGGGCCCTCCCGAGAGTTCGCCCGGGAAATCCGAGGGGACTCCCGGAAAGCCCGACACCACGCCCACCCAAGCGAACGGCTGACCGTCCGGCTAGTCAGGACGTCGTAGACAAGCTCCCCACAGAGAAGCGAGACCCCGGGTGCCCGCCCGGGGTCTCGTTTTGTTCTCTGTCAGGCGTGAAGCGCTCGTTCTGTCTTTCCGTCACATAGACATCTACCGGTTCTTAGGATGAGCGGCCTGCCATGACGCCAGCCGAATCCCCGGCATCCAGAGCCAGCATCCCTCTCTACACAGCAGGCAAAAAGAGTCTGCGGGTTTCGATCATGATTGGATGGCTACGAGCGCTGCTCGGAGCGGTAGCGGCGGTCGCTATCGGAGACGTCATCGACAATGTCGTCTCCGGCCAACCTTTCGCCGGCTCTTTGACTCCGGTGGCCTCCCTTCTCCTTCTACGTGCCCTTCTCGCCCCCTTTGTTCCGCTGACCGCGGGGGTCACCTCGACCCGGGTCGAGATGGATTTGAGAGGGCGGGCACTCGACGCAGCCCTCAAGGTAGGTCCATGGTCAGGCAGGCGAACCGGGGAAACGGTTGTCAGGGCGACTGAAGGGATAGACGCGGTAGGAGCGTTGGCCGGGACGTTCCTACCCCAGCTGGTGACCGGCATGACGATTCCGATCATCCTCTCCGTGGTCGTGGCCACAATAGATCTGGGAACGGCTGCGGTGCTCATCTTTGTAATTCCCCTCATTCCTTTGCTGCTTCGCCTGCTCGAGAAACGGTTCGCTTCGGTGAGCGCCAGATACCGGGCAACAGCGGATCAACTCGCCGCTCGCTTCGTCGACGGGATTCAGGGGATCAGGACCCTGAAGATCCTTGATCGGGCCGACTCCTACGGCGACCGCATAGCCGTTGAATCAGAGCGGCTGCGGTCAGAGACGATGCGCCTCCTCCGGGTCAACCAGCTTGCCCTACTGGCTGTGGACACGCTGTTCACGATGGGAACCGTCGTAGCGGCCTCGCTGATGGCTGCGATACGCCTCTCCGCCGGCGCGATTACGGTTGGCCAGGCGGTTGCCATCGTTCTCCTCGGTATCATGCTCATCGACCCTCTCAGCCAGATCGGACGATTCTTCTACGTCGGAGCAATCGGAAGAGCGTCAGCTGCAGAGGTGAAAGGTCTGCTTGCCGAGGCGGATCAGCAGGAAGCGCCACGTGCCCACGTGAAACAAGTGAGAGACGGGTCGGTCGAATTCGAGAACGTCTCCTTCGCCTATCCGGACGGCACTGAAGCGGTCCAGGACATCACCTTTATGGTAAACCCCGGAGAACGCGCCGCCCTGGTAGGTCCGTCTGGAGCGGGCAAGACCACAATCGCCCATCTGATCCTGGGCCTGCTTCAGCCCCGAGCCGGGTCAGTCTTGGTAGGCGGTGAGCCGGTCCTGGTGCCGCAGCGACCGTTTCTGTTCTACGGGTCGATACGGGAGAACCTGTCTCTAGGCAAGCCCGAAGCCAAGGACGGCGAGTTGTGGGCAGCACTCGAGGCGGTCGACCTCGCCAGGACGGTGGAGCAACGCGCCGGTGGCCTCGACTCCCAGGTCGGCGAGCGCGGGTTGCAACTCAGTGGGGGGGAAGCACAACGTCTCGCTGTTGCCAGGGCTCTGGTAGTCGACTCGCCTGTTGTGGTTCTCGACGAGCCGACTTCGAATGTAGATCTCGAGAGCGAGGCGAGGATGAGCGAAGCGATCGAACGGCTGACAGACGGTCGCACAGTGCTGATCATCGCCCACCGGAGGTCGACCATCGCCGGGGTAGACAAGGTGATATTTGTCAAGGACGGACGACTGGCCGGGATCGTCTCCGGCGCGGAGGCGGGGCACCGTCTTGAACACGGCGACGGGAGCGATCCATGGGCATGACTCGCAGCCAGATCGCCCGGCGCCTACTTCGCGTCTTGCGGCCTCTGGCACGGCTGATGACAGTCTCGGCAGCGTCCCGGGTGATCAACCAGGGGCTGGGTGTGGCTATCCCGGCTATCGCCGCCAGCATGCTGGTGGGATTCGGTGCAGACTCTTCATTTGAGCGGTTCTTCTTCCTGCTTGCCGCATTGGCGATGATCAAGGGCGCCTTCCGCTACACAGAGCAATTCACCGGGCACGCAGTCGCTTTCAGGTTGCTCTCCGAGTTACGGACTGACACCTATAGGAGGATTGTCCCACTCGCTCCCGCAGGGCTTGAAGATGACAGAACGGGCGACCTGGTCAACCGGGTTATCGGCGATATCGACCGGGTGGAGCCGTTCTACGCCCACACGATCGCTCCCTTCGTCAGCGCGCTCGCCGTGCCGGCCCTGGCAGCCCTTGGCCTGGCCGTATGGGTGGACCCGACCCTGGCCGCTGTCTTTGCCCCCTTCCCACTGGTTATCGCGTTGGTGCCGCCATGGATCAACGCACGGCGCGTCGCGGATCTCTCGAGGGATGCGCGTGCCCAAAGCGGGGAGACAGCTGCGATGTTCACCGATGCTGTGCAGGGTGCGCGCGAGGTCGCGATCTTCAGGGCCGGCCCCAGCGTGTCGGCCCGGGTCGAGGATAGCTCCAGAGCGGCAGCGGCCACGAGGCGGAGCATGTCGCAGGTCTCGGCATTTCGGGTAGGCCTGGGTGACCTGCTCGCCGGTGGTGCAGTGGTTGCGATGATCGCGGTCGCAGCAATACGCCTCGATGCGGGGCTGATCGACATCTCAGGACTTGCTGCAGCGGTAGTCATTTCGTGGGTCGGCACCGGCCCGGCGCGTGCCATCGAAGAGATCGTCCCGGACCTGGAACAGGCGCTCGCCGCCGCGGGCCGGCTTTTCGAGCTGGCTGATCGCAAACCATCGGTGCCCCCATCCCCTGTGGACAGAATTCCTGCGGACGGTGAAGTTGCGTATCAAGGTGTAAGCGTCGAGTTCGACGGCGCAGACTCCTCGGGCCTGACTGACATCAACGCGGCTGTTCAGGACAGGAGCTTTGTTGCAGTCGTCGGCCCGTCAGGCTCGGGAAAGTCGACAATGGTGGAACTGCTCGCCCGTTTCCGCGACCCCGATGCCGGCCGGGTCTTATTGGGCGGCGTCGACATCAGAGAGGTCGAAGAGTCGACGCTGAGGAAAAGCGTCGCCCTGGTACCACAGCGCTCCGACATCTTCTACGGGACGCTGGGTGACAACCTTCTCCTCGCCCGACACGACGCAACTCCAGAGGACCTTTGGGAAGCCCTTGACCGAGCCCAACTCGGAGCATGGGCCAGATCCCTCGATGCAGGTCTCGAAACGCGTGTAGGTGAGCTCGGAACCACTCTGAGTGGAGGCCAACGTCAACGATTGGCCATTGCCCGGGCCTTCCTCCGCGACCCAAAGCTGCTGATCCTTGACGAGGCGACCTCGGAGCTGGACAGCTCCACGGAACGCCTGATCCTGAGTGAGATTGCACGAGAACGCGGGAAGAGGACCGTGATCGTTGTGGCTCATCGCCTCGAGTCGATCGTCGACGCCGACGAGATACTGGTAGTCGACCGCGGGCGCCTGGTTGAGAGAGGCACCCACGAGATGCTGGTCTCAGCGGGTGGGGTCTATTCCGGCCTCTGGCAGCGTCACCTCGACTTTGTCGCCGGAACATGATCCCTTCAGTGACAATGCCACACTGGACAACGTTGCGATTAACGTCAGCACGATGGACCGCGTAGCTACCGCCAACACCGACGTCGCCGATCGACCGCCTCCTCGCGCGGCTCTCACTAAGGCGCAGAAAGGCTTCAGCATCTCGATGCTCATCTCTGGCATCAGATGCGTCCTCTCCTATGTGGTCCTTCCCTTCGTCACGCCTCTCCTCGGACTCGCTCCCGGGATTGGCCCTGGCCTTGGAATCGTCATCGGGACCGTGGCGATCGCCGCGAACCTATTCAGCATGCGTCGTTTCTGGGTGCTCCGGCACCCATGGCGCAAGCCAATCACATTGCTCCACATCGCAGTGATCGCTTTTCTCTTCGTCCTGGTGACACTCGACGTGACGCAACTCCTCGACGGAGTTTGATCTAGGCAGGGTCGCCGACCAGTCTCCGCGCCACCGCCCGAGCATCACTTGCGAGATGCGCGACGCCGACACCCCGATAGCCCCAGCCGGTCAAGGCGAGACCCGGGCGGGCCTCGACAAGCGACTGGAGACCGTGCAGCCACCGGTGGTGACCGGCATCATATTGGGGGATCCCGGGCAGGTGCCGGGCGACCTCCACGAAGGTCGGTACCAGTTCGGAGCCTACGATTCTCGAGGACTCCAAGACCAGGCGATCGACCAAACGCGTCTCTTCCCATTCGACCACGTCGGGATTCGTCGCTCCTCCGGCGATCACTTTCATCAACCACGACCCATCCGGAGCGCGGTCCGGTGCGTATGACGACTCGAACAGCACACCCCTCGTGACCATCGACTCACCGGCGCCAACCAGGGCACCGAACCCCTGAGGGATCCGGGCTCCATCTTCAGATCCTCCCAGGCCGACGACAGCCACCGGAGCAGTTGGCGCACCAGCGAGGCGGGCGCCGATTTCACCGCCGAGAATCCGCGATGCCTGCGCCGGATCGGTAGCTACGACCACAGCGTCAGCCGTCAGGCTGCCCGGACCTTCGACTACCCAGTGGCCACCGGCCTCATGCAACGACTCGACTTTGAATCCGGTGTGTAGCCGGTCTCCGAGAACCGCGGCGGCGGAACCAACAACGGCAGACATCCCACCGACGGGGAGGTGTGCTGCGGGTCTCGGTCCGGTCCGGCCACGCCGCTTCTTGATCGCCCCGCCTATCACCGAGCCCCCATGGTCTTCCAGGTCAGTGAGCGTTGAGAAAGCTGACCTGACTGAGAGGCGCCGGGGGTCGCCGGCGAAAACCCCGGAGGCCATCATCCACGAGATTACGTCACCAGCCCTGGTTCCAAAACGTCTCTGACAGAACGATAGAAGGCTCTCGTCGCCTGAGGTCTTCGACCTGATCAGGGGCTCCGAGAGGGCACGCAGCTTGGCGGCTACCGGAAGGACGGGTGCCAGCAACGCCTTCGGCGACGCAGGGAGCTCAATCAGCCGGCCATCGATGTACAGATAACGAACGGATGCCGCGGGAGGTGCCGGGGTTACCCCGGCATCGACCAGGTCGAGCAGGTGGCCGAGGTCTGGATGGGGCAGCACAAACGAACCCGCGCCCGGCTCCAGCATGAAGCCGTCCCGCACGATTGTCTTGGTCACGCCGCCTGGTTTGTCCGACCCGTCGACGACGACTACGTCATCGACCCCGCGGGCAATGAGGTCGCAGGCGGTGAAGAGGCCCGACAGTCCTGCGCCGACCACCACAACTCTCAAGATCGAACAGCCTCGACGAACGCGGCAACGTTCTCGGGTGGTGTCCTGCGATCGACGCCGTGACCGAGGTTCACTATGTGGCCTGGCCTTCCGCCGACAGCGTCCAGAAGTTGCTTCACCTCCGACTCGATCGTATCGCGGTCGCCCATGAGAACGGCCGGATCGAGGTTTCCCTGGATGGCACGTCGCGGAAGATGCTCGAACGCTTTCTGGATCTGGACCCTCCAGTCGATCCCGTAACCGACCGCCCCGATCTCAAGCTGATGATTGAGAGTGTGGCCCGCTCCTGGGGCGAAGTAGATCGTCGGAGCGCCTACGGACTCGAGGCTCTGGCGGGCAGCGGGAACGGCGAACCTGGCAAACGCTTCCGTACCGAGCAGACCCGCCCAGGAGTCGAACAGTTGCAGAGCGTCGGCGCCTGCTTCCGCCTGAAGAACGAGATAAGCGTTCATCGATCGGGCGAGCTTGTCAAGAGCCGCCGCGGCAAGGTCAGGTTCCGCATGGAGAGCAGAACGCATCGTCATGAAGTCTTTCGAGCCGCCCCCTTCCAGAAGGTAGGCAAGCAGTGTGATCGGCGCCCCGGCGAAACCGATGACCGCAGTCCCTTCGGGGACTTGGCTTTTGACCAGCCGGATGGTTGCCCCCACGTTGGCCAGTTTCGACGGGTCAACTTCGGGAAGGTCGGCCACCTGACGGAGCGTCAATGGCTCCAGCTTTGGTCCCGGGGCGAACCTGACTTCGACACCCATCGCCTCAAGAGGGGTCATGATGTCCGCAAAAATCACTGCGCCGTCCATACCGAAACGGCGGATCGGCTGCAGCGTCACTTCAGCAGCTAGCTCTGGAGTGGATACAACCTCTTGAAACGGGTGCCGTTCTCTCACCTTGCGATATTCGGGCAGATAACGGCCAGCCTGGCGCATGATCCAAACCGGGGGCCGGGACATCGGCCGCAACGACAGGGCATCGATAAGTGGTTTGTTCACCGGGCAGACCCGACGGCAGCAGCCAGGACCGGGATGGCGTCGTCGACCACATCTCGGTGAGAACTCATCAAGAATAGAGCCTCGAACTGCGAGGGTGGCACCAGCACGCCCCCTTGAAAAGCAGCCCGGAAGAAGCGAGCGAACCGTTCGCGATCGACAGTGGCCGCGTCATCCCAAGACTGCACCCGCCCGGGCCCGAAGAACAGGGTCATCATCCCCCCCACCCGCTGAACACATCCGTCGATTCCGTTGTCCGTCAAGGCCTGGGTCAATGCTCCCTCTATTCCGGCACCGACGCGCTCGACTTCGTCGTAAATCGCGGGATTTTCGGAGAGGTGCCTGAGTGTGGCCAATCCGGCGGCGACGGCGAGAGGGTTGCCGGCGAGGGTCCCTGCCTGATAGACCGGGCCGTCCGGCGCGACCTGGCGCATCAGGTCTTCCCTGCCGCCGTACATCGCAGACGGCGTCCCCCCCGATACGATTTTTCCGAGGCATGTCAGATCCGGCTCGATTCCGTATAACGCCTGTGCCCCGCCCGGTGCGACCCTGAATCCCGTCATGACCTCATCGAAGATGAGAACTGCGCCGTTGCGGTCGCACAGTTCGCGCAATCCCTCGAGAAATCCCGCTGACGGCGGGACAACACCCATATTCCCGGCGACCGGCTCCACGATGATGGCCGCGATGTCGCCTCCCGCAAAAGCGCGTTCAACCGACTCGAGATCATTGAAACGAGCCACCCGGGTGTCGGAGACGGTCCCACCGGGCACACCAGGGCTGTCCGGCTCACCCAGGGTGGCGGCTCCACTCCCCGCCTTGACCAGGAACGGGTCGGCGTGGCCGTGATAGCAACCTTCGAACTTGATGATCCCCGGTTTGCCGGTGGCCGCCCGGGCAACTCTGATCGCCGATGACGTTGCCTCTGTGCCGGAGTTGACCATCCGCACTAACTCGATCGACGGGATCTGAGCCGTCACCAACTCAGCCAACTCAACTTCAGCGCTGGTCGGCACCCCGAAGGACGTTCCGCGGCGGGCGGCGGCTTCCACCGCCTCGACGACCACAGGCTCAGCATGACCGATGATCAGCGCACCCCACGAGGCGATGAAATCGATCAGCTCATCGCCGTCCACCGTGGTCAGCCGGGCGCCTCTGCCCGAGACGATGAAGGGAGGGGCGCCTCCCACGGCCTTGAAGGCGCGGACCGGAGAGTTGACCCCGCCCGGCATGACTGCGACAGCGCGTGAATACCACTGAGACGACTGGGGCATCGGTTTCGCTTCCACGAATCAACTGTCGGCCAGGGCGCGTGCTGCCCGTGTGGCGAAGTAGGTGAGAGTTATCCCGGCGCCTGCCCTGGCTATGGCTGTGAGCGACTCGATCATCACCCGATCGCCGTCGACCCATCCATTACCCGCAGCGGCCTCGATCATCGAGTACTCGCCGGAAACTTGGTATGCCACCACCGGTGCATCTGTCGCGGCCCGCACCGCCGAGATGACATCGAGATAGGGGCCCGCCGGCTTGACCATCACCATGTCGGCGCCTTCGGCAAGGTCAAGGGCCACCTCGACCAGTGCCTCTCTGAGATTTGGCGGGTCCATCTGATGCGTCCGGCGATCACCGAAGGCGGGTGCCGACTCTGCAGCCTCGCGGAACGGTCCGTAATACGCACTTGCGTACTTGGCCGAATACGAGCAGATCGCCAATTCCTTGTGACCGGCGGAATCGAGGGCCTCCCTGATCGCAGCCACTCTCCCATCCATCATGTCCGAAGGGGCGATTATGTCGGCGCCGGCATTGGCATAGGCGGAGGCCGCACGGGCCAGCAGAGGCAGGGTGCGGTCATTGTCGACCAACCCTCCTTCCAGTACACCGCAGTGACCGTGACTGGTGTATTCGCACAGACACACATCAGCCCAGACAACGACGCTGTCGACTGCATCCTTGATTGCCGCAATCGCAGTGGGCACGGGACCGTCGGGGTCCCACGCACCGGAACCCACTTCATCCTTGTCAGAAGGAATCCCGAAGAGCATCACACCACCAACCCCTGCCGAGGAGGCGTCTTTGACAACGGGGATCAATTCGTCCACCGACAACTGGGAATGCCCGGGCATGGACGAAATCGGGTTGGAAACGCCGGTACCGGGGACAACAAAGAGCGGGAGGACAAACGAGGCAGGGTCGAGCCTGGTCTCGGCTACCTGCCGACGCAGGACGGCGCTTCGGCGGAGACGCCTGCTTCGCGCTACCGGGTATTCGCTCACACTTAGTTCCTCTCTCTCATCCTGGTGCACAGTCGCTCCAGAAGCTCGGCATAGTCAGGTCGCTCGGGGACAACATCGGCATGGTGTCCACGTTCGTAGAGAGCCGCTCCCGTTGTGCCGCCAATCGCCGCAACCACAATCTCCTGTAGCCCTCGGGCCTGGAACCACCCTTCAACGGCGGAAGGCGAGCCGAATGCCGCAGCGTCGACCGGATCGAGGGCGGGAGGGACCGGCTTGGTCGCGTAGACCTCCCAGGTCGACATGCTGGCTGCGGCCTTTTCCAGCATGCTCACTTTCGACAAGTCAGATCCACGCCCATGAGGGAAGCACACGGTTTTGTTTTCCACGAGGCTGGAAAGCTCAGCGATCAACGAAGTCGCGTCCGAAGCTCCCACCAGAGTGACTTCACCTCCTGCCCTGGCCACGGCGGCCGCCGTCTGGGGTCCGACTGCAGCCACCTCGATTCCGGGGAGGCATCCTTCCGGCCAGAGATAGTCGACGGTGCGCGAAGATGTAACAAGCAGCCAATCGGCCCCAGCGGCCGATCGGCGCGCCTCATCGAGAACGGCTGGCGGTGCGGGCACAACCTCGATGCACGGAAGGATGACGGGTTGGAGGCCTTGCGCCAGTGCCATCGCCGCCAGCCCCGACGCCCGGTCCGCAGTCGTGGTGAGAGCCACGCGCCGCATCACAGGCCAAGGACCGATTGCAGATTGCTCGCTGCTGAGCCCACGTCCATGCCCTCAGCCACACCGAAACGAGGGCCGTTCTCGTCGGCGACGAACCCGCTGAGATGGAGACCCGCATCGGACGCAACACAGAGTGCTCCGAGGGCCGAACGGCATCCGGCAGAGGTCTTCTCCAGCAGCGCCCGCTCGGACTCAACCGCAAGCCTCGTCAACCGGTGGTCGATGGCCTGGGCAAGCTCGGCCGCCCGGCTGCCGGCCGTTGCTTCTACCGCGATTACGGCCTGCCCTGGAGCCGGAACCATCTCCGCAACTGCGAATCGATGCCGCGCCTCATCCTGGAGGCCCAGTCGGCGCAGGCCGGCTTCAGCGAGAACTACGGCGTCGTATTCACCTGAGCGCACCTTCTCCAACCTGGTGTCGACATTTCCCCTGATCTCGGCAACGTTGACATCGGGACGCAAGATCCTCAACTGAGCAGCTCGCCGGGGACTACCCGTGCCCACTCTCGCTCTATCAGGTAGTGATTCCATATCGTGGCCACACAGAACATCCCAGGGCTCCTCCCTCTCGGGGTAGAACGCAACCAGTCCGGGTGGGCCTGCCACGGGAAGGTCCTTGCAGGAGTGCACTGCGATGTCGGCTGTGCCGTCGAGAACAGCCTGCTGAATCGAGCGGACAAAGGCGCCGACTTCGGTGAGGGTCGACACCGGGCTCGTCTTGTCGAGGTCGCCACTGCTTGTGATCTCGATGAGGGAGACATCAAGCCCGGTGTGGGCTGCGCGTAGGACGGCGGCCACCGCGCTTGCCTGGGCCATGGCGAGACGGGAACCGCGTGTGGCGATCCTCAGGTCACTCACCATCGACACCAAAGGCATCAGCGATCACATCGATCGCTGAAGCAGAACGGTCCTCTTTCTTTAGATACGAAACCGGTCCTGCGAGCAGCTTACGGGCCACAGTGTGCGCTGCCTGACGGAGTGCGGTCACATCCTCTTCGTCGCGCAGCCTCCCCGCGAACCGACGGACGGTCTCATCAACCAGAAGATCAGCAGTGCCCATGAGGCCGCTGATGAGGGGACCAATCTCGTGATGATCACGATATTGCCTGTAGGCATCCGCCGCCGCGGCAGCAACAAAGGTATCGGCCTCCTCGGAGCGAGATCTCCTTTCGGCCATTCGGGCCAGGTCGTCGATGTCGATGTAGGTGACATGTGTTCCCGCCGGGGCCTTGAAGTCGGGCGGCATCGCCATGTCTATGAGGAGCAGAGGCTCCTCCCTGTCGGCAATCGCGCCGGCGAGGGACTCGTCGTCGATGAGTCGGTGTTTGGCCGATGTTGCCGAAATGACAGCGGGGAATTCCCGGAGCGCTTCTTCCGCCCTGTCGAAGGGCAGGATCTCGATATCGGGTCGGTCAGCCACTTTGTCGGGATTCCTGGCAACGACAGTGATCCCGGGTGGTGCCGGCAACAGCATCAATCCCTCGACGACAGCAGTGGCCATGATCCCCGATCCGAGAACTGCGACGCGGTTCGACGTTCCAACTACCTGGGCAGCAACGGCTGCCATCGAATTGTGGGGTGAGCCCGGCAAAAGTTCCCTCGCATGCCGCCCGGTCGCGACAGCTGTCTCCAAGAGGCGGGCAAACACTCCATCGACCTGTCCCGAATCTTCGGCCTCGATGAGGCTCTGACGGAACTGGGTGAGTATCTCGTGCTCGCCGAGAATCGGTGACTCGAGCCCGGAGGCGACCCGGTATAGATGGAGTACGGCGTCCTCGCGGAGGCGAACACGGGGTGGCACGTCGCCGCCGAGAAGTTCACCGAACAGCAGAAGGAGTGTCTCGTCGAGCATGTCCTCCGGCCCTGGAACGGCGACCTCGACCCGAAGGCAAGTGGAAATCAGAAAGCCTCGCTGGAGAGCTCCCTGACCTGCAATGCGCTCGGCGAGCCTGGCGCGGAGAGCGCCTCCGTGTTCCGGGTAGGCAAAGCTGGCTGCAGAGATTTCCAAAGAGTTTCCTGTTTCCGGGCGGCGAGTTGAGGCTAATCAGACCCGAGCCCGACAGAAAGTCGGAAAACTCTGCCGAAAGTGGCTCTCTACAACCAATCGCGGGGCTCCGACCGGACCATGTCCAGAAGAACGCGTTCCCGGGTACCCGGAGGCGGTTCATGCACGTACTCCCATCGTGCGGTCGGGGGTAGAGAGGCCAAGATCGATTCGACCCGGCCGCCCGTCTCCAGGCCAAATCGAGTGCCCCGATCCCACACCAGGTTGAACTCGGCGTAGCGACCTCTCCGGACCTCATGCCACCGTTTCTCAGCTTCGCCGAAGGCCATATCCACCCGGCGTTCGAGAATCGGAAGATATGCCCTGACCAGCTCGGTGCCAAACTCCTGCTGGAAGTCCCACACTGCCTCAAGGTCGGTGGCGTGATGATCGAAGAAAAGACCGCCCACTCCCCTTGCCTCCCCACGATGCGGAAGGTAGAAGTAGCTGTCACACGCACTCTTCCATTCCCCGTAGTCGCTCACCGGGTGTGCGTCGCAGATCTCTCTCAGCACCGTGTGAAAGTGCTTCGCGTCTTCCTCGAACAAGTAGTAGGGAGTGAGGTCGGCACCACCACCGAACCACCGAGCGCCGCTGTCCGTTTCGAAATACCTGATGTTGGCGTGGAAGGTCGGCGCATTGGGGTTGTGCGGGTGAACGATGATCGACACTCCCGTTGCGTAGAACTCCGAGCTTCCCGCAGCCACGCTATCTGAAAGCCCCGATGGGGTAGACCCAAACACTGCTGAGAAATTGACTGCCGCTTTCTCGAGGTGGCCGGAGCCGGTGAGAATACGGGTAACCCCACCCCCGCCGCCGGGACGGTCCCATCGGTCGGTACTGAACTGTGACTGCCCATCCAGAGCCTCGAGAGCGGAACTGAACCGATCCTGGATATCCCGGTACGAGCCTTCGATCTCGGACCGTCTCAACCGAGTGCCCTCGCGAGGTAGCGTCCTTCCCTATGCGACAACCCACCGAGCTCACCGCTGACGAGCTTCAGTTTCTCACCGCCAGGCATCTGGCGACCCTGACGACATTGCGCAGCGACAACACTCCCCATGTTGTTGCGATCGCCTTCGCATATGACGCCGACAGCGGATTGATTCGAATCATCAGCTCTGATCGCACCCAGAAAGTGCAGAACATCGACTCGAATGGCGTTGCGGTGGTCTGTCAGGTGGACGGGGCGCGCTGGCTGACCATGGAAGGGACCGCGCAGGTCGTGAGGGACCCGGACCGAGTTCGGAGGGCGGTCGAGGCGTTCGAAGCCAGGTACCGTCCTGCCCGCGAGAACCCTGATCGAGTGGCGATCGAAATCCGCATCGGTCGTATCCTCGGCCGGGCATAGCCTCATGATGCCGCCCTTCTGACCAACCCGGAGACGGCTGAGACCCATAAGGGCTCTGCGTTGACGCAAGGGACTACCAGGAAGTCCTCTCCTCCCAGGCTCTCCCATTGTTTGCGCAGCCGGATCCCGATCTCCTCGAGGGTCTCGAGGCAGTCTGCTGTGAACGACGGTGTGAGCACTGCGAGTCGCCGGACACCTGAGTCATAGAGGGCGCCGATTTCTAAGTCGGTGTACGGTTCGATCCACTTCTGACCCGCGAGTCGCGACTGGAACGTAGTCGAGAACCGACCAGGGCTGAGTTCCATCTCCTTCGCCAATGCCCTCGTGGTGGCAAAACACTGCGCCCGGTAGCAATACCGGTTCGCCTCGACAATCCTGTCGCAACAGGTCTCACTTTGGAGGCACCACTGACCGGTCGGATCACTTTTTCTGATTTGTTTCTGCGGGAGACCGTGGTAGCTGAGGATCACGTGGTCTGGTTGGAATGAAGCGAGATAGGGCCGAGCCACCGCGGCCACTGATCGGATGAATCCAGGATCGTCGTAGAAGTCACCCACGGTGGCCAAGTCCGGGACGTTCCAGCGCCCTCCGATTACCCGGAGAGCCTCCTCCAGGGCCGACCCTGTTGACGCCGACGCATACTGCGGGAACAGCGGCAGAACGACAATTCGCTCACAGTTCGCCTCAACCAACTCTTCGACTGCGAGGTCGATGGGCGGGTGCTTGTATCGCATCCCGAATGCGACCCGGTAGCTATCGCCTAGTGCCTCCTGGACCTCTCGAGCCAGAGTCTCGGTGTGGATCGCGAGCGGAGATCCTTCCTCGTTCCAGATCTTCTTGTACTGCTCCGCCGAGCGGCGTGGGCGGAACGGGAGGATCACGGCGTTGAGCAGGAGGGCACGGGCGACGGAAGGGAGGTCGATAACCCGCGGGTCGGAGAGGAACTCTCTCAGATAGGACCTCACATCGGATACCTTGGTCGAGTCGGGTGTTCCCAACTGAATCAGCAGCACACCAATGGGGTTGGTTTCAATCATGGGCCGAAACGTTAAAGCAACTACGTCCCGACACTCAGTCGGCTCAAGTCATCGCAGTACCCTGCCGCCAATGTCAATACGCCGACGACTGACTCTCACCCTGTTCAGCGGAGCCGCGCTCGGAACTACGGGTTACATCGCGGCAGTGATTGTCGCGGGCCTGGCAGTCGAGGAGATCACGGGACGGGCAACCTTCGCCGGGCTGCCCGGCGCGGTTGCGATCGCCGGGACGGCCCTGGGAACCTCTCTTATCACACTCCGGGTCGCAGAACGGGGGCGGCGACCTGGCCTGGTCGCCGGCTATGCCTCAGGAGCACTTGGCGCCGGGATAGCTGTCGGCGCCGTCGTGAGCGCCTCGCTATGGCTCCTCCTCGTTGGCATGGCAATCCTGGGCCTGGGGAATGCTTCAAAC
>DATKCM010000074.1:0-6247 GCA_035513195.1 Acidimicrobiia bacterium | reverse complement strand
TTGACGACCGCATCGTATTCAGGATGACGTTTGATGAAATCTGAAATAAAGGGGCAAATTGCCACCAGGGTTCGCCCCCGCTCGCGCACATCGTCGAGGGCGAATCGGGCGAGCCGATTCGCGACTCCCATTCCGCGATATGCCGGGTCTACCTCGGTGTGCACAAATAGATATGTTTCGCCTCGCAGCCGATACTCGGCCCTGCCGGCAACCTTCCCCTCTACTTCGACGGTGTATCGCCGATTGCCGGGGTCATCGCGGACCTCAACCTCCACATTCTCGAGATCGGAGCGGTCAACCACCCGCTGCGCCTCGGCTTGCGCTGACGTCATGTCCGCCACCAGCTGAGCAATACACACGCCCAGGACGCCGAATACCACCCACTGCGCTTCGAGCGAGGACAGGAACCCTATGAGAATGAGAAATGGGATTCCTGCCAGGCGGCCGACCGTGATGTGGCGGCCGATGGCACTTCCCTTGTCTGTCGAAGCGAATTGGACCATCGCCAAAGCGACGAAGACGACAGCGATTGAACCTGCCAGCATCCAACGATCTGAGTCGGGCATGGGGCCCTGGCCCGCTCCGACGACGGCTCGCTCAAGGGCTGCAGCCGAAGCCGCCAGACCGGCAGCCAGAGCGAAGTGGGTGTAGATCCACGCCGTCGGTCGCCAGGTGCGCGCCACCGTAGGCTCGCGACGGACAACCGATCCACGGGCATTGTCGAAGTAGAGCCACCAAAGGCCGGTGACCACTCCGACTCCGAGGGCCGCGGTGAGAGTGGGGACAAAGTCCCACGAGATGTGGCTGAGCCCGGCGACAACTGCCGCCATCGACTCACCAAGAACGAGAATCGTGAAGAGGCCGAATCTCTCGGGCAAATGCGAAACATCGAGAGGGGCGCGAGCCTGTTCGGATCGCATGACCCAGGGTGTCGCGAGGTCGATGGTCAGTGCAACTACCCAGAGGGCAAATCTCGCGTCCTCGGCCACGACAGCAGAAGCCATCCACACCGTTGCCGCCAACCCGAAGCCCGTCAGATAGCCTCTGACGAGCGGCCGGGTTTTCGCGACATGTTTGTAAGCCCGCCAGTACATCAACAGGAGAAGGACCCTGCTGGCGGCATAGCCGAAGGCGAACGCCCTCGTTGAGTGAGCTGCGTCGGTAGACAGCGAAGACGCCAGTACGACGATCGCCACCATCTGCCCTGCAGCAAGAAGGCGGTAGACAAGATCGTCGGTGTCGTATCGGTCTGCGTAGTAGGTGTGACTCGCCCACAGCCACCAGAGCAGGGCGAAGTACCCGACGAACGAGGCCAATCCCGGTCCGGAGATGTCATCGAGAAGACGCTCGACCAGCACGGCGACTGCGACCACAAACACCAGGTCGTAGAAAAGCTCGAGCCAGGTGGCACTTCTTTCTCCCTCGTCCACCACGGTACGGAGTCGGGGAGGGTTGATTTGCACGATGCTCATCTCGATTGCCACATTAAGCGCTCGTCGACAAACGCGAGTCCGCGCCGTCACCGGCATTGGACATATGATGGCGCGCGTAGAGCGAAGGCGATGAACAGAGAATCTGGGAGTCTGAAAACCGAATATGACAGCGACAACATGTGAGCATTTCGAGCACCTGAGGACCGTTGCCGACCCCGCTTCTGACGTATGCGACCAATGCTTGGCTATGGGCGATGTGTGGGTCCACCTCAGGGCCTGTCTGGGGTGCGGGGCGGTTGGGTGCTGTGACAACTCGAAGAACAAGCATGCCCGAAAGCATTGGACGGATCACGAGCATCCGCTCATACGTTCAATCGAGCCCGGCGAGACGTGGCGCTTCTGCTTTCCCGATGACCTCCTGGTTAGATGACTGAGCAGCGGCCAGTGATTCTGGCGATCGATGACCAGCCCGAGGTCCTGGGAGCGGTCCAGCGCGATCTCCGCGCCCGGTATTCAGATGACTACCGCATTCTCGGTACCACCGATGGGCAGGAAGCCATGGCCACCATCGACGAGCTCGCCCTCCGCGGCACTCCACTTGCTCTCATAGTCGCCGACCAGAGGATGCCGGGAGTCACCGGAGTCGACGTGCTCCGGCACTCGCTCGAAAAGTTCTCGGCCGCCAAGAAGACATTGCTTACGGCTTACGCCGATACCGATGCGGCGATAGATGCAATCAACGAAGTGGGCCTCGACTATTACATCATGAAGCCATGGGACCCTCCCGAGGAGAAGCTCTACCCCATCCTCGATGACCTTCTTGTCGATTGGCAGGCGGCCTATCGACCCACCTATACCGGGATAAGGGTCATCAGCCAGGAGTGGTCGCGACAGGCGTTCGAACTGAAGGCTTTCCTGGCGCGAAATCAGATTCCGTATCGATCCATGCTCCTGGAAAAGGATGCGGAGGCCAACAAGCTGATGGAGGCCGCCGGGGCCGACCTCAGCCAGCTCCCTCTCGTGCTTTTTCCGGAAGGGGAGCCCCTGACGAATCCCAGCACCGAGATCCTCGCGCAGCGGGTTGGCCTGCAGAGCCATGCCCGTGCCGACGCCTACGACGTCGCGATCGTCGGAGCCGGACCGGCGGGCCTCGCCGCAGCGGTATACGGAGCGTCAGAAGGATTGAAGACCCTTCTCATTGAAGCCTCCGCCCCCGGTGGTCAGGCCGGTCAATCAGCGCTCATCGAAAACTATCTCGGGTTTCCCAAGGGAATAAGCGGTGCCGATCTCACGCGCCGGGCTTACGCCCAGGCGACCCGGCTCGGAGCGGAGATTCTGATTCCGGCCCGCGTCGAACGGGTTGAGCGCAAGGATCCGTACCGGATAGTCCACCTCGCCGATGGGACCTCGATAACCGCAAAGGCCCTGGTCGTCACCAGTGGTGTCGAGTACCGCCAGCTGGAAGCCGAGGGTCTCGAGGATCTGAAAGGCGCCGGGGTCTACTACGGCACGTCCAACATCGAGGCCAATTACCACCGTGACCAGCCGATGTTTGTTATCGGAGGTGGCAACTCCGCCGGGCAGGCCTCTCTCTTCCTAACCCGGTTCACCGATTCGGTCACCATCGTCATCCGGGGGGACAATCTCGAGAGCACGATGTCGCGGTACCTGATCGACAACATCGAGGCCAACGACTCGGTATCAGTGCTCCCCAGAAGTCAGGTGGTCGGAGCGCACGGCGACACCCACCTCGAGTCGATCATCTTGAGGAATCTCGACACTGAAGAGAACACCGAAACCAAGGCGGGAGCAATGTTCATCTTCATCGGGCAGAGGGCTCAGACTGATTGGATCTCAGATCTGGTTCAGCTCGACGATCGTGGCTTTGTGCTCTCCGGACCCAGCCTCGGACCACTGAAGAACTGGAATGTCGAGCGTCATCCTTTTCCCCTGGAGACTTCCGTCCCCGGCGTCTTTGTCGCCGGAGATGTGCGCCACGACTCGATCCGGCGGGTGGCGGGCGCCACCGGCGAAGGCTCGACGGCTATCCGCTTCGTGCACCAGCACCTCGCGTCGCTGTGACCACAATCGCCGAAACTCTCCGCGGCCTCCCGTATTTCGCCGACCTCCCCGACAAACTGCTGCAGGCTGTTTGCGCAGGGTCGGAGCAAGTCGATGTTGACCAGGGCACGGTCATTATCGAGGAAGGCACCGATTCCGTGGAGATGTATGTAGTTGTCGAAGGCGAGTTGATCGTCACCAAACGCACCGCTGAAAAGGATGTGGAGCTGGCGCGGCTGGGCCCTGGAGAGGTTGTCGGGGAGATAGCCCTTCTCGACGGCGCCCCGCGAACGGCAACGGTCGAGGCTGTGGAGGAGTCCACTCTCATCAAGATTCCCATGGCCGCCTTCGAAGACCTGCTGAAGGATTCGAGGGTCGTCAGGCGTATGTTCCGGACGGTGACCTTACGGCTCCGGGAAATCGAGGAAACGCTCCGCCACGAAGAGCGAATGGCGGCTCTGGGTCGAATGGCAGCCCAATTGATGCACGAGCTCAACAACCCCGCCGCTGCCGTGGCCAGGAGCACTCAGGAGCTGTTACTCGCCTACACACAACTCGGCGAGGCGACGATCGCATTGGCTGGGGCGGCCCACACCGGTGCAGAGGCAGCAGCCAAACCAGAGTCCCCTCCCGATTTGACCGCCCTGGAGCGAGCGGACGCCGAGGACCGGATGGTCGCCTGGCTCACCGGCCACGGTGTCACCGGGGCGTGGGATATCGCCCCCGGGATGGTCGACGCAGGCTGGACGCCGGCCCTACTCGACGAGGCGACCCGTGGAACGGCCGGCGAACAGACGACAAACTATGCGAGATGGATCGGCATGAGGGCCAAGGCTGAGCAACTGATCGGTGAGATCGCTATTGGAGCGGGTCGGATCTCCGAGCTGGTCCGGGTGGTCAAGGACTATTCGTTTGTCGACCGGGGGCCGATTCAGGAGATAGACCCGACGTCAGGGATAAAGGACACGCTGATCCTGCTCAAACACAAGTTGCTCAACATCAAAGTTGTGCTCGATTTCGAAGACAACCTCGGCACGGTGGATGCATCGGGGCGGGACCTCAACCAGGTCTGGACCAATCTCATCGACAACGCCGCCGACGCAATGGGTGAAAGTGGGACGCTGACGATCACCGCCGCCAAAGAGCACGGTGCGATTGTGATCTCCGTGGGAGACACCGGCGCCGGTATCGCCGATGAGATCGCCGATGAGATATTCGACCCGTTCTATACAACCAAGGATCCGGGAAAGGGTACCGGGCTCGGATTGCACACAGTCCACTCCATCCTGCGCCGCATCGGCGGCGAAATAGATGTGGAAAGTTCGGCCTCGGGAACGACCTTCACCGTCAGGCTCCCGACCCGGGAGCCGACGGATACCGGCGGTTAAGCGGGCCTTCCGTTCGGGCCGAGGAGTCCGAAGGTCTCACCCCCAGCGATTTCGATGTCGACACCATTGACTGCAACCAGGTCGTCGAAACGCCTGGTCAGGCCGAGTGCTTCAAGGATTGCGGGCACGTCTCAGCTCTCCTGGTGAGGGGATCGGACTCTAATAATCTCGCTGAAATCCCGGCCGGGTTCGAATCCAACGAGGGGGCGAACGGGGTATCACAAGGCAATCGCGGCGGCAAGCGCAATCGCGCCCATCAGGCCCGAGCGATCACCGAGGCCAGGAGCGGTGATGAACTGCTCTGAGTGGTGTTCCTCGCGGACCCCATACCCTGAGAGCTGGTCAGCGAGGATGCCCCGCACCGCTGCGTGAAATCCGGGCAGGCGGGAAACCCCACCGCCGATGACAACCCGTTGCGGCGAAACGGTGTACACAAGGGTTCGCACCGCCTGGGCGAGATAGTACGCAACGTATCCAACCGCCTCCTCGGTCTCCGAAGGTCCCAGTCGGGAAGCCCGGGCGCCGAATCTCGCCTCCAGCGAAGGGCCCGCCGCCAGGCCCTCCAGGCACGACTGGTGATAGGGGCAGACACCAACAAAGTCATCCTGAGGATGGGGCGCCACCGCGATGTGGCCGAATTCGGAGTGGGCGAGCCCGCGCAGGATTCTTCCGCCGGTGACAATCCCTGCACCGATTCCGGTTCCGACAGTGATGTAGGCGTGATGGTCGAGCCTGACCGATTGACCCCACATCCCTTCGGCGCGGGCGGCACCGTTGACATCGGTGTCGAGGGCAACCGGCAGGCCGAGGCCATCTCCGATCGCATCCACCAGGTTGAAGCCGGTCCAGCCGGGCTTTGGTGTGGCGAGGATGGATCCGAAGGCGGGGTGGTCCGCCCGAAGTTCGAGCGGACCGAATGAAGCGATGCCGACAGCGTCAAGATCACGAGAGGCGAGAAGCGCGATTATCGCCTCCATAAGCTCCCCTGGTTTGTCACCCGTCTCCAACCTCACAGTTTCGCCAAGCTCCCCATCGCCGTTCCCGGTTGTGACAAGTGTCTTGGTCCCGCCGAGCTCGACAGCCCCATACAGATTCATCAGATGATCTTGGCTGATCCGAACCCACCGCGACAACTCCGAGTGCCGTGCACAACGATGCTCTTCTCCAAGCACGCGTGGGCGTCGATCTGATAAGTTCACATCAAGTTCTCGACGAAAGGGACCTCCCAGTGAATATCTCGATGACAGTCAACGGGCAGGAGGTAACGGCCGATGTCGAGCCCCGAACACTCCTCGTCCATTTCATCCGCGAGAACCTCCACCTGACCGGCACCCATGTGGGTTGTGAGACCGGGTACTGCGGTGC
>DATKCM010000073.1:0-11259 GCA_035513195.1 Acidimicrobiia bacterium | reverse complement strand
GGAGTACCGGGTATGGCCGATTCCGAGGTGCCCATCCAGACCGGCGAGGGCCGCCCTATCGAAGACCTGAGCGACGAGTCCCATGTCCTTGAATACGGTGACCGTCTCGCCGTCCGACGTTGCGATCCCGGCGCTCTCCTGACCCCGGTGCTGGAGAGCGAAGAGGCCGAAATAGATGAGTGACGAGACAGCCTCACCGGGGGCGTAGGCGGCGAAGACCCCGCATGCTTCTCTGGGGCCGGATGTCATGCTTGTGTTCGGCTCCTGGGGCACAATCGCATGCTACCGGTCGTAGGTTCCATTCCATAGCCAGATGCCGACTGACTGTGGTGAGGGCGACGTTGCTGGTGTAGAACACAACTTTCACATGATTTTAGATTGTTGATCTCGGGGCCCGTCGTTCGACATGAATTTAGGTCGGACAATGGAGATCCAGATTCGGGCAATCAGGGAAAGGTACCGTGATAGACATCGACGCTGTTCTGGAACAGGTGTTCCGAGAGTCTTATCCGATCGTCCTTGCCTCGATCTCACGCCTCTACCGCGACATCGACCTCGCCGAGGAGGCGGTGCAGGACGCAATGACCCAAGCGCTGGTCGACTGGCCGAAACGGGGCGTGCCAGACAACCCTCCGGGTTGGATTTCAACGGTGGCGCGGAGGAAGGCAATCGATCGGATCCGCCGCCGCGACAACCTGGCTCGCAAACATCAGGTCCTCGCCGGGTACCAGGCGGTGGAGCGCAGCGGACAGGTGGCCGACGTGACTGACGCGCCGGGAGTGTCCGATGATCGACTGGAGATGATCTTCGCCTGTTGTCATCCCGCTCTCGACTCCAAGAAGCAGATTGCTCTCACTCTTCGGACGGTGGGCGGGCTGTCGACCACAGAGATAGCCCGGGCTTTTCTGGTTTCCGAGCCCACCATGGCGCAACGGCTCGTCAGGGCAAAGTCGAAGATTCGCGACGCAGGGATCCCCTTCAAGGTCCCCGAAGAGCATGACCTGGTCGATCGGATCTCCGAAGCCCTGTCGGTGGTCTACCTGATCTTTGGTGAGGGGTACTTCTCTACGTCAGGTGATGCTCTGGTTCGGGATGACCTTGCAGGAAAGGCGATCGAACTTGGCGATCTGCTCGCCGATCTGATGCCGGACGAGTCGGAGGTTCACGCCCTCAACGCTCTCATGCTGTTCCAGCACAGCAGGCGATATGCCCGCACGGGCGAAGAGGGCGATCTGGTCGTGCTTCAGGAACAGGATCGTTCGCGGTGGGACATGGACATGATCGAGCGAGGGTTCTCTGCGCTGGGACGGGCGAGAAGCACCATCGAACCAGGGGTCTACCTCCTCCAGGCGGAAATCGCGGCACACCACACAGTGGACTTTGTCGATACGGATTGGAGGGCGATCGTCGGTCTCTACGACCGACTGGTTGCACGACACCCCTCTCCGGTCGCCCACCTCAACCGGGCCGTGGCGATCGGTGAGGCGTACGGGTCGGCAGCGGCGCTTGCGGTGGTCGAGTCGTTGCAGGCTGTCCTCGACGGGTACCACGCTTTCCACAGCACTAAGGGCCACTTCTTCGCAGCGGTAGGCCGCAACCAGGATGCGGCCGCGTCCTACCGGCGCGCCCTCGAGCTGATCGGAAACGCCCCCGGACGCCGGTATCTCGAATCACGCCTGCGTACCCTCGACACCTGACTGCGATGCGGGCACACCACTCTCGGGTCATCCCCCATCGGTCACCCCCTGAACACGTCAGGAGGGATCGGGTCCTGCTCCCGACGGCGCGCGCCCAGGCCGGATAGGTACTGGTTGGGGAATGAATGTGCCTCGTAGCCCAGGTCTATCGCGGCGTTCATGGTCCAGTACGGGTCGACGAGGTGGGGTCGGGCAAGGAGACAGAGGTCGGCCCTCCCGGCCACCAGGATGTTGTGGACGTCGTCGATGCTCGACACCGCCCCGACGGTCATCGTCGATATGCCCGCCTCGTTGCGGATTCGGTCGGAGAACGGTGTTTGGTACAGCCGCCCGTATTCGGGACGGGCGTCGATGCTGGTCTGGCCGGTGGATACATCGATGATGTCGCAGCCGTGGTCCTTCAGTTCCTGGGCCAACGCCACTGCGTCGTCGCCGTCGAACCCACCCGCGACCCAATCGGTGGCCGATATCCGTACGGACATCGGTCGGTCTGATGGCCATACCTCGCGTACCCGATCGAAAAGCTCGAGAGGGAACCGCATCCGGTTCTGCAGAGAACCTCCGTACTCATCGCTTCGCTGATTGGCGAGCGGGGTGAGGAAGCTGGAGAGCAGGTATCCGTGGGCGTAGTGCAATTCGAGCAGATCGAACCCGGCTTCTGCCCCTCTCCTCGCAGCGGCCAGATGCTGATCGAGCACGATGTCCATGTCGTTCCGGGTCATCTCCCTGGGGGCCTGGCTGTCCGGTCGATACTTGATCGGTGAGGGAGCGATGATCTCCCAGTTCCCTGACTCGAGTGGCTCGCTGTCGCCCTCCCACATCAGCTTGGTGGAACCTTTGCGGCCGGAGTGGCCGATCTGGAGGCCGATGGCGGCCTGGCTGTGATCGTGCACGAAGTCGACGATTCCTGACCAATAGGCCGCCTGTTCCCCGGACCAGATGCCCGTGCATCCGGGGCTGATCCGCGCCTCGGGGGACACGCAGGTCATTTCCGTCATCACCAGTCCTGCACCGCCCACCGCCCGGCTTCCGAGATGGACCAGGTGCCACTCGTTGGGCATTCCGTCGACTGCGCTGTACTGGTCCATGGGTGACACCACGATGCGGTTGCGCAGGGTCAGGCCTCTGAGCTGAAAGGGGTGAAACATCGGCGGGACTTCGGGTGATGTCGGCTCGGGCGAGCCGTGGTGGGATGCCGCGTACCAGCGGCCTACCTCTTCCATGTAGCCAGGGTCGCGAAGTCGGAGGTTGTCATAGGTGACGCGCTGGCTCCGGGTCAGCATCGAGAAGGCGAACTGCTCCGGCTCCATTCGCCGGTATCTGTCCGCGCCCTCGAACCACTGCAGGCTCGCCTTGGCGGCTCGCTGGGTGCTCTCGACAACAGGGCGTCGCAGGATCTCGAAAGTGCGCAACGCTTCGCTGACCGGTTGGTCGACCAGCAGCTGGTCGGAGAGTGTGATGGCGTCTTCAAGAGCGAGTTTGGTCCCCGACCCCACCGAGAAGTGGGCGGTGTGCACCGCATCGCCCATGAGCACGATGTTGTCGTGGGACCAGTTCTCGCACTCGATGGTCGGAAACTGGAGCCATCGCGACTTGTTGCCAATGAGCCTCGCCCCACCAAGATGGTCTCGAAACATCTTCTCGCATCTCTCCAGGGCGATCTCGTCGCTCTCCTGAATGCCCCACTGGCGGTCCTGGTTGACGTCGAGGCCGAGGTCGCGCCATGTCGATGGAGCCATCTCGACGATGAAGGTGCTGGCGTCGTTGGAGTAGGGATACACGTGGGCCCAGACCATCCCTGAGGGGGTGTCTTCGAAGATAAAGGTGAAATCTTCAAACAGCCGATCAGTCCCGAACCAAATGTATTTGTTGTGTCTGTCGTCGACGGAGGGGGAGAATGCGTCGGGAAAGAGGTTACGGATGACGCTATGGGCGCCGTCGGCTCCGACGATCACGTCCGCCTCTCCTAGGGCCTCGATGTCGTCTATCTCCGCCGAGAAGCGCAGGTTGGCGCCGAGGTGGGTGGCGCGTCGGGTCAGCAGCTCGAGCAGCGTCCGGCGGCTGACCGCGGCGAAGCCATGGCCGCCTGAACGGATCACCTTGCCGGAGAAATGGCGGACCTCGATGTCGCCCCATTGGCGGAACTCGGCAGTCAGCGACCGGTAGAAGTCGGCGTCGGCAGCCTCGATGTTCTCCAGCGTCTCATCGGAGAAAACGACGCCGAAGCCGAGTGCGACGCCAGGGGTATTGCGCTCGTAGAGGTCGACCGTGAGCTCGGGCGCCCCCTTCTTGAGGAGGATCGACAGGTAAAGCCCCGCCGGGCCGCCACCAACAACAGCAACTCGGCTCAGGTTGCTCAATCGCCCAACGATATTCCGAGACGCCGTGCCGAGAGCACCCATGAGTGGTCGCGGGGCACAGATCGAATCTTGCCTGCAACCTCCGTGAGAGGCACCGCAACTGTGTCCTGGCCACGGGCAGCAACCATCACGCCATGGACGCCGTCGGCGATGAAGTCGGCACAGGCGGTCCCGAGCCTGGTGGCGAGAAGGCGGTCTGCAGGGGTGGGAGTGCCGCCTCGTTGCACATGCCCCAGGATCGTCACCCGCGACTCGAGGCCGGTGAGGTTGCTGAGGTGGCTTGCCAGGTGTGTGGTCCCTCCGACATTGGCCTGAACGAACGCCTTGAGAGCCTTCTTGAGAGTCTCCTTGCGCTCCCCTCTGGCAGCTGACTTCTCCTTCACGAGCTCCGCCCGTCGCTTCTCGTTCTCTGCGCTGATGGCCCCCTCCGCAACGACGACTATCGAAAATGCGCTTCCCGCCTCTTTTCGGGCGATGATCGAATTGGACACCGTTTCGATGTCATGGGGTATCTCCGGGAGGAGGATGACGTCGGCCCCGCCTGCCAGACCCGCGCCCAGAGCCAACCATCCGACAGTGTGACCCATCAACTCGACGACCATGATCCGGTGGTGGGAGTGGGCGGTGGAATGGAGTCGATCGATTGCCTCGGTGGCGATGCTCATCGCAGTGTCGAAGCCGAAGGTGACGTCGGTGCCGACGACGTCGTTGTCGATGGTCTTGGGGAGGGTGAGCACGGGCACCCCGACGCTCTCGAGCTTGACCGCGTTTATCGCTGTGCCGTCTCCGCCGAGACAGACCAGAGCGTCGAGGTTGTGCTTCTCTACAACGCGTCTCATCTCGTCGCGGCCGTCTATCACAGACCCGTCGGGCATCTCGACTCTGGTGCAGTTGGTGCGGCTCGCTCCGAGAACTGTGCCGCCACGGGTGAGAATCCCGGAGAGGTTGTCCGACTCGAGAGTGATATGGCGGTTTTCCATAAGCCCACGGAAGCCGTCTATGAATCCGATCACATGCATCCCGTGGGCGCGGATGGCGGCTTTGCCCACGGCCCGGATCGCCGCGTTCAAGCCCGGGCTGTCGCCCCCGGCGGTGAGGATCCCGATGTTCTTTGCCACCCGGGCGATGGTAATCAGACCACCTTCCTGCCCGAGCGCGTGACTGCGGGGCGGAGCACGCGGAGACCTAAAAAACAGGGGAATATCCCCTTGACTTCAAGTTAGCTTGAAGTTGTATCGTGTGCTCATGACTTGCGAGGAAACCGGATTTGAAGCAGGGATAAGACGATGAATACAGCAATTGTCACCGGCGCGTCGCGGGGCTTTGGGTATGAGCTGGCGGGCAGTCTGGCCCGGCTCGGGTGGAACCTGGTCGTCGATGCCCGGGAAGGCACCGCTCTGAAGGCGGCGGCTGCCGAACTCGACGGCCTCGGACCTGGCCGGGTGATGTTTGTGGTCGGTGACGTCAGTGACCGCCTCCACGCCAGCCACCTGGTCGATTCGGCAGTAGGGCTTGGAGAATTCAAGCTGCTGGTCAACAACGCCAGCATTCTCGGGCCTGGCCCTCAGCCAAAACTGGGCGAGTACTCGATTGACGCTCTCGAGGAAGTGTTCCGGGTGAATGTCCTCGCGCCGGTATCCCTCACCCAGTTAGCGCTGCCTTACTTGCGCAGCACGGGAGGGACTGTGGTCAACATCACTTCGGACGCGGCTGTCGAGCCCTACGCAGGTTGGGGTGGGTACGGGTCGTCTAAGGCCGCCCTGGAACAGGTCTCGAGCATCCTTGCCGCCGAAGAGCCCGATCTCGCGGTGTACTGGTTCGACCCGGGCGATATGCGGACCCGGATGCATCAGGAAGCGTTCCCCGGCGAGGACATCTCGGACCGCCCGCTTCCCGGCACCCGAGTACCGGCGCTGATCGATCTCCTTGACAGGGAGCTCCCCAGCGGGCGCTACACGGCGGAAAGCCTGCTCTCAGAGACGGTGAACACATGACGGTGGCCTTGCGCGAGCCGGCCGACCTCCTCGAGCACTTCACGGTCCCCGAAGAACTCGAGGCTTCTGGCCCCCCGGAGGCGAGGGGTTTGGACCGCGACGGGGTCCGCCTGATGGTTGCAGGTGAAGGTGGGATTGCCCACCGAAAGTTTATCGACCTCGCGACCCTCCTCGACCCCGGCGATCTGGTGGTGTTCAATAACTCGGCCACACTGCCTGCCGCCGTGGTGGTGGATGAGACGCTGGCTATCCATTTCTCGACTCCGCAGCATGGTGGGCTCGTGGTGGTCGAACCGCGGGTGCCTTCGGGCATCGCTTCCCTCCTGCCCAAGAAGGCTCCCTCGGGCCGGGTCGATCTGCCCGGGGGAGCGGCGATTGAGCTGCTCGCTCCTTACCCACTTGATTCTGCGACCCGGCGCCTCTGGCTTGCGTCCGTCGATACGGGTTGCCCGCTCGTCGAGTACCTCGGGCGTTGGGGCCGGCCCATCAGGTACTCCTACGTGGATGACGCCTACCCGCTTGAGTCCTACCAGACGATCTTTGCCACGGTGCCCGGATCGGCTGAAATGCCCAGTGCTGGACGGCCCTTCAGCGAGCGGGTGGTCTTCTCTCTGGTGAGGGCTGGTGTCGCCCTGGCCCCGGTGACTCTGCATACAGGTGTGTCCTCCCTGGAGGCGGGTGAGCTTCCGTACCCGGAGTGGTTCGAGGTTCCGGAGACGACAGCAGCTCTGGTCAATCACACCCGTGACCTCGGCCGCAGGGTGATCGCGGTCGGGACAACGGTGGTCCGTGCCCTGGAGACCTCCGTCGATCGTCTCGGTGTGGTTCACCCGGTTCGATCATGGACCGAGCTCGTCATCGGCGCCGGACACGACATGGCCGCGGTCGACGGGTTGATCACCGGATGGCACCAACCTCGATCCACCCACCTGGCGATGCTGGAAGCGGTGGCCGGGCGCCACGCCCTCACCAAAAGCTACCGGGAAGCGCTCGAACACCGATACCTGTGGCATGAGTTCGGGGACAGCATGTTGCTGCTCCCGGATCGGCGATGATCGGATGCACTCAGGCTGAAGCCTGGATTGAGGCTCTGCGAGGCGGCTGATGCTTCGCGACGGTCGAGTGGATCTACCGGTGGGCTATCGCATCCTGCGGGGCAACGCTTCGCGGTAGGAGGATGCCGCCGACTCGAGGTCAAGGGGAGACCCATTGATCACGATCTGACTGCCACCGAAAACACCGACTTTGCGGGCGTCGGGTGGCAGGTTGATCGATCTGGTTTCGAAGGCAACCAGGAACCGGTGCGGGTCTTCGGAGAAGATCTCAGCGGCCGGGACATCGAGTACCACTCCCACTCGGGAGGCGATTGCGATCTCGGCTGCCGCCACGGCCAGCCCGCCGTCGGAGATGTCGTGAAGAACCGGAGCGGAGTGAGCTAGTTCGGCGGCCACAGCGACAGCGGTGACTGCCGTCTCCCGGTCCGGCGCGGTGGGGATGCCGCCGGGCCGGTCGTCGAGCAACCGCTGTACGGCCGTCCCGGCAAGGTTGTCGGATGCTGCCGGGCCGACGATCCACAGCTCCATTCCCTCCTCGGCCCGGGAGAGCCGGGGTGGGTCCTCGGGCATCCGGTCGGCCAGGCCGAGCAGGCCAACCACCGGGGTCGGGTTGATGTCGACACCGTCGGTCTCGTTGTAAAACGAGACGTTCCCTCCGACCACCGGGATGTCGAGGACCTCACAGGCCTCGGAGATGCCCTCGACCGACTCCTTGAACTGCCACATAACTTCCGGTTTCTCCGGGTTGCCGAAGTTGAGGTTGTCGACAACCGCCAGCGGTCGCGCTCCTGTCACGGCGACGTTCAACGCTGCCTCATAGACCAGGCGTGCGCCCCCGATACGGGGATCGAGGTAACAGAGCCGCCCGTTGCCGTCCGTTGACACGGCAAGGCCCTTTTTCGTCCCTTTGATCCGGAGCAGGGATCCGTCGGAGCCAGGCCCGACCACGGTGTTCAGAAACAGCATGTGGTCATACTGCTCGTGGATCCAGGCTGATGATCCGATCGCCGGGTCGTCGAGAAGCTTCTCCAGGAGATCCGCCGGATCGTGGGTGGAAAGGTCCGGCCCGGGGCGGGCCTGGACATCGTCGAGCCAGTCGGGACGATGTGCGGGTCGGTCGTAGAGGGGGGCGTTGTCGGCAAGAGTTGCCGCGGGAAGCTCGGCGACCACCGCCCCCTGATGACTGATCCGCAACGTCTCGCCCGCCTTGACCTCACCCACCACAGCCGAATCGATCTCCCATTTCTCGGCGATGGTCAACACCTCGTCGACATTCTCCGGTGCCACATACGCCATCATCCGCTCCTGGGACTCCGACATCAGCAGCTCCGGGGCGGTCATCCCCGACTCGCGGGTGTGGACCCGGTCGAGGTCGACATCCATCCCGACTCCCGCCCGACCGGCAGGCTCGGAGGTGGCACAGGAGAGCCCGGCGGCACCCAGGTCCTGGACGCCGACCACAAGACCCTCCTCGTACAGCTCGAGGCAGGCCTCGATCAACTTCTTCTCCTCGAACGGGTCGCCGACCTGCACCGAAGGTCGTTTCGCCCCGGATTCGTCGTCGAAGGATGCCGAAGCCAGGACCGAGGCACCGCCAATCCCGTCACGACCGGTGGCTTTCCCCAGTAACACCGCCATCGTCCCCGGGGTCCCAGCGGTGCCCAGGACCAGCTGCTCCCGCTTCAATATCCCCAGGCACATCACGTTGACCAGGGGATTTCCCGTGTAACCGGGGTCGAATTCGATCTCGCCGCCGACGGTCGGCACCCCGACCGCGTTCCCGTATCCGGCGATCCCTCCGACCACACCGTTGAGCAGGTAGCGGTTCTTCGGGTTGTCGAGCGGGCCGAATCGGATCTGGTCCCACAACGCGATCGGCCGCGCTCCCATGGTGAACACATCGCGGAGGATTCCCCCGACTCCCGTTGCCGCCCCCTGGTAGGGCTCAACAAACGAGGGATGGTTGTGGGATTCGATCCGAATGGCGGCAAGCCACCCGTCACCCAGGTCGACCACGCCCGCATTCTCCCCCGGCCCGACCACCACCCACGGTGCTTCGGTGGGGAAACGGCCGAGGTGCTTGCGGGACGACTTGTACGAGCAGTGCTCCGACCACATAACCGAGTACATGGCCAGCTCCGCAGGCATCGGGTCGCGGTCGAGGATGCCGACCACCGAGTCGTACTCCTCGTCGCTCATCCCGAGAGCGCGATGCACCGGTTGGGCAGTTGTCATACCGATACAAGTGAGTTGAGCAAACTGCGGAGGAAGACATGCCCATCGGTGGAGCCGAGGAGCGGGTCGGAGGCACGCTCGGGGTGGGGCATGATCCCGACGACGTTCCCGGCCTCGTTGGCGACAGCCGCCGCACCTTCGGTGGAGCCGTTGGGGTCGCCCCTGTAACGGACCACCACCCTTCCCTCTCCGTCCGGGTTGACCCAGTTTCCCTCGTAGGAGTTGAGGGGGATGCGGAGTTGCTGGCCGGGCTCAGCGGCGTTGGTGAGGACCGTCGCGGTGTCCGTGACCTCGACCTCGACAAAGCGGCATATGTACGAGAGGTCGCGGTTGGCGATGAGGGCTCCGGGGAGGATTCCGGCCTCGCACAGGATCTGGAAGCCGTTGCATATCCCGACCACCGGTTTTCCCTGCTCGGCGAATTGTGAGACCGCGCCCATGATCGGGGAGAAGCGGGCGATTGCCCCGGTGCGGAGGGCGTCGCCATGGGCAAACCCACCGGGGAGGATCACACTGTCGTAGCCGTCAAGGCTGGTCTCGCGGTGCCAGACCAGCCGGGCGTTGCCACCGAGCCCGGTGATGGCGGTGACCACGTCGTGCTCACAGTTGGTTCCGGGGAATACCACAACCGCCGTGGTCACGGGAGCAGCTCGATCTTGAAATCCTCGAGCACCGGATTGGCGAGAAGCTGATGGCACATCTCCTCGACTTTGGCCCGGATCTCGTCGTCGGTTGCACCATCGACTTCGAGGTGGAAGACCTTGTTCACTCTCACCTCGGTCACGCTGGTGTGGCCCAGCTCGTGTAGTGCCCGTTTGATCGTGGTCCCCTCAGGGTCGGCGATCTCGGGCCGGCGTATCACCTCGACACGGACCTTCACATTCTCCCCCTGGAGCGAAGCGACGGGGGGAGTACCCCGAGCTCCGCGAGGGGGGAGGGGGGAGCGCTCCCACCCACTAGGACTCCGCCAGGTAGTCGTCGAAACTCTTGCCGGTGATCCTCTCGTAGGCCTCGACGTAGCGTGCTCTGGTCCCGGCGACGATCTCGTCCGGAAGGTCTGGCGCCGGAGGGTTCTTGTTCCAGGGTTGCTGCTCCAGCCATTCCCGCACGTACTGCTTGTCGAAGCTGGGGACTTCGTTACCGGGCTCCCACTCGTCCACCGGCCAGTACCGGGAGGAATCCGGGGTGAGGACCTCGTCGATGAGGAGCAACTCGTCTCCGGCAAGGCCGAACTCGAATTTGGTGTCGGCGAGGATCACGCCTTTGTCAGCGGCGTATTCGGTGGCCCTGGTGTAGATGTCGATCGACCGCTTGCGAAGCTCCTCGTAGAGGTCGTTGCCAAGAAGGGCGCGGGACTGTGCCTCGGTGATGTTCTCGTCATGCCCGCTGGCCGCTTTGGTCGCGGGGGTGAAGATCGGTTCCTCGAGCCTGTCCGCAAGCTTCAAGCCCGGTGGGAGGTGTTCGGTGGTGGGGCCCCCGCCATCGCGATATTCACGCCACGATGAGCCATACAGATATCCGCGTACGACACATTCGACCGGGATCACCTCGGCGCGGCGGACGATCATGGCGCGACCTTCCAACTCGTCCTGTTCGCTTCCGTCGAGTTCCTCGATGGAGGAGAGGTCGGTAGAGACCAGATGGTTTGGGGTGTCCAGCAGGTCGAAGAAGTGGAGGCTGAGCCCGGTCAGCACCCGACCCTTGTCGGGGATCAACTGGGGGAGGATGACGTCGTAGGCAGAGATACGATCGGTGGCGACAAAAAGAAGGCGGTCCGGGTCGATCTCGTAGATCTCCCTCACCTTGCCCGAGGCGACGTGTGAAAGTTGCAGCACGTGTCGGGAGGCTAACAGTCACCCGGCGAGTTTCGGCATCGATGCGAACACCTTCTGCGCTAGACCGGTGGCCTGTCGCCCAA
>DATKCM010000072.1:0-2585 GCA_035513195.1 Acidimicrobiia bacterium | reverse complement strand
GGGCGTCGCAACGTCTATCACATTCAGGCCCACCTGCCATTGCATGATTCCAACGGTGAGCGGGCGATCGGGGAACTCCTCAGCCTCTTCGCTGACACCGAGCCTGGCAAGGAATAGAGCACCACCCCAGGGGACCGTCCGATTTCGTCCTGGTCAGCGCACGAGGTGGGGGAACAAAGTCCGGACAAGGGTTCCCGGATGCGTCGATCAGACTTGGGATCCTTGAGGATCATCTCGAGATCATCACCCGGATGTTCCAGCCGGGTAGTGCGACATAATGCAAGGACCCGCAAACCTTGTCCCTGCGCCGGGATTATCCGGATCAGGTTCAATGGCTCGTTCACTCGATGGCGAACTTCTCAGCCGGGGAACACCCAGCTCACCAAAAGGCTCACAGGTCCTTGCAACCGGGACAATACCTAATCTTCCGCAGTTGTAAACACAAGAGTTTCGCGAACTTGTGGCGCGCTACTCCCCGTTCCGCTTGATCACAGCAACGACACCGTCGACGCCCCTCTTGGCGACCCCGGTGACTGCGTCCACCGCCGACCCGCCGATCTCTGTGGCGGCGTTGAAGGCTCCGGTGGCCGCCGCGGACGCGGCATCTTCAATCGACAACCCGACATCGCGGGCTCCAGCGATTGCTCCCGAGATGGCGGCTGTGGCCACCTGCGCGACGTCTCCTCCAATCTCCCCGGTGGAGCGGACTAAACCCGCGGCGGTGGACTTTACCGCTTCGAGGCTGTCCGCTCCGATGTCCTTGGCGCCCGTGACCACCCCTCTCACCGTGCCCGACACTGCAGCAGTCACGTCAGCCCCGACGTCGTTGGCTCCCTTGATCACGCCGGAGGTGAGACCGGTGAGTGCTTCTGTGAGCCCCATCCCGACGTCGCTCGTGCTCTCAATGACCCCGGAGGCGATCCCGGCCGCCGCGGAAGCCATGTCGCTGCCCACTTCGTGAGTGCCTTTGAGCGCTGCACGCACAGTGTCCGAGATGACCCCGACAGTGACCGTAACTATCTCGCCCAGCCCTTTTACCACTCCCACCACGGTGCCCCGAACCACGTCGACGAGTCCGGTGCCGATTTCTCCAACGGCGTCGAGTGCTCCGGACACAACGCTGGATACTGCTCCCATCGTGGTCGAGGCGACGTAGGTCGCGCCTTCCAGTGCAGACTTTATGGCATCTCGCGCCGCTTCCACCGCACCCGCGGTCACTTCGCCGGTGCCTTTCAAAAGATTCACGATGCGGTCTTTGATGGTCTTGCGTTCGTCTGTCATGGCTGGTCTCCTTAGAACAGTCCTGGAGTCAACCCTACAGAACTGCTCACACACGATGCCGAGTCCCCCGTTTCCTCAAAACCGATCCGCCCCGTTATTCTTGGTACCTCCCGCGCTCGTAGCTCAATTGGATAGAGTGCCTGACTACGGATCAGGAGGTTGGGGGTTCAAGTCCTCCCGAGCGCGCTGAGTTGAGTTCGACGGAGAATCCCGACCGGATCACCCTCAGGCCCCTCGATAACACGCGTCATGAGTCGGAGACGGTCGAGGTTGACCTGCCAAGGGTGTCGTGGAACGTGATCCGGCCTGCGTGGTTGAAGCCCAGCAGACGCTCTCGACAGAAAACCCTGAGTGTTTGACCATCCTTAGGGCCGGTCAATCATTGTGTAGGCCTGCCCGGGAAGGTGTCGGGTCCGACGGTGTACCCTCGTTGGGATGGACATCCCACAGTCGGTTCGGGATCTGCTCGCTACAGGCCCACTGGGACATCTGGTCACGCTCGACCCCGACGGCACCCCTCACGTCACCCTGGTTTGGGCTGGCTTCGACGGCGACGAGTTGGTGTTTGCCACCTTTCCCGATCAGCACAAGCTGGAGAGCATCCGCCGCGACCCCAGGGTTGTGGTGTCGTTTCAGGCTCGCGAGAACCCCGGCGAGGGACTTCACCCATACGCGGTCATCTCGGGCCGGGGCCGCCTGTCAGAAGGTGGTGCCTTGGAGTGGATGGACCATCTTGCCGGGGCATATATCGGACCCGGCCAGCAGTTCCCGATGCGAGATGTCCCACCCGGGTTCGTGGTCCGCGTCAGCGTCGATCGAATCTACGGTGTCGGCCCGTGGGGCCACTCCCTCTAGACGACGGTTTCCCACCCGGCCCGGAAACGGCGCCCGGAGACGCATTCAGGTCAGGCTTCGCTCGCTTGTGCGGCCAGAGCACCGGACCCTTTAGGTTTCGCATCGCGTCCCGGTGCTCCCCTCAGCACCACACCCACCACCACCGCAGCCACAATGGCGATGGCCGCGGCCGTGATCGAAGTGAAGTGGAGGGCGTTGACGAAGGCTGCCTTTGCGACATCGAGGACGGTTCCGCCGACGGCCGTAGGCAAATCTCTTGTCACCTCGATGGCCGCTCCGAGGGTGTCACGAATAGCATCTATTGCATCGGCCGATATCCCGGTCGGCACTCCTCCCGCGACATCTGCCCGATAAATGGCGGTCCCGATACTCCCGAGAACGGCGATGCCGACTGCCCCTCCAAGCTCGGCTCCGGTCTCGGAGATGCCAGACACCACACCGGCACGCTC
>DATKCM010000071.1:0-10976 GCA_035513195.1 Acidimicrobiia bacterium | reverse complement strand
ATGCTGATCCGGCTGCTCAAAGACATCGAGCCTGATGGGATCGCAGTTGCCTGGGATGTGTCGCGGAAGACCTTCCGGACCGACGCCTATCCGGAGTACAAGGCTCAGCGGGAAAAAGCCCCGGAGCACTTCCGGAGCCAGCTGGGTCTCATTGATGAGGTGCTCCAGGCGTTGCAGGTGAATCAAATCCGCAGGGAGGGTTTCGAGGCAGACGACCTCATCGCGTCGATTGCAAAGAAGGCCGTTGCCGACGATTGGGAAGTGCTCATCGTCACCGGGGACCGCGACGCCTTCCAACTCGTGGGCGGTCCGATCGAAGTGATGTACACGATGCGCGGGATCTCGGACACCGTGATTGCCGACGCCGCCTACGTCGAGAACCGGTATGGGATAAGGCCGGATCAATACGTGGAGTACGCAGCGATGCGGGGTGACAACTCTGACAACCTCCCCGGCGTCCCTGGAGTGGGGGAGAAGACGGCGGCGAAGCTGATCGGGAACTACGGCAGCCTCGAGAGCGTCTACGAGGCAATCACGGACCAGACCCCAAAGCTCATGGAGAATCTGGCAGCAGTCCGGGAGCAGGTCTTCTTGAACCGACGTCTGATGAAGCTGGTTGATGATCTCGACATCGAATTCGAGACGTCGCAGTACGAGGTCCGGGAGTGGGACCGGACGACCGTCAAAGACCTTTTCGACTCCCTCGAGTTCCACTCGATGTGGTCCGACCTCGAGGCGGCCCTTCCCGGCGCAACCCCGCGGGGGGAGATCCTCGACGTCGACACCACAATCCTCTCCGAATCTGCGGTGATCGCTTCGCTGGCCAAAGAGAGTGAGCTCGTCGTCACACTCATCGGCGATGCCGACGACCCATACGGTCTCGGGATATCGACCGGCGAGAACCACGCGGTGGTCATCCCGCTTGAGGCAGCAGGGCCGATCCTGGAGGGTTTGTCCAACGGGAACATTGCCGCGGTCGGTCACGATCTCAAGACGTTGACGAGGACGCTTCTATCTCTCGACTACGACCTTGCGGCCTTGAAGATGGACACTGCGCTCGCCGCCTACGTGGTGAACCCCTCCAGTCGCACCTACGACCTGGAAGCCATCGCCGACTCCCTGCTCGGACTCGAGATCGTCTCACCGGACGAAGAAACGGACGAAGGCACTCTCCCCTTCGACACTGGCCCGGACCTGGAAGTCGAAGGCCGGAGGATCGAGGCGATCCGGCGGCTGGCAAGTCACCTCCATGACGAATTAGCCAGCCGGGAGGAGGACGAGCTTTTCGAGAAGTTCGAGCTTCCCCTGGTCCCGGTGCTGGCGCGAATGGAACATGTCGGGATCGGGGTCGATCGTGAGTATCTCGAAGAGATGGGCGCCGACCTGCGACACCGACTGTCATCCCTGGAATCCAGGATCCATGAGCTTGCCGGCGAGCCATTCAATGTCAACTCCACTGACCAGTTGCGTCAGATTCTCTATGTGCAGTTGCAGCTGCCGGTCCTGAAGAAGACTTCGACGGGCAAGCCGTCCACCGACCAGTCGGTGCTAAAGAAGCTGGATCATCCTCTGGTCGAGGCACTCCTCGAGTATCGGGAATATGAGAAGCTCAGAAGCACGTACGTCGACGGATATCTCCCGTTGATCGAACCAGATGGGAGAATCCACACCAGGTTCAACCAGATGGCAGCGACTACCGGGCGCCTCTCCTCCGACCGCCCCAACCTGCAGAACATCCCGGTCCGTTCGGAGTCGGGGATGACGATAAGGCGCGCGTTTGTCGCCAACGAGGGCTGTCACTTCCTCGTGGCTGACTACTCACAGATCGAACTGCGGATCCTTGCCCATATGAGCGGCGACCCGTTCCTGATCGACGCATTCAAGAACGATGTCGATATTCACGCGGCGACGGCGGCACGGGTGTGGTCCCTGCCGTTGGAAGAGGTCACGGTGGATCAGCGGCGGACCGCCAAGATGATCAATTTCGGTCTGCTCTACGGGATGGAGGCGTTCGGGCTGGCCGACCGGCTCGGCATCTCCCGGGACGACGCCAGAGGGCACATCGACACCTACTTCGACCAGTTCGTCGACGTAAAGCAGTTCATGGCCGATGTCGTCACCAAAGCACGCAACGACGGCTACACCACCACTCTCTTCGGTAGACGCAGGTATCTGCCCGAATTGAAGTCCGACAACTTCAGGGTGAGGCAGATGGGGGAGCGGATGGCTCTCAACGCCCCGGTGCAGGGAACAGCGGCAGACATCATCAAGGCGGCGATGATCGAACTCGACAAGAGATTGCGTGCCGGCAGCTTCCGATCGGCGATGCTGCTTCAAATCCACGACGAGTTGATATTGGAGTCTCCTGAAGCGGAGATCGATGAGGTCGAGGCTGTGGTGGTCGATTGTATGGAACGGGTTTGCGATCTCGACGTGCCACTCAAGGTTGATGTCTCCAGGGGTCAGAATCTCGCAGCAGTCAAGGACTGAACCCGTTCTGTTCGCCTTTCTCTGAAATGCGGCATAGAATTGTCTTCGCCTGTGCGGGCCATCCCGCATAGAGTTCTTTCCAAAGAGGTAATCCCCTACACATGTCCCAAGACCAAGTGAACAACGCGCCCGAAAGCGCTCCCGAGGAGGAGACGCCCGAGGTGCCCGAGACCCCCGTCGCCGAAAGCCCGGTTGAGGAAGAGGCGACACCCACCGAGCAGACCGATGAGGTGGCCACCCCCGACGTGCCAGTTGAAGAGCTCCCCTCCGCCGAGACAAGCGAGCCGGCTACGGAGCCCCCCGCCGAGGGGCTCGCAACCGCAGCCACTGACGAGTCCGCCGGGCAGGCCGACGACGCTCCGCCCACACCCGCGGACCGCGATGTAGCCGTCGAAGACGCGGGGGTTGTCGAAACCTCGGGGGATGAGACAGCAACCAAGTTCGAGCCGTACCCACATCGCGAAGCTCTGGTAGCCCCTGATCTGAGTGACCTTCCCGATGACATCGGTGATGATTTCGAGGCGGCCATCGAGGCCACCGTCCTCGAGTTCAACGATGGAGACATCGTCGAGGGGACCGTTGTCAGTGTCGACGGCGATGGAGCCATGGTCGACGTCGGTTACAAGTCGGAAGGTTTGATCCCGGTCCGGGAGCTGTCGATCCGGAACAATGTCGACCCGAACAAGTCGATCCAGGTCGGTGACAGGGTCGAAGCCGTTGTCCTCACCAAGGAGGACGACGAGGGGCGCCTGCTCCTGTCCAAGAAGCGCGCCATGTACGAGCGAGCCTGGGGCGAGATTCAAGAGGTCGCCGCAGCGGACAAGACTGTGGAAGGCACCGTGATCGAAGTGGTCAAGGGTGGGCTCATCGTGGATATCGGCCTGCGCGGCTTCCTTCCCGCCTCACTTGTCGACCTGCGACGGGTGCGCGATCTAGACCCGTTCATCGGTGAGACGATCACCGCCAAGGTCATCGAGCTTGACAGAGCACGAAACAACGTGGTGCTCAGCCGACGGGCCTATCTCGAGGAGGCCCAGGCGGAGGAACGTCAAGGCTTCCTGGACAACCTCGCCGAGGGAGAAGTACGCGAAGGTGTCATCTCCTCGGTGGTCCACTTCGGGGCGTTCGTCGACCTCGGCGGAATGGACGGACTCGTCCATGTGTCCGAGCTGTCGTGGCAGCACGTCAACCATCCCAATGAGTTAGTGAACGTAGGCGACAAGGTGAAAGTCAAGGTTCTCGAAGTCGACCTGGACCGCGAACGGATATCGCTTTCGATCCGGCAGACAACCGAGGACCCCTGGGACGTATTTGCCTCGGAGCATGAAGTGGGTGATGTCGTGGACGGGACCGTCACCAAGACCGTGCCATTCGGGGCCTTTGTCTCGGTTGGCGATGGTGTCGAGGGCCTGGTCCATGTGTCGGAGATAGCGATGCACCGCGTCGAGTCGCCCGAACTGGAGTTGTCGATCGGCCAGTCGGTCAAAGTGAAGATCACCGAGAAAGACGATGAGCGGCGACGGATCTCGCTTTCGATCAAACAAGCCGCACCGGACTACACCGAGCGCGCTCCCGTGGCCGAGGAGAAGAAACAACAGCAGCAGTCACGCCGTCGCCAACCTCGAGAATTCGAGCGCGAGTTCGGGGCCCCGGAGGAGGAGCGGCCTCCGATGCCGGTGGACGCATCGCTGGAGGCAATACTCCAAGAGCTCAAAGAGCGCGGCATCGGTCGTCGGTGATCGAAGACGGCTTCGAAATTCGGGCGAAGGAAAGCGGTGTCGGTCATTGCCTCGGGGTAGTAATCGAGGTTGGCGCGCCTACCATGTTTCGACAGGGAAATGCTCAAGGATGCCCCTCGGGTATCCGAAACCATTCCTGTGGAAATTCAACTTAAACACCGGGCGGGGACAGCCCTGCCGGTAGCATGCCCTCGAATAGTCGCCGTGGGAGCGATCAAGTACCGAGGGGACAACCGAAGGGGACTCAATGGGTAGGAGAGCAATAGTTCTTCTTGTGGCCTTGATACTGGCCGGACTGGCGGCGTGGGCCGTTTGGAACTTCCTAGATGGCGTCCGCAGTGAGGCCGAAAAAGACCAGGTACAGGTCACCGTCTTCAGGGCCGGTCAACCAATTGCCGAAGGCGCTGATGGAGCGATCCTGCTTTCAGGTCAAGACCTCATAGTCGAATCGACCGAAGAGCAGATCGATCTTCCCACCGACGCAATCACCACCCAAGAAGAATTGAACTCGATCCTCACCGGGCGAGTCGCCGCAGGCCCGATATCTCAAAATGCAATTCTGACCCGGAGTCAATGGACAGAGGTAACGTTAGATATCACGCCGCTCTCGGAGCTCATCCCCTCGGGCAAGCAAGCGATCACGATCGGTATGGACAACATCCGCGGTGTTAACGGCTTCGTTGAAGCCGGCGACAGGGTCAACTTGATCATCACTGTCGACATTCAGGCCGAGTTCATCCCTGCCGATTTCCCGACGCTCGACCCTGACACCGGTACCGAGGTCCCGGGTGAGGAAGAGTCCATCACGGTGACCTACACCCGATATGTCCTGCAGGGTCTGCCAGTCCTCGCCGTCGGTCGTGTCATACGCCCCGACGACGACGCTCCGACAGTCATCGATGCCGAGCCCGCTCCCGGTACTGGAACCGGCGTTGAAGGTGAGCCTGTCGAGGAGGACCTCGGCAACGACACAGTGTTCACAATCGAGGTCACTCCTGAAGAAGCCGAGCGTCTTGCTTTCGCTTTTGAAAGCGGCTCGATTTGGATGACACTCGTGCCTGAGGACTTTGTTGCAGTCGAAACAAATGGTGTAATCCTTGATACCCTGTTCGGTGGCAACCTGCTCGACGACATCTTCGAGAACTGAGAGGTTTGACCAATGTCATTGGCTGAGAACAACCTGCTGGTTGTCGATCAGGACGACGACTTTCTCGCTCAGGCGAAAGAGTTGTTCGACGGTCGGCTGCCCACAGCACGTTCGATCGAAGCCGCTAACCAGGTCGTTGCTTCCAGCGACGTGCGTATGGTCCTGCTCGGCCCTTCCTACTCGGAAGGCGCCCCAATGGATGAAGTTCGGACGCTTCACAACGCAGATCCCTCGTTGATTGTGATGCTTGTCGCGGAGGAGGTCACGTCCGACCTGCTGCGCCAGGCAATGCGGTCCGGTGTGTCCGACGTTATCGAGACCCCGCTGGATGAGCAGAAGGTCGAAGAAGCCATCGAGCGATTCGCCCACGATGTGCTGAAACGGCCCAAGTCCGCTGCGTCCGAGACGTCGGCGCCCGCAGCCCCCGAAGCCGACGGTAAGGGGCGGATCATCACCATTTGGTCGGCCAAGGGCGGGAGCGGGACAACGGTCGTCTCAACCAACGTCGCACTCCTCCTCAACCGAATCCCCGATAAGAAGGTGGTGCTGGTCGACGCAGACCTCCAGTTCGGAGACGTCTGTCTGGTGCTTCAGCTCGAGCCGAAGTTCACAATGGTCAATGCTGCGCACGAGTTGCACCATCTCGATGGCGAGCTGCTCGACAGCCTTCTCACCGAGCATCCGAGCGGATTGAAGGTTCTTGCCGCACCGCTCGAGCCGGCCTTCGCCGACGACATCACAACGGCCGGTCTGATGCACATGATCGAGATCCTTCAGGACAACTACGACTACATAATCGTGGACACTGCATCAATGCTCGACGAGCTGATCCTTTCACTTGTCGAGAAGTCGGATCAGGTCCTGATGGTCGTCGATATGGATTTGCCGAGCGTCAAGAACGCCAAGCTGGCACTGGACACTCTCCGGCTGCTCAAATTCAGCACGGGGGGTGTGAGTCTCGTCATGAATCGATCCAATTCGAGATCGAGGTTGGATAACAAAGAAATCGAGGCAGCGCTCAAGATAGGTATCGACGCGGCCGTGCCTTCGGATGCGTTGGTGGCGGCGTCGGTCAACGAAGGGCGACCGGTTGTCGAGTCCGAGCCAAAGTCCAAGGTGGCAAAGGGTCTCGAAGGTGTCGCGGCGCTGATCGCGGACAACATTCCAGACTCATCCGGCAAGTCCGGTCTATTCGGACGCAAATAGGGGTAGGAGGGCAAAATGCCATCATTATCGGAAAGAGTTGCAGCGGCACGGCAGAGCGAGTCAGCCACTGTAGCCACAAGTAGAACAGATGCGATGGGGGATCTCCGCGGGCGTCTCCACTTCAAAGTTGTCGAAGAATTGGGCCCGACCCTCTATGACCGGGGAATGTCGGACGCCGAACTCCGCCTCCGTGTTCTGGAGATGCTCGAGTGGGCAGTCGACCAGGAACAGGGTCTTCCCCTCACCAGCGCCGACCGCCGCGCCCTGCTCAATGAGATCGCCTCTGACGTCCTTGGCTACGGGCCAATCGACCCGCTCCTCAACGATCCCGATGTGACTGAGGTCATGGCCAACGGGCCATTTGACGTCTACTACGAAAAGGCCGGTCGTATCCTCAAATCCGACGCCAAATTCGTCGACGAAACGCATCTGAGGAGAATCATCGACAAGATCGTCGGCCAGATCGGCCGTCGCGTCGACGAAGCCACACCGATGGTGGACGCCCGCCTTCCTGACGGATCTCGTGTCAACGCGGTGATCTCACCGCTCTCGATCGGCGGACCATTCCTCACGATTCGAAAATTCTCGGTCGACCCCTATCAGGAAGCCGACCTCATCAGCTTCGGCACGATCACCCAGCGCGTAGCGGACTTCTGCCGGGCATGCGTCCGTGGTCGTCTCAACGTGATCATCTCGGGTGGTACCGGTTCAGGTAAGACGACAACGCTGAATGTCATGTCTTCGTACATCCCCGGAGACGAGCGAATCGTCACGGTTGAAGATGCCGCAGAATTGCAGCTCCACCAGGAGCATGTGCTGACGCTGGAATCTCGCCCCTCCAACATCGAGGGCAAGGGCGCGGTCGAGATCCGTGACCTGGTGAGGAACACGTTGCGTATGCGTCCCGACCGGATTGTCGTCGGAGAGGTCCGTGGCGCTGAGGCGCTCGACATGCTCCAGGCAATGAACACCGGTCATGACGGGTCGCTCACCACCATTCACTCCAACTCGCCTCGTGACACCCTGTCCCGTATCGAGACCATGGTCCTGATGGCGGGCTTTGACCTCCCGGTCAAGGCAATTCGCGAGCAGGTTGCCTCCGCTGTCGACCTCGTCATCCACGTCTCCCGTCTCCGCGACGGAACCCGGCGGGTGACTCATATCACCGAGGTCGAAGGCATGGAAGGCGACATCATCACGCTCCAGGACTTGTTCTTGTTCGACTTTGGCATGGGCGTCGACGACGACGGCAAGTTCAATGGTCGTCTGAAGGCGACAGGTATTCGTCCCTCGTTCTCTGAGGAACTCGAGGACCAGGGCATCAAGCTTCCCGCTGACTTGTTCGATCCCGAGCCCTTCGCCCGGAGGGGACGTTGAAGCGACTCTTTGTCGTCCTGATCGCCCTCTTTCTGGGGGCTGGCACCGCCCTGGCGCAGTCGAGCGGGTCGTCGATAGAGATTGTCGACGTCAACGGCTCCCGATACGCCGAAGGTGGTCAGACCACGATGGTGGTGGACTTCAAGAACTTTACCGAATCTCCGGATCCCGCTCTCCTGCAGATCACTGCAAACGGCGAGCCGGTTTCGAACCTCCAGGTGCGCAGCCTTGGAGAGTCATCGGTCCCGGTGCGAATTGCGCTTGTCATCGACTCTTCCGGCTCGATGGCGGGTGCGCCGTTGGAAGCCGCCAAGGCGGCTGCCCAGGCATTCGTCGACCAGAAGCGCGTCGAGGATCAGATCGCTCTGATCACCTTCGCCGATGAGGTGGTCGTGGCGTCGGGCTTCACCGCCAGCGGCACCGAGCTGACCACACGGATAGAGAGCATCGAGGCGGTAGGAGAGACTGCATTCAACGATGCCGTCCTCAAGGCGATCGAGCTTTTCGATACCTCGTCAAGCGAGGACTTCATCAAGAACGCCATCGTTCTCACAGACGGTGACGACACTGCTTCGCAGGCTACGATCGAGGAGGCCGTGGCGGCGATCGGTGAAACCGAGATCAAGTTCTTCGGTGTGGCCCTCGAGTCACCGGACTTCAACCCCGGGCCCGTCGAGCAGGTGGCAAACGCTGGAGGCGGCCTCTTCCTCTCGACCCCCGATCCCTCCCAACTCACCGGGCTCTACGGACAGATCGGCCAGGAGATCAGCAATGTCCTGGTGGCAAGATTTGTCTCACCGATTTCAAGCCCTGGTGAGGTCACCTTCGCGGCGAGCTACGGGGACACCGGCCTGTCCTCCAACGTCCTGTATCCCGTGTCCGGCTTCGCGACCACCACGACTGCCCTTCCGGGGGAGGCGAGCACAACAGTGACTTTCGCCACGCCGTCGACGTTCATAATCACGAGCCCTCTGGTCCTGAAGCCCACGACTCTGATCCTCGTCGGGTCAGTCGGGCTGGGTCTGACCCTGTTCTTGTTCCTGGTGATCCTATTCGGGCGAGAAGAGGAAGAAGGGGGCAATCGGTTCGCCAAGCGACTCGAGGCCTACGGTCGCAAAGGCCCGTTGCAAGAGAAGGCATCTTTTCTCGAGCGCATCCCTCTCCTCAGGAAATTCACTCAGGCCGCCGAAGAGGAAGTACGAAGGCGGGGGCTTCTTTCCGGCCTCAACTCCTCTCTGGAACAGGCAAACATCCCGATGTCTCCTGGTGAGGCGATCCTTGCCTTGATCGGGGCTGCCGCTGTCGGTGGGGTCATCCTCGCCATCTTCAACGGGATCGTCTTCGGGGCTATCGCGTTCGTCGGCTTGCTGCTGCTCCTTGCCGGGTTGATCAACTGGACGGGTAACAGGGAGAAGCGACGGTTCGAGAATCAGCTCCCGGACACCCTCACCCTTATGGCCACCTCGTTGCGTGCCGGCTACTCGCTGTTGCAGGCCGTGGAGGCGGTTTCTTCGGAGGCCCAGGACCCGACTGCCAGAGAGTTCGGGAGGGCTATTGTCGAGGCAAGGTTGGGCCGTTCGGTGAGTGAGTCGCTTAAGGGGATCGCCGAGCGAACGCAATCTCTAGACTTTGAATGGGCTGTCATGGCGATCGAGATCCAGAGAGAGGTCGGCGGTAACCTCGCCGAGGTGCTGTCCACGGTGGCCAACACCATGTTGCAGCGCAACCGTCTCCGCGGCGAGATCAAGGCGCTGACCGCTGAGGGCCGAATCTCGGGAATCGTCCTCGGCATCCTGCCCTTCGCGATGTTCGGATTCCTCTACTCATCAAACCGCGAGTACCTACAACCGTTGTTGGATCGCACTGTCGGTCAGATTGCGTTGGGTGTCGGGGTGTTACTGATCGCAGCCGGTATCTTCTGGCTCAAGAAGATTGTGGACATTGACGTATGAATGATCCTTTGACTCTCGTTATCGTCTCCGTTTTCGTTGCGGTGGTCTTTCTCATCATGTGGGTCGGGCTCGGAGTGACGCGCGCCCGAGATGAGATGGTCGACCGTCTTGCTCTGTACGGCCGGAGCAACGTTGCAAGCGCCCGGGAGGACCAACTGGCCAAGCCTTTGGCGCAGCGGACAATTGGCCCCGTTGTCCTTAAATTTTCGGGGTTCTTGAAGCGGTTCACCCCGGTCGGCTACCTCGAGAAGAAACAACACCAGCTTTTGCTGGCCGGGAGCCCGGGAAATCTCGATGCTCCAGCGTTGGTGGTTATCAAGGCGCTCGGGACCGGCTTCGGCGTTGTGGCGTCCTTCGCCATCGTCGACTTTGGCGGTTCGGCTATTCAACGCATCGTCCTGTTTGTCTTCCCGCTCGTGCTCGGTTTCTTCGGTCCCGACGCCTGGCTGGCACGGAAGGTCGACGAACGTCGTGTGGCGATGCAGAAAGCACTACCTGACATCCTCGACCTGATGGTCATCTCTGTGGAAGCCGGTCTCGGCTTTGACTCGGCTCTCAGCCGGGTCGTGGCCACAGTTCCGGGTCCCCTTTCCGAAGAATTCTTCCGGATGCTCCAGGAGACTCGTGTGGGCGTGAGCCGTCGCGAGGCGATGAGACACCTCATGGACCGCACCGACCTCGACGAGCTGCGCTCCTTCCTTCTGGCCATGATCCAGGCTGAAGCGTTTGGTGTGACAATCGCCAATGTCCTTCGAGTTCAGGCTGATGAGATGCGCGTCAAGCGGCGTCAACGCGCTCAAGAGAAGGCTTTTGCCGCACCGGTGAAGATGGTCTTCCCACTCGTATTCTGCATTTTCCCGGCATTGTTCATCATCCTCCTCGGACCAGCCGCGATTCAGATCACCGAAGCCTTCGCCAACACCTGATGTCGGCGGCGGTGGCGGTTGGCGAACGCCGCTTCTCGTTAGCGCACCTGACACTTCTGATTCCGTGGGTTGCCCTGGTTATCGATGCCTGGGCACCGATTGGCGACAATTCGTTCCTCTGGCACATCAGGGCCGGGAC
>DATKCM010000070.1:0-32878 GCA_035513195.1 Acidimicrobiia bacterium | reverse complement strand
ATGTTGACAGTCTCGGAGTAGTCGAGCTACTCATGGCGTTGGAGGACGAGTTCGGAGTGAAAATACCCGACGAAGAGGCCGAGTCGATCATGACTGTGGGCCAGGCCGTCGACCTGGTTCACGCCAAACTCAACTCCTAGTGTCCTGTCCGGTGGATTCGCTTGCTATTTCGGCGAGTGATTGTCGTTCCTGGCAAGGACGCAGGACGCAGGCGCACCGGGCCGTTCGTCAAGGACGAGGACGCCGCCAGGGGGGACAAGGGCCGTTGAAATACGAGCACGATCTGCCGGACAGGGCACCAGGAATCTGTTCAGAGGCCTACACCTCGCACCCGGGGCCGGGAGGTTCTTGATTCCTCGCCTTTGACTCCTGCCACTCGCCAATGCTGCGGTACACGAGGACGAGTACCAGCAACACTCCCGCGGTGACGACGAGAAACGACGTCACCGCCATCGCCGCCGACCAGCCGTAGCAATGTGTGACGGCGCCGGCGGGATCGGATGTGGTGCAACTCAGGTCGGTGACATACCAGCCGAGGAGCCCGGCTAGTAGACCGACCGAGATAGCTGGGACCGAAATCCAGGGGTTCGGCCTTCTCAAACCGGCCGGCCCCTCTCATCGATCCCGGCTCCGTCCAATATCTCTTTTGGAGCGAGTTCGGGAGGGATGGCATAGGTGCTGCCCTTCTCGATGAGAGGCCTGAAGGCCACGGCCACATCAGGTGACCAGGCAATGACCGTGATCGATGCGCATATCACAAGGACCGTCAAGGAGTGCGGGAGAGGCATGAAGGCAGGGGCCAGAAGAGCAGCAATCATCAGGCCGAATCTCATCGAGGCAAGGCCGCCGGGGATGGTTCTGCTGTAGAGAAAAGCCGAGATGGGCCCGCACGCCGCCATCACCAGAACCCATGAGTTCGGATTCGCCGGGATCAGTCCCAAGGCGAGAGGTAGCCCGAGAGCTCCGATGGTTACGACCACCGAGCGAGGGGGAGGGCCACTGGCTGACGGCAGTTTTCTGACCAGGCGTTCCTGACGGGGGGAGAGCAGCAAGATCAGAGCCGCCGATGACGTCGACAACCCGGCCACTGTCCAACCGTTCAGCGGCACCAGCGTTGCCACCCCGAAGGTGGTGCTGAGTGTCACGAGAAGGGTGTACAAGGCCCAGCGGCCTCCGACCAGGAGCAAGCCGACAGTGCTAACCGTCGATAGGAGCAGCCAGCCAAGGCCGATCAGGAGCACCGACTTCGCCGTGTACGGCCCTGGGTCGACCATGATCGCAATCAGCCACACCAACACTGCTGCCATCGGTGCCGCGGCGATGAGTGTCGATTTCACGGGGCCATTGTCGCATTGGCCGCGGTCAAGCCGAAGTTGGACCGTCCGGACTGTCGTCACTAGCGACCGCTCGCAAATCGGCATGCTCCCCGAATCCCGGCGTGTCACCCGGGCTCCAGAGAGTCTGCTCGACCCAGGTCGTGCCGGGGCGGAGGGTCACCACCGCTCCGTGGGTTGGCTTGTCTTTGTGGAGGTTGGACAGCGGAGAACCGATGAGCCGCAGTCTCGCCGCCTGAATCGGATCCTGGTGGGAGACTATCACTACGTCTCCGTGTGGGTGCTCGACATCGAGGCGGCGAGCGACTTCGGCCATCCTCTCAGCGAGATCGGCAAGGGACTCGACTCCGAAGTCCAGAGCCTCGGGATGGTCGAGATACGCCTCGAGCTCTCCCGGAAACTTTCCAGGAATATCGGTCCAGGTATGGCCCCGCCACCGGTCGACCGTGGTCCATTCGGTGAGGTCGGGGTCAACCCGCACCGGGACGCCCGATCTCGCGGCGATCTCCTCTGCCGTTCTGAGTGAGCGCTCCAGGGGCGAAGACCAGATCGCCACGACGGCCCGTGGGCCGAGATATCGCCCCACCTTGCGCGCCTGCTCGATCCCGAGAGTCGATAGGCCGAAGTTGGGAAGGGATCCGTAAACGACGTTGCCGGGGTTGGAGACTTCACCGTGTCTCACTAGATGCACAAGTGCTGACATTGGCCGGTAGTTTGGCCTGTCCTGTCGCCTAGGTCAGGTATCTTCGGCCGTACATGTGGAAAGAACCCATCCTCCACGTCGACATGGATTCGTTTTTTGTCGAGGTCGAACGGCTGTCTCGACCCGACTTGAACAATCGCCCGGTCGCAGTCGGAGGCACCGGGAAAAGGGGCGTGATTGCCAGCGCATCGTATGAAGCGCGCCGTTTCGGGGTCAGGTCGGCCCAACCTACCGGTGTCGCCCTCGGGTTGTGCCCCGAACTGGAGGTGATCTCTCCTTCACACGGTTTGTACGGAGAGATGTCGGAACGTGTGTTCGAGGTCTTTCATTCCTTCACTCCGCGCGTCGAAGGGCTGAGCCTCGACGAGGCTTTCCTCGATGTGCGGGGCCTGCGCCACCACTATGAGTCGGTGGTGGATGTCGGACGGGCCATCAGGGAGAGGGTCAAGGCCGAGCTTGGCTTGCCGGCATCGGTCGGGGTGGCTTCCACCAAGTTTGTCGCCAAACTTGCGTCCAAGGCGGCCAAACCCGACGGGCTGATGCACATAGAGGCTGACACCCAGGAGGCTTTCCTGCACGCACTTCCCGTTGAGGAGCTGTGGGGTGTTGGCCCGGCCACGCTTGCCGGGTTGCAGAGATTGGGGATCGCCTCTGTGGGCGATCTCGCCGCGATGCCCGAGTCGACTCTTTCGTCGACCCTGGGCCGCTCCCAGGGAGCCCATTTGCTCTCCCTCGCCAGAGGTATCGACCCCCGGCCCGTGGAACCACAGTCCGAAGCGAAGCAGGTCTCGGTGGAGGAGACCTACAGCGACGACCTCTCCGGGCGAGACGTGATCGAGTCCGCCCTGATGGCCCATGCCCAGCGGCTGGCGATGCGATTGCGTCGAGCATCGCTGCGGCCACGGACCATCTCGCTAAAGGTTCGCTACTCAGATTTCAGCACTGTTACCAGGTCACACACGTCGCCGAACGGTGCCGATACAGCGCGCCAGATTTTTCGAGCTGCGAGAGAGCTGTTGGCCGGTCTGCCGCCTGATCGCCCGGTGCGCCTCCTCGGGCTGGCGGGGTCATCTTTCGAGTCAGATTCCGACAGCCAGCAGACGCTATTCGACGACGATGACTCGTGGAGTCGCGTGGCAAGGGTGGTGGGCGACGTGGAGGATCGATTCGGTGCAGCCATGGTAGAACCGGCTCGACTATTGGACTGGGAAGACACGGTCGACTGATCTATCGACTATGTCTCCAGACCCGGTGTAAAGTTGCAGTGGACAGGGAACTAGAGAGCTACCCAATGCCCTTAGATGATCGGGAACAGAAGATCCTCGCCGAGATAGAACGTCAGTTCTATGAGGAAGATCCGGAGCTGGCTCGCGCCGTTGAGAACATCGACAGGACGTCGACCGTGAAGGTCCGCCTTGCCGTGCTCGGGGCAATCCTCGGACTGGCGGTAATTCTCGTCTTTTTCGCTCAGAACATTGTTTTCGCGTTGATCGGATTCGCCGTCTTTGTCGCTTCGATCACGGTCCTGGTCCCTGTCATCAGGGAGCGATTGGTCACCGGAGACGCCGGGGAGAACGACTCCGACCCCGTCGTCTGACGACAAGTTTCGCGATCCTTCCTCCACGTCTCGAAGCGGCTAAGGTTGCGTCCCCATGCGTTCCTCCGGGGTGGAGTCAATCGCCTGGAAATAGTTTTTTGGATCCTGGCTCAATGCGCCAGGCCGATGGTTTAGGAAGGGAAGAGTGGAGCAGGCATTTACGGCCGAGCAAGCATGTCGGCTGACCAATTGCACACACCACCAGCTGCGTTATTGGGATCGGGTCGGCCTCGTCAAGCCCACGGTCCAGAAGAGCGGAGGCAGGCCCGGAGTCCGGCGTCTCTACTCGTTCAGAGATTTAGTCGCGTTGCGCGTTGTCCGGAGTCTGCTCGACAACGGGATGTCCCTGCAGAGGGTCCGCCGGGCGTGGGATTACCTGAGACGCGAGGGCGGGATGGACGGTCACCTTTCGGAGGTCAAACTGGTCACTGATGGCCAGACGATCTTCAGGGTGAGTTCGGACGAAGGTGAGATCCTCGATGCGCTCCGCGAGGGGCAACTGTCTTTCTTCGTTGCCATCGACCAGATCGCACGTGAGGTCGAAGAGGATGTGACCCGTTTCGAGCTCGACAAGGAGCGCTTCCTCACCATGTTGCGCCGGGTCGAGGACGACATCGCCGAAGAGCGTCGTTCCGGGTGAAGTCGGGCATCCCGGCCACCGAGAAGTGATCGGACCCTTCTTACGGTTGGCGCTGCTTCATCAATGAACGAGGGTTGAACCGTGCCCGCATTCTCCGTCCACCTTCATACCTCAACTTGATCCACCTCTCGACCGCCAGGAAGTCATTGACCTTTCCCCGGTCGGTCAGCCCCCCGTAGATCGCCGCACCGTATGCAGTGGCGACCGGAACCAGGGAGCGGTCGGTTGCAATGGCGAACTCTATGGGAGTGCTGTGCTCGGGGACTGTCTCGCCCAGATCGGAAAGCTGGTCGACGATCTCGTCCCACGCAGCTGTGATGTCGCCGTTACGGATCGTCTTCAGCCGCCGGGCACGCCTGACCCGCTTGAGTGTCGGGATGGCGAATCCGAAGAGGATCAGCACAGGCAGCAACAGGAGCCACCAGGCAAACGAATCGCTGGCACCGTCGCCGCTGCTGCCGCCCAGGTCGGCATCGTCGAGGCCAAACGGACGCCTGTCTTCGTCGAATCCCGGCTGGTTGATCGTCGACGGTTGGTTCACGGGATCGGCCACATAGAGGGTGGGGTCGAAGCTGGCTGTGAAGCTCTCCGGCAGGGCTCCGTCAGATCTTGGCGTGGGGTCGAATCGGACCCAGCCGTAGCCGTCCATCCACATCTCGACCCAAGCGTGGGCATTGTTGTCCGTCACCACGATGGCTGTGGTCCCGTCGCTCTGAGTGATCTCGTTGCCCGGGGTGAAGCCCCATACCACCCGGCTGGGCACGCCGAGTGCCCTTCCCAGGACGGCCATGGAGGCAGCAAACTGCTCGCAGTACCCGGTCCGGTAGTCCTGGCTGGTCTCCTCGGTGAGCCAGTCGGCGAGCTGCAAGTCGGTGTGCCCGGCCGTCACGTCAGTCGAATATGTGAATGTGCCGCTGTCACGGAACCAGCGTTGGAGCAGGGTTGCCCGCTCGAAGTCCGACCTTGCTCCCTGGGTGACCTCCCAGGCGACGTCAGGTATCGCCGACGACAGGTCATCCGGCAACTCGAGGTAGAGGTCGATGTTGGAGGGGCGTTCGAGGTCGAGCATTGCTGGCGCGGCGACCACCGGAAATGCGCCAACCCTCCCCGCCTCGGCGAAGAGAGGCGTCAGCTGACCGTCGGGGCCGGTGGCCAGCCCATTGAGATCGGACCGCTCGAGGGGATAGACCGCTTCAACCTGATATGTCATCCCGTCGTCCAACTGTGACTGGTTGATCAAGGATCCGTCCGGTGCAACCTGGAACTGGTTGATGTTCTCGGTGTCGCTCTGCAACGCCCGGGCGATGCCTGCAGTGGGGACGAGAGGACCGCGTAGGGCCCCGATGCGAATTCGCTGGGTAAAGGTGACGGTTGTGCCCCGGTATGCGAAGTCGGGGTTGCCCCCTGCAGAATCGGGGGAGTAGCGCTCTAGTTGTTCGTTGCCCGGCAGCCAGCTCTGGCCGTCGTAGCGGCTCAGGGTCTCCATTCGCCAGTAGATCTGGCGCGAGTCCGGGGCGTCGGCATCGAGTGTCGCCCGGAAGAGTTCGGCGTTGGATCGGGAGATGACGCGTTTTTGCAGCCCGACGAGCCTGTTGAAAGAGATGCCCCCAAAACCCTCGCCGTAACCGCCGCCGGTGCGCCAGTTGATGTTGCCCGCCTCGCTCACCACCTGTGACGCCGACGTGGCCAGCGCAACTGACGAGATCGCAACAATGCCGGCCATCGCCAGGGCGAGGCCCCCGCCGTGGCGCGGTAAAGGGCGACCGCTCGAGTCGCGGACCCTCCCGGCCGAGCTCTTTCTGTCGTTGGCGATTGCCGCAACCGCTAGAGCGAAGACCGCTGCGGCCACACCCATCCATCCCCGGCCGGCAGGGGCGCGGTCCATGACACCGAACTGGAGGTACATCCCAATCGAGGGCAGGGTCATGGCTGCCACCGGGCCGTGGGAAGCACCCCACACAAAGAGGGCGCCTATCACCCACATCACCGCGGCGAGGATCGCCACCAGACCCGCGCTCGGGTAAACCGGGGACACACCGAATCGCATGACATCGAACGATTCGCCCATCTCGGCGAGCAGGCCACCTGGAGTCTCGGGGCCGGGGAAGAAGCCGGCAACGAGCGTCTGTGCAACTGAGATTCTCAAGAAGAGAAGGATGCCGGCGATTGTGAAGATGCCCACGGCTGCTCTGTTCGAAGACATGGTCTGGGAAGCCAGCCACCAGACCACACCGCCGAGGAACGCCGCGGCGATCAAGATAAGCTGCCAGGCCGGGGTGTCCCCGCCTGTCTCGAAGAGCCGTCCGAGCCGGACGATCATCAAAGCAAAGGCGGCGAGCCCGGCTACCCGGCTGAGCGTGTTGCTGACCATGTGTCTATTCCTGTTAGCCATGCCGGTGCCCATGGTTGATCGGGAGTAACCGAAATGGTCGTGACTCCGAGTCGATGGAACCCGACGAGGGTCTGTGACGTGCTTGTCGACGCCGACATGAGGACCGTCGTCGGATAATCGCGGGAGAGGAGTTGCTGTACCGAAAGCAAGGGCCGGTCGGCGACACCGGTCACAATCACCAGGGCGCCTCCACCCCCCTTCTGACGGATCCGGGTTGCAACCGCCTCGATGTCGATCGCCGGATCGGGCTGGACGAGTGCAAGGCGCTCCATAGCAGAGGCATATCGGGAGGCGTCGATGGGATCGGCGTCACCCGCCCAGAGGTCGGCATCGAATCCGGAGGTCACGAGATGGGTGACGATGGTCGCCGCCCCCGAGACCGCTCTTTCGAAGGCAGCACCTGATTCGTAGCTCTGGGAGCGAACATCGAGCAGGACCAGCGCCCGGGACTGCCACGGTGTCTCCAACTGCCGGATCATCAATTCGTCGGTCCGGGCCGACGACGGCCAGTGCACTCTGCGCAGGTCGTCGCCGCGCTGGTATTCACGGAGCGTATAGAAGTCCTCGCCTCCGCGGCGGGCATGTTCCGGCCGTGATGCCTGCATCGCCGGGTCCTGGCCGCGGATGATGGGGAAACCGGTCAGGGGCTCGATGGCCGGGTAGACGACTATGCGGTCGACGGGTCCTGTCCCAACCTTGATCTGTGCCAGCCCGAAGGGATCGCTGACATGAACCTCCGTCGGCCCAACCCGGTACACGCCGCGCGGCCGGCAGGTCACGCGATAGGTCGCAGATGTGTGCTCTCCCCGGGCGATGCGGGCGCATTCGAAGCTTGCAGTGCCCAGGTTGTTGATGTTGTCATCGATCGTGAGGTTGTTTGCGCCCCGCTTCCCCTCGTTGGCAACGAGAAGGGTGATGGTCGTGGTGTCACCGTCGTGGACGGTCGCCGAACCAAGTCGTCGTCCAATGGTCAGCGTGGGTTGGCGCGTCCGCACGGAGAGGATCGAGCCCGCCTGGAGGAGGAGAACGAAGATTGCGGCGAGCAAGAGCTCGAGGTCGCCGAAGGCGTACCAGAGAATGAGCAGCGCAACTCCGCTTCCGGTGAGCGCCCAGCCGCGGACTGTGGGCATCAGGTGGCCAGACGGGATGTGGTGCCGGGAACCCGGAGCCGGGCCATGACCTCTTCGATGGTGTCGTCCAGGGTTTCGCCCCGCATTTGCGCTTCGGGGCGAAGCGACATTCTGTGGACGAGGACCGGGTTGGCCAGCGCCTTCACGTCGTCCGGCATGACATACTCGCGACCCTGGGCTGCTGCCCGGGCGCGTGCGAGACGCTGCAGGAAGAGTGCCGAGCGCGGGGAGGCACCGAGAAGGATGTCCGAATGGTTCCTGGTGCCTTCAACCAGGTCCACAATGTAGGTCTTCACCGACTGGGATACGGTGACGCCCCGTGCGATCGAGATCATTTCGCCGATTTCTGCCGTGGTCACCACTGCTTCAAGGTCGAGGAAAGTCGATCGGACCCCGTGGGTGTCCATCATCTCGAGCTCCTTCTGCCGGTTCGGGTAGCCGATAATGACCCGCATCATGAACCGGTCGAGTTGGGCTTCAGGGAGCGGATAGGTTCCTTCGTGCTCGAGAGGGTTCTGAGTGGCGACCACCATGAACGGGAGCCCGAGTTCACGGGTTATGCCGTCGGAGGTGACCTGCCTCTCCTCCATGGCCTCGAGTAGCGCTGACTGCGTCTTCGGGCTTGCCCGGTTGATCTCATCGCCGACGACGATGTTGGCGAAGATGGGTCCGGCTTTGAACTCGAACTCGCTCCGGTTCCTGTCCCAGACCGACACTCCGGTCACATCGGAGGGCAGAAGGTCGGGAGTGAACTGGATCCGGTTGAAGGCCCCATCGATGCTGCGGGCGATCGACTTGGCCAGCTGGGTTTTGCCCACTCCAGGCACATCCTCGATGAGTACATGTCCTTCGGCGACCAGCGCCATGACGACAAGCTCGATGACCTCGCGCTTTCCCTGGATTACGGTCTCGACGTTGCTGGCGATGCGATGGAAACGCTCGCCAAAGAGCTCGATTTGCTGTGGGCTGGCCTCGATCAACGAAATCTCCCGACTCTTCCGAATTTCCCCGGACTTTACTGACACTTTTTCGTTGTGGGAGTTAGAGTGTGCCTGGGGAATGGCTATCGAACTATGAGTTGGAATCTGGGCGTGGGAAGAACCGTGCGAGCCCTGGCTCTCAGGCCTGTCATTTTGTGGGAGGCCTTGAGGTTTCTCTTCGCTGTGCGTGTACATCGTGGTTTGCGTCCTTCCGCTGAGTATCTCCACTGGAGAGTTCATACCGCGTACGGCGATCACATGTCGGAGACAACGCCTGAGGACGTCGTGAAGTTCCTCGGCTGGCGTCGAATGATGAGGGCAGCCTCGTGACGCCCGGCTTGATCACACGCATCCAGGACATCCCGGGGGTGGAGGCCGTGGCAGTGGATCTCGCCTCCGAGCCCGGGGGCCTGAACCTGCGGGTTTCCCCGGACGCCGACGAGCAGAAGGTGCTGCAGGAAGTGCACGAGCTGCTCGTTGCCTACGGAGTTAGGGGCCTGGTTCGGCCCCGAGTCACGCTCGGGCAGCGCCGCAGCGAGAAAATCGACCCTGGCGTCGACGTCATTATCTCCCCGACTGAACTCGGTGCCCGGATCCAGGTCTCGGTCGGAGAAGTGCAGTCGGCCCGTCAGGTGGCAGCGACAGCCGCTGCCATTGCCCAGGGCCTCGCTGATGCCTGGTGCCAGGTTCTGGGTCGAATCCCTCAGGAGGTCGTTTCGGTCTCTCTCAACGACGCCGGAGGGCTCACGGTCGTGATCTCCGATGGCACCTCGGAGCGTCGCGGGGTGGGTGACATCGATGACGGTTGGTCGACGGCTCTGGTTCGATCCGTGGGTATGGCTCTAGGGTTTCTCACCCCCGAAGGGGCCAAACAATCAGATATGGCCCGCACTGCTTGGTAACGTCTCTGTGACAAGACGCAAACATGTCCAGAGTACTTGTACTGAACGCAAGCTATGAGCCGCTTTCCGTCGTAAGCGCGCGGAGAGGGGTTGTCCTCGTCCTCCGGGAGAAGGCGATTGTCGTTGCCGGGCGCGAGGAAGTGTGGGCTTCCGCGGAAATGAGCGTCGACGTGCCGTCGGTGGTGAGGCTCATCAGGTACGTCACGGTCCCGTATCGTCGCTCGGTCCCGGTGTCGAGAAGGGCTGTGTTTGGGCGAGATGGGAACCGCTGCCAGTATTGCGGCGGGCCAGCAGAGTCCATCGATCATGTACTTCCCCGCTCGAAGGGCGGAGACCACTCGTGGGAGAATGTTGTTGCCTGCTGCCGGTCCTGCAACGTCCGCAAAGCTGACAGGACTCCGCACGAAGCTGGCCTGGAGTTGGCCGAGCGACCCGCACCGCCCCGCCGATTCGGTTGGATTTACGCATCGACCGGCTACCAACTCGACCCCGCCTGGCAGCCATACCTTCTCCGGGAGACCGCTTAGGCGATACGCCGAGATAGTCCTCAGATCCTGGTAATGTCGGGTGATCGCACCGGGTGGAGGCCAGCGTTAACCCGCTTCCCCGGTGATCCACGACTTCGGGTTCTCTAACGGTTGGACCGCCTCTTCGGCCGATTCCGTCGATTCATGATGTGGTAATGCCGCGTCGTCGAAGCGGCCCCTACATGCAACTATGTCTCTTGACGGAGACGGGAGAAGATCATGGAAAAGACATTTGCCTCTATCGGCGTGCCCGAACAAGTCGTCCGAACTCTGGCGAAGAATGGTATTACCGAGCCTTTCCCGGTCCAGATCGTAACCATCCCCGACGGTCTCGAGGGACGGGACGTGGCCGGCAAGGCGCCGACCGGGTCTGGAAAGACACTCGCGTTCGGGATTCCCGTCGTGGCCCGCGTCGGAAGCGCGAACAAACGGCGCCCGAGAGCGCTGATCCTCGCTCCGACGAGGGAACTCGCCGAGCAAATCAAGGAAGAGATCTCACCTCTGGCGAGAGCCATGGGCAGGGACATCTTCGCCGTCTACGGGGGAGTCCCTTATGGGAGCCAACGCACCGCATTGAACCGCGGCGTCGACATCCTGGTGGCCACTCCCGGGCGTCTTGAGGACCTCATCGAGCAAAGGCTGGTGAATCTCGGCGACGTCGACATGGTCGTCGTGGACGAAGCCGATCGGATGGCGGACATGGGATTCCTCCCGGCTGTGAAGAGAATTCTCAATCAGACCGCGTCGCGGAGACAGACGCTCCTGTTCTCCGCCACCCTCGACGGAGACGTCGCCGTGCTGGTCAGGGACTACCAGAACAACCCCATCCGTCATGAGACGGGCACAGTCGATTCGGGAGCCATCGATGCCCGGCACCACTTCTGGAATGTGGAGCATCATGACCGGATCCAACACACGGCTGATGTCATCGCTCATTCAGGACGTTCGATCGTATTCACCAGGACGAGGCACGGTGCGGACAGGTTGTCCAAGCAGCTTGTGGCTGCTGGTGTCAGGGCGGTTGCAATGCATGGTGGAAGATCTCAGAGCCAGAGACAGCGTGCCCTGAAGGACTTCTCCAACGGCCGGGTTCAGGCACTTATCGCCACCGACGTCGCTGCCCGCGGGATCCACATCGAGGCGGTGGAGACCGTCATCCACTACGACCCGCCAGCCGACCACAAGGACTACCTGCACCGGTCAGGCCGGACAGCCCGAGCCGGAGCCACCGGCACCGTGATAAGCCTCGTGACGCGAGACAAGAAGAGCTCGGTGTTGAAGCTGCAAAGGCAATTGGACTTGAAGGTCCCCTTCGGTGACCCGCGGATGAGCGATATCGCCGCAGGTGGCCACCACGTGGAAAAGCACTCGCGCAACGAGAAGTCGATCGACGGATCGTCGCGTCCCCGATCCCGAAACGGCGGCCGGGACGATGACCGTCGCCAGATTGCGCAGCAGGACCGGCCCGCCCCGAGTGTGTTCGTCGGCAACCTTCCCTGGACTGCAACAGACTCCGACATCCGTGACTTGTTCTCTCGCCACGGGAGCGTCCAGAACGCAACGGTCATCACCGACCGGCGCAGCGGGCGATCAAAGGGCTTCGGATTTGTCGAGATGTCGCACGTCGACGCCCGGGAGGCGATCGATGCGCTCAGGGGCTCGACGATGGGCGGTAGGTCGCTGAACGTTCGATTTGCCGAACCTCGAGGCTCCGCCCGATCCTGATCTGATGCGCCCGCCTCTCCCCTCCTACCGAGGCGTTGGGGCGAGCGGCGATCGGGACCGGTTGTTCATCCGACTCTCTTCCCCGTAGCTGCATTCGCAGCGTAATCCATCTCATCGAGTGGCTTTGTCGCGTCCCGATCGGATCAGTTGGGGGGCAAAGGGTTGACATGTGGGGCGATATGGATGATAGTGTCACACACAGACACCGGTATGGAGTCTGAGGACAGGACGGACGGACGAGAGATGACGAAGTGTTCCTTGGCGAGTACTTCCACAGCCTGGATGAAAAGGGAAGGGTGGTTATGCCCTCCTCTTTTCGTGACGAGCTCAAGGCAGGGTGTGTCGTGACCAAAGGTCAGGACGGCCAGCTTCTCATCTACACCCCTGAGGAATTCCAAAAGCGCGCTACCGAGGTCCTTGCCGAACAGCCGAAGAGCCGCTCGGGTCGCCGCTTCGCAAGGACAGTCTTCGCCGGAGCGGACTCGGTCGACGTTCTTGCCGGAGGAAGGGTGAAACTCAACGGCGACCTCCGCGGCTTTGCCGCCCTGGAACCCAGCACCGAGGTCGTTGTCCTGGGTGTGCTCGACCACATCGAGGTCTGGAACAAGGACAAGTACCTGACAGACCGTGAGACAGGAGACGAGGTTTACCTCGAAGAAGATGAGGAGGACTGAGATCGATCAGAAGCGGCTGGCTTCTTGCCAGCCCCCCGGACACCAATGGAAGGCCCCTGACTCCGCCCGCTTCCCATTTGGTACCAGCGCCCGGGGGGCTGGCAATGAGCCAGACCCGAAACGAAGAAGGCCCTCCGGACTATCACCGTCCCGTCCTGGTGGACGAAGTGATTGATCTGATCAGGCCGGTCATGCCCGGTGTTGTGATCGACGCCACGTTCGGCGGTGGCGGTCACAGCAAGCGAATGATCGAGGAATTCGGTGAAGAGGTGAAAGTGATCGGCATCGACCGGGATCCCGAGGCGGTGGCGCAGGGCGCGGCCATGGGAATCTCGGTAGTCGAGGCGAACTTCTCCGACATCGGGGAGGTGGCCGAGCGACTGACGGAGGCACCCGTAGCGGTCTTGTTCGACTTTGGCGTTTCCTCACGGCAACTCGACAGCGCCGCCCGTGGCTTCTCGTACCATCACGAGGGCCCACTCGATATGCGCATGGGCCCTGACGCGGCAACATCGGCAGCGGAAATCGTAAATGAGTGGTCAGTGGAGGAACTGACGCGGATCATCAGGCGCTTTGGCGAGGAGCCGCTTGCCCGCCGTATCGCCGTGGCCATCGTCGCTGCCCGGCCTCTCGACACGACCGCAGATCTGGCCAAGGTGATTGCTGATGCGATGCCTGCCGCCCGCCGCAGCGGGGGCCATCCGGCCCGGCGAGTCTTTCAGGCATTCCGCATCGCCGTGAACAGCGAATTGGAGGCCGTGGCGTCGGGGCTCGAAGGCGCCATCGGAGCCGTCGACGTCGGCGGCAGGGTCCTGGCGATCAGCTATCACTCGCTGGAAGACCGAATTGTCAAGCGTCGGTTCGTTGCAGGAGCGGCAGGGTGCACGTGCCCTCCCGGACTCCCCGTCTGCGGATGTGGGAACACAGCATCCCTCCGCATTCTGACCCGGAAGCCGATCCGGGCTTCGGACCAGGAAGTAGCGACGAACAAGCGAGCCCGATCGGCTCTGCTCCGGGCGGCGGAGAAGGTGGCAGCATGAGCGCTCGCCCACAGAGGGTCACCCGACCCGAGGGTGCCGGCCTCAGGGTCTTGCGAGGACGAAAGTTCCGCAAGCCTGCGATCGCACCCTGGATGATCATGGCTCTGGTCGGGATCACAGCCTTCCTCGGACTCGTCTTCGCACGCACATCGCTCGACAACTCGGCGTTCGAGCTGGCCGAGCTGAATGCGATGATCGCTGAGCAGACAGAGCTGAACCGGGATCTGAACATCGAAATCGCGAATCTGGAGAATCCGGCTCGCATCGCCCCACTTGCTGAAGAAATGGGTCTGGTCATCCCCGACGTGACGCACCAGATCCTGGTCGATCTCGACCGGGACGCGCCGCAGGTCGTTCAGGCAAATCAGGAGGGACAGTGAACACCCGTCTACGCGCTGGAGCCGGGCTCACGAACGGGATTATGTGTCCCGGTTGTGAGGAGCTCCGGCTGAGAACCTGACGTGGCTGCCGTCACTCTCGGGCGGCGGGTCAATCCGCAGCGGATCAGGCTTGCCCTGATCGGTATCGTTCTGCTTCTCGCCTGGGGCGTCGTTGCCTGGCGTCTGGTCCAGGTCCAGGTCGTCATGGCTCCGGAAGTGGCGGAGAAAGGGCTGCAGCAGCGGTTGGTCAGCCGTGACCTGCCACCTCAACGCGGGAAGATATTTGATCGCAACGGCGACCTGTTGGCGATGACCGTCGAGGCCGAGAGCCTGTTCGCGGTTCCGGGACAGGTCGAGGAGCCCCTCTGGGTGGCTCAACAGTTTGGGACGCTGCTTGGTGTGGATCCCGACCTTCTCTACGAGCGACTCACATCTGACAAGGACTTCGTCTACATAAAACGTCAGGTCGATTCAGATGTTGCCGATGAGCTGCTTGCCCTCAACATTCGTGGCCTGTACTCGAGACCCGAATCGACCCGTGTTTATCCGGCAGGCGAGGTAGCGAGCCATGTGGTCGGGTTTGTCGACATCGACGGTGTCGGCCAGGAAGGCCTCGAGATCATCTACGAAGACGGCCTCCGCGGTGTCCCCGGCCGCGAGATTTACGAGCGAGACAAGGACAACATCCCGATCCCGCAGGGGATGAGCGACATCGTTCCTGCCGTCCCCGGCGTCGACTTGAATACAACGATCGACCTGCCATTGCAGTATCAAGCGCAGCAGGCGTGTATGGGAATGGTCGAAACTGCCGAAGCCGAGGCGTGCTGGGTGGTGGCCATCGAGGTCGAAACCGGTGCGGTGCTGGCGATGACAGGCGCTCCAGCGTTCGATCCCGTAACCAGGTTGACCACTACCGGCGAACCATTCTCCAATTTCAATGTCAGGGGAATCTACGAGCCAGGCTCCACCCAGAAACTAATTACGGTGGCCGCGGCTCTCGAAACCGGGGCAGTGCAGGTCGGAACCATTTTCCCCGGGATCGCCGACGTGATCGAGCTCCGAGAGAGTGCCTGCGAATCCGATGACGACGACATCCACGGTTGCTATCGGGACTTCGACGAGCATGAGACCCGTGACATGACAGTCGCCGAGATCTTCGTCCAATCCTCCAACGTCGGAACCATCAACGTTGCCGAGGTCCTCGGAGAGGACAGGATGGTCGACTACATCGAGGCATTTGGCCTGGGCCAGCCCACCGGGATCGACTATGGGGCGGAGGCGTCCGGCCTGCTCAATTTCGCCGCGGGCTGCGAGACCTGTTGGGCTTCGGGAGCAATCGGGTATTCGGTCGCAGTAACGCCGCTGCAGATGGCCGCGGCATATGCCGCAATCGGAAATGACGGGATCTGGACGACGCCTCACATCGTTTCTTCCACCGTGAACGCACAAGGACAAACGGAAGTCGCCGGCATCGAGACCAGGACGGTGGTGTCACCGGAGACTGCGGCATTGATGCGTGAGCTTCTTGCCGGTGTCGTCGATCGTGGAACCGGCCAGAACGGCCAGGTCGACGGGTACCGGGTGGGGGGCAAGACAGGCACCGCCAACAAACTCGGGAAGGATGGCCGCTACACCGAAGCGACCCGGGCAAGTTTCGTCGGGATGGCCCCGATCGACGACCCCAAGGTGGTTGTGGCGGTGGTGATCGACGCACCATCACATGAGTACCGCACCGGTGGCGCCTCTGCTGCGCCGGTGTTTGCGCAGGTGATGGAACAGGCGCTTCACAGGTTGGGAGTAACTCCCGATGGGCTCGAGTAAGTCGCTATCGGACCTGGCGAAAGCAGTACGGGGAAATGTCGCTGGAATTCCTGAAACTCATATTCTTGACGTCACCCACGATTCTCGTCAGGCTGGTCCGGGCACGCTGTTTGTCGCTATACGAGGCGCGGAATTTGACGGCCACGATTATGTGGATGAAGCCATCGCCGCCGGAGCCGCAGCCGTCTGTGTCGAGCGAACAATCGCCTCCGACGTCAATCAGATCGTCGTCGGAAACACGCGAGACGTACTTGGCGAGCTAGCAGCTGCGGTTCATGACTATCCGTCGCATGCGGTTGACGTCGTTGGTGTGACCGGAACGAACGGGAAGACGACGGTCACCCACTACGTCGAGTCACTGTTGGGTGGCGCCGGCTTCACAACCGGTGTGATCGGAACGATTGCCAGCCGGATCGGGAACGAGACATTGTCTTCAGTGCGAACCACACCCGAGGCTTCCGATTTCCAGCGCCTGCTGGCCAGGATGCGCGACTCGGGGGTCTCAAAGGTGGCGGTGGAGGTTTCGTCGCACGCGCTCGGACTCAAACGAGTGGACGGCACCCGCTTCGAAGTCGCCGCTTTCACCAATCTCTCCCAGGATCACCTCGACTTTCACGGGTCGATGGACGGTTACCGGGAGGCGAAGGGCCGGCTCTTCAAGGAATTCGAGATCGGGACTGCGGTTTTCAACGTGGACGATCTGGTGGGGCGCGCCTTTGCCGACGACTTCGACGGAGCAAAGGTGACTGTCGGCTCGGGGGGAGACTATGAGGTGATAGACACCACTCCCGTCAGCTCCGGTACCGAGTTCCGGCTTGTAACGCCGGAAGGGCGGTTCGAGCTTTTCTCGCCGGTCCACGGTGCTTTCAACGTCGCCAACCTGGCGATCGCGCTGGCCAGTTCCACGGCTGCGGGAGCAGACCCGGTGCGGCTCATGGAGAGTCTCGCGAATCTCGCCCCGGTCCCCGGTCGTTTCGAGATCGTCTCGGGCGAGGATGAGCCGACCGTGGTTGTCGACTACGCACACACCCCTGCTGGTATCTCGATGGCGGTCGCCGCGGGAAGAGAGTTGGCATCCGGCAAGCTGATAGCAGTCTTCGGCGCGGGTGGCGACCGTGACCGGGCGAAACGGTCCCTCATGGGGAACGCAGCCTCCAGCGCAGACGTGCTCGTCGTCACCAGCGACAACCCGCGTTCGGAGAACCCTGACTCGATCATCGACGACGTCATGGCAGGTGTGACCACCGGCGCCACCCGTCAGAAGGACCGCCGTAAAGCCATTGCTGAGGCCGTCACCATGGCGGACCGCAGAGATGTGGTCCTGATACTCGGCAAAGGCCACGAGTCGGGTCAGGAGATTGACGGGGTTACGACTCCCTTCGACGACAGGGAAGTCGCTCGTGAGTCGCTGAAACTTTGGCGGAAGTCCGCCAAAAATGGCTCCAATTCAGGGAGCATGGGCGCGTGATTTCGTTGCTCATCGCCGCCGCCGCCGCCCTCGTCGTTTCGATCGTGGGCACAAGCTATGCCATCGGGTATTTCAGCCGCCGCTCGATCGGCCAGTACATCCAGGAAGAGATCGCCGGGATGCACGCGCACAAGCAAGGCACCCCGACTATGGGCGGGATCGTCTTCGTCGGCGCAGCAATCGTCGGGTACGCGGTCTCCCATTTCCGCGTTTGGACGCCGTCGTTGGGTTTTCACTTCGATGTCCTCGAGTTCGCTCCCGGAGGGCTGCTCGCCATCTTCGCTCTGACCGGGATGGCCCTCGTCGGCCTGGCAGACGACTGGATCAAATACTCGAATCGGCGCAGTCTCGGGCTCTCCAAAGTTGCCAAATTCGGGGGACAAGTCGGTATCGCCGCGCTCTTCGCATGGGGAGCGACATCAGCCGGCGTAGTGACCGAGATCTCGTTTGTTCGCCCGCTGGGAATCGATCTCGGCATCTTTTTTGTCGTCTGGGTTCTCTTCATGCTCACCGGCGCCGCCAATGGCGTGAATCTAGCCGACGGCATGGACGGCCTCGCGGGAGGTTCGTCGGCGCTGGTCGTGGCTTCATTCACCGTCATCGCCTTCTGGCAGTTCCGGAACCAGGCACCGTTCCGGGATCCGGGTTTCTATCAGGCAGTCGACCCGTTGGAGTTGGCAGTTGTCTCCGCAGCCATGTTCGGAGCGATCCTCGGGTTCCTCTGGTGGAACGCGCCACCGGCGAAAATCATCATGGGCGATGTGGGCTCACAGGGCATCGGCGGGCTTCTTGCCGCACTTGCCCTGCTCACAAACACCCATCTCCTCCTGGTGATTCTCGGTGCGATCTACGTGGCCGAGGTGATGTCGGTGATCCTCCAGGTCGCCAGCTTCAAACTCACAGGAAACCGCATCTTCCGGATGGCCCCGATCCATTTCCATTTCGATCTTGGTGGATGGCCGGAGACCACGGTGGTAATTCGGTTCTGGATCCTCACCGGGATTGGCGTCGCCCTGGGCCTGGGATTCTTCTACGCCGACTTCCTCCTCCTGGAGGGAATCCTTTGAGCAGGATCCTCATCCTCGGCGCTGGCGTGTCCGGCCTGGCCGCGGCGCGGCTGGCAGTGCGCAGCGGCTCCAGTGTGACGCTCTACGACAGGGAGCCGTCCGCGGATGCCTACGCGAGTGGCCTCAGCATCGCGTCAGGGCCGTGGGATCCGGTGCTGTTGGGTGGGATCGATTACGTGGTGGCATCACCGGGTTTCTCCGAGCGCTCCGCGCCGATCGTGGATTGTCTCGAAGCGGGGTTAGCCGTGTTGAGTGAGATCGAGTTCGCATCTCGGCACACCGCCACTCCGATGATCGCGATCACCGGGACCAATGGAAAGACCACGGTCACCGAAGCAACGGCCATGATGCTGGACCAGTCAGGAATTGACGCTCCAGCAACAGGGAACATCGGGTTTCCCTTATCCGACTTTGTCGAGGGACCCCATCAGGCGCTGGTGGTCGAGACATCGAGCTTTCAGCTTCGTTTCACGGAGAGCTTCCACCCGGTTGCGGCAGCGGTGACGAACGTTGCCGTCGACCATCTCGATTGGCACGGTTCCGCGTCCGGGTATGCCGCGGCGAAGCGCAACATCTACATGAATCAGACGGATCACGACTTTCTCGTGTTCGATTCCGACGACGCCGGTGCGACGTCCTTGGTTGCCGATGCTGTCAGCGAGAAATTCCCGATCTCTGGCAGGCGGCTGCCCGAAGGAGGAGGAGGTGTCGACGGAGACTCGCTTGTGGTCGGGGACGTTAGTGTCCGGCTGGATCAATTTGAGCTCAACGATCCGATTCATCTCGCCAACCTGGCGATGTCGGCTGCTCTTGCACTGTGGATGGGCGGATCCCCGGCTGCTGTATCCCGAACACTTATCGAATTCAGGCCAGGCGCCCACAAGCGCCAGATAGTGGCCCAGCGGGAAGGAATAACCTGGATCGACGACTCCAAGGCCACCAACCCCCACGCGGCGCTTGCGTCGATTCGCGCCCACGACAATGTTGTCCTCATCGCCGGGGGATTGGCGAAAGGCACCGATGTCGGGGTTCTGGGACGGGAGCCGAACTTGAGTCTGGTCCTTGGAATAGGGGAGGCCGGCCCGGAAATCGTTGCTGAAGCCGGGGACATTGGCGAGTTCGTCGGAACCCTTGACGAGGCCGTGAAGGTTGCCGCTGTTCGCGCCACGGCCGGTGACACAGTCCTTCTCGCTCCAGGTTGTGCGAGTTTCGATCAGTTCGGCTCGTACCGGGAACGCGGCGATCGATTCAGGCAGCTCGTCGAGGATATGGAAAGGGAAAGTGCGGGCAAGTGACATCAAATGTGACCTCGATAAGCAGGGTCCGGGCCGCAGCCCGGGACAAAGCCGAGATGGCCAGGGTGAACAACAGGGCAGCGACATCCCTTCTGGTGGTAGCGGTCGTCTTGATCGTCATCGGCCTGGGCTCAACACAGTCCGCCTCGTCCGTGGTCGGCATCGACCAGGCGGCGGACCGTTTCTTCTTCTTCAAGCGCCAGCTGATCGGCGTTGGCCTGGGGACCGTGGCGCTTTTGTTGACGAGCAAGATCGATTACCGGGTGTACAGGAAACTGGCTGCGCCTCTGCTCATCGTTTCGGTCGGCATGCTGATCGCTGTTCCCTATGTGAGTCCCACGATCGGTGGCGCCCAGCGTTGGATCCCGCTGCCCGGATTCAATCTGCAGCCGTCAGAGCTGGCGAAACTCGGCGTGATACTCACCCTGGCGTTGGTCCTGGATCGCAAGGCGAAACTGCTCACCCGGTTCTGGCACTTCGCTGTTCCGGTGGCAGTCATTGTCGGCTCGGTTGGTTTCCTGATGATGAAACAGCCCGACCTGGGGACTCTGATTGTTATTGCGGCTGCGGGTCTGGCAGTGGTGATGGCGAGTACTGCGCCGTTCCGGTATGTGCTTGGCCTGAGCAGTGCGGCGATCGGTGCGGCCACGATGCTCGCTTTCAGCGAAACGTATCGCCTCCGCCGACTCGACGGGTTCCTGGATCCTTGGGGTACCGCATCCGATCAGGGCTACCAGCTGGTTCAGGGCTATTACGCCCTTTCCAACGGGGGACTATTCGGGGTGGGGCTCGGGGCCAGCCGGGCGAGATGGTTCTACCTTCCCAACGCACACACCGACTTCATATTTGCGATCATCGGCGAAGAAACCGGGCTCATAGGGTCGATGACCGTGGTGGGCCTCTTTGCCGTCCTCGCTCTCGCTGGATGGATTGTCTCCTTTCGGGCTCCGGACAGCTTCGGACGGATGGTTGCTGCGGGGATCACCGTTTGGTTGTCTTTACAGGCACTAGTGAATATCGGTGGAGTCCTCGGCCTCCTACCCATCACCGGAATCGCCCTGCCCTTTGTCTCCTTCGGCAGCGCAGCCCTTATCGTTTCGATGGCGGCGCTCGGAATACTCGTGAACATCGCACAGCAGGGTGTCCCGGCTGCGAAGAAGTGACATGAGTTTCGTCATAGCCGCTGCCGGCACCGGAGGCCATGTCTTTCCCGGGCTTGCCGTCGCAGAGGCGCTTGTCGCCGCCGGGGTGACCCAAACCGACATCCTTTGCATCGGCGGAGACCGGGTCGAGTCGCGGATATTCCCGCAACACGGATTCGAGTTTCTCCAGCTCGAACTGCGCGGGCTGAAGAGAAGTCTTTCACCCGGCAATCTGTCGCTGCCAATGGTGGTTCTGCGCGCCCGGAATCGCATCGCGACCGAGATAACGGGGCGCGGCGTGGCCGCGGTCCTGGCAATGGGCGGATATGTGACCGTCCCGGTGGCGTTGGCCGCGACCAAGACCCGAACCCCACTCCTCGTCGCCGAGCAGAACGCCGGGGCGGGTCTGGCCAATCGAATCGCAGCGAGATGGGCAGACCGTGTCTTCGTCTCCTTTCCCGACACGGCGGGCCTGCCCGGTGCGGAGTGGGTGGGCAATCCTGTCCGGTCCTCGATTTCGAATTTCGATCGTGTCGCGTTGCGTGACGATGCTCTTGCCTATTACGGGCTCGACCCGGCCCGGTTCGTCCTTGGCGTGTTTGGTGGCTCCCTGGGTGCTCAGGTGCTCAATGAGGCGACTGCCCATTTGGTCGCTGAGTGGTCGGGTCCGGCGATTCAGGTGATCCACCTACTGGGGAGGTCCCACGAGGAGGCGTATACGGATGTCGATCCTCCCTCTGGGACGAAGTGGATTCGCATCGGATTCGAAGAGCGGATGGATCTCTTCTATGCCGCTTCCGACCTTGTCGTGGCTCGGGCCGGAGGAGCGGTGGCCGAAATCTCGGCCACCGCCAGACCTTCGATCCTGGTCCCGGGTGAGTTCGGATCGTCCGGGCATCAGATTGAGAATGCGGCATTTCTGGAGAGAGCCGGGGCGGCGGTGGTCCTCAAACAGGATGAGATTGCAGATCTTCCCCCGATCGTGAAGGACATCATGGCGGATCCCGAAAGGCTCGTCGCAATGTCCGATGGAGCGCGTCGGATCGCACGTCCCGATGCCGCAAAGTCCATCGCAGAAGCGATGATTGAAACAGCACGATGAGACTCGACTACAGCCGTATCCACATCGTTGGCGCCGGCGGCTCCGGCATGAGTGCAATCGCCAAGGTCCTTGCGGGTCTGGGACATCAGGTCTCAGGCTCGGATCTCAGGGGCGATGCGACACTGAGCCGTCTCGGTGACTTCGGGATCGAGACATACCCGGGAAACAATCCCGAGATCGCCCGGCAAGCCGACCTCGTGGTGGCGTCATCGGCCGTTCCCGAGCGCGACCCGGAGTTGCTTGCAGCATCTGCGGCCGGGAAGCCGGTGTGGCGGCGGCCGCGGCTTCTCGGAGCCATCACCGCCTCGGTGCCGACCATCGGCGCCACCGGGACCCACGGAAAGACGACGACAACAGCACTGTTGGTGACTGCCCTCCGATTCATGGGGTTCGACCCCTCCTTCATCGTGGGTGGGGAGATTTCCAACCTGGCCACCAACGGGCACTACGGGACGTCGAACTTGCTGGTTGTGGAAGCGGATGAGGCATTCAGGACTTTCGAGCACCTTACGCTGACCGGTCTCGTCGTCACAAATATCGAGCCGGAGCACCTGGAGCATTTCGGCTCAGAGGACGAGATGAGACGATCGTTTGTCACCGTGGCGGCCGCCGTCGCTGGACCGGTCGTGGCCTGTGCCGACGACCCAGGCTCGGCCGACCTGGCCAGGCAAACCGCATCAGTCACGTACGGGACCACAGAGGGGGCGGACTGGCGCCTGCGAGACCTTGTTCCGACCGAAGAGGGGACGCGGTTCGTGCTCGAAGGCTCGAACACCAGAGTTGAGGTTGCTCTCCACCGCCCCGGGGCCCACGTGGCAGTCAACGCCGCCGGAGTGCTCGCCCTATTGGGGGAGATGGGAATGGATGTGGCGAAGGCGGCCGAAGGGCTCACGGGCTTTACCGGAGTCGGACGTCGTTGGGAGCACAGAGGGACAGTCGCAGGTGTAACGCTCATCGACGACTACGCCCATCATCCGACCGAGGTCGGGGTCAATCTGCGTACGGCCAAGGACTGGCACGAGGGGCGGGTCTGGGCGGTGTTTCAGCCGCACCTCTACACGCGGACCGAGAGATTCTCAGCCGAGTTCGGCGTTGTCCTCGCCGTCGCCGACAGGGTTGTCGTGACCGACGTCTATGGCTCGCGGGAGACACCCATTCCCGGCGTCAATGGTCAGTTGGTGGCCGATGCGGTTCGGGAAAGCGGTGGTGAGGTCGACTACGTGCAGCATCGGATGGACCTGGCCCCTTTCCTTGCCGAACGCGTCTCCCCAGGCGATCTGGTGCTGACGATGGGCGCTGGCGACATCACCCTGGTGCCAACCGAACTGGCACTTTTGCTCTCAGAGGCAAAGCAGTGACATTTGATGCCTTGGTGAGGTCGGGGATCATTCAGACCGATGTTGCTCTCGGCCCGTTGACCACCTACAAGGCCGGAGGGCATTCGCGCCTGTACACAAAGCCTGAAAGTCCCGAAGACCTGAAGGAGGTGGCTTCTGCGATCAAAGGTCACGACCTCGAAATCCTGGTCCTGGGCAGGGGATCGAACCTCTTGGTTTCCGACAGGGGCTTTGACGGTCTCACCGTTCACATCGCCTCGGGATTCTCCGAGATCAAGTTCGACGGAATGGAAGTGGAGGCGGGCGCCGGTGCACCTCTGCCGCGGGTGGCCCGGGGGAGCGTGGACGCAGGGATCGCCGGACTCGAGTTCTTTGTCGGAATCCCCGGTTCCGTAGGCGGCGCCGTGAGACAGAATGCCGGGTGTTTTGGAGTCGAGGCCAGTGACCGGTTGGTCTCGGCACAGATCGTTGACCTGGCTTCGGGCGACTGGTTCACCGCAACCCCCGACGAGTTGGATATGGGCTACCGCCATAGCAGCGTTCAGGCCGAGTGGGTGGTGGTCTCAGCTCTGTTTGTCGGGACCGGAACGGACACAACGGCAAGCAGAGCCGAGTTGTGGAGGATCACCCGGTGGCGAAAGGAAAACCAACCTGGCGGGACCCTGAACGCCGGAAGCGTGTTCAAGAACCCGGAGGGCACGACAGCTGGATACCTGATCGACAGCGCAGGGCTCAAGGGCTTCGGGGTTGGAGACGTGTCCGTGTCCGAAAAACACGCCAACTTCTTCGTGGCTCTGCCTACGGCGACCAGCGAGCAGATTCGGGCCCTGATATTCGAAGTCCGCGGTCTGGTGGCTGAGCGCATCGGGATCGTTCTCGAGCCCGAGATACAGATGGTGGGTTTTGATGATGACGATTGACCCCCGTCTCGCTGATCGCAGGCGGCAGGTGGCCGAGGACCGGGCCAGACGGAACGTCAACCGGATCCTCCGATTGCTCGCGGTGGTGGGCGTCGTCGGGGGGTTGGTGTGGTTGTTCCTCTCACCGACTCTCAGTGTCGGGACTGTCGACGTAACCGGTGTCCACTCCAGCGACACAATCGAGGTGCTCGTCGAACACAAGGTGACGCTGGGAAGGCCTTTGATCCTTGTCCGGACCGGTGCAGTCCGTGACGACCTCCTCGCCGACCCATGGGTCAAGGAGGCGGCGGTCGCACTCGATTGGCCGCGTCGGGTGGTGGTCGACATAACCGAGCGGACCCCAACCGCCTGGGTTGAGACCGCGGGTGGGTGGGCGCGCCGTGCCATTGATGGGGTGGCGTTGCCCGGTGCCAGTGAGCCGGACGATTCAATGGGCCGTGTGAGTCTGGTTTCGGTGGCCGACGATAAAGCAGCCACTTCGAAATGGGTGCTTGGTGCTCTCGAATTCATCGACGTGCTCCCGGTTGCCCTCGGATCGGAGGCTGTTCTCGAGGAGCGGTCGGGTGAGTTGTGGGCGGTGGTCGGGGGATTCGAGGTCCGACTGGGCAGGCCGGTCGCCATGTCGGACAAAGCCCTCAGCCTCGCGACTCTGCTCCAGGAGCCTCTCGAGGCCGGGTCGACAATAAACATGATCGCGCCTACGAATCCTGCAGTGGTGCCCCCGGGTGGGGTCCAGGACCCTGATTCGAGCTCCGGATGAAAGGCGCAATCGGAACCGGCGGCTCAGAAAAGGGGCCCGAGTCGAAAACGGTGGTGAGAAGGGGCAACCCTAGACCTTACGTAATACCTTAGACTTTGGGGGTTTACTAACTCGAGCGACAAGTGTAAACCTCTTGTTCAAGGTTCAATTTGACGGAGGATTTAATGAGTAGTTCGACCGCGGGATATCTCGCTGTGATCAAAGTCATTGGCATCGGTGGCGGCGGTGTGAACGCGGTGAACCGCATGGTGGACGCAGGTGTCCGCGGTGTTGAGTTCATCGCTCTCAACACCGATGCACAGGCACTGCTGATGAGCGATGCCGATGTCAAGCTCGACATAGGCCGCGAGGTGACGCGAGGTCTCGGAGCCGGGGCCAATCCCGAAATCGGCCGGGCCGCAGCAGAAGAGCACCGCGCCGAGCTCGAGGAAGTACTCAAGGGCTCGGACATGGTTTTCATCACTGCGGGCGAAGGTGGCGGCACCGGGACCGGTGGCGCGCCGATAGTCGCGGAGGTGGCGCGCTCGGTTGGTGCTTTGACGGTGGGTGTTGTCACCCGCCCGTTTGGTTTCGAAGGCAGGCGTCGGGCCGTCCACGCCGAGCAGGGTATCGAGGCGCTGAGGGAGTCGGTGGACACGCTGATAGTGATCCCCAACGATCGCTTGCTCGATGTCGGTGACCCCGAAGCTCCCATGTCGGATACGTTCCGGTTGGCAGACGAGGTCCTCATGAGTGGTGTCACCGGCATCACCGATGTAATCACCACACCGGGGCTGATCAACGTCGACTTCGCAGATGTCAGGACGATCATGGCCGACGCCGGCGCAGCGGTGATGGGCATCGGGAGGGCGACCGGAGAGAATCGCGCAAGCCAAGCCGCAGAACGAGCCATCTCGTCTCCGATGCTCGAGAGTTCCATGGACGGGGCAAAAGGAGTCCTCCTCTCGGTGTCGGGCCCGACATCGATGACTCTCCACGAAGCAACTCAGGCCGCGAGGATTGTGTCCGACCACGCCGACGACGATGCCGAGTTCATCTTCGGGGCAATCATCGATGACAACCTTGGTGAAGAGATGAAGGTGACTGTCATCGCCGCCGGGTTCGACAGCCGGCGGGCGAGCAGAGGCCGGGCACCAACTGCCCGGACGACCTCGTGGGTCAACGGTGGCTCTGACGACCTGGACATCCCCAACTTCGTCCAGGGATGATCACACCGCGGGGAGCGGATGGTCGTGTGGTCTTCAGCGCCGCCGACAACGGTGACCTGCGATCCGACCGCAAAGCACAACTTGCTTTCGCCCGTCGTGTCGGCGCGGGGAGCGACTGGGCCACAGTTGACCAAGTCCACAGCGGGGCCGTTATCGAAGTCTCCGCCGGCGGAAGTGCCGGAGAGGCCGACGCCTTGTGGACGTCCGCCAGGGACCTCCCGCTGGCAATATTCACCGCCGATTGCTTCCCTGTGGCTGTCGAGGCGAGCCTGGCTGTCGGGCTGGCGCATGCCGGTTGGCGCGGGGTGGCCGCGGGTGTGGTTGCCAACCTGAGGGAGGCAATGGCCGCGGCAGGTTTCGAGCCTGAGCGAGCTTTTATCGGACCCGGGATCGGACCCTGTTGTTTCGAGGTTGGCGAGGAGGTGGCTGAGCGCTTCCCCGGGATGACGGGGGAGACCACATGGGGCACGGCTTCGGTCGATCTCCGGTCGGCAATTCGAAGTCAGCTGGAGGGGATGAACGTCTGGGAGTCCAGTTCCTGCACGGTCCACGATCCCGGCTGGTACAGCCATCGTGCCGAAGGCGCCCACGAACGGCAGGCGGCGGTCGCATGGGTTTAGTTGACTACCAGCAGGTGATGAGACGGGTGGGCGAGGCGGCGGCGAGGGCGAGTCGCAATCCGGAGGAGATCACGGTTGTGGCAGTGTCCAAAGGGCGCCCGGCCCACGATGTGGCTGTCCTGTACGAGGCGGGCCACCGCGACTTTGGCGAGAACCGGGCGTCGGAGATGGCCGAGAAGTCGACAGCCCTGCCTGACGACATCCGTTGGCACTTCGTCGGATCACTCCAGTCAAACAAGGTTCGTCTAGTCCGTGGTCAAACCCACCTGCTTCACTCGCTGGATCGTATGTCCCTGGCCAAGGCGTGGCTGAAGGGGATCGGAGTCCCCCCTCCAGTGTTGGTCGAGGTGAACATAGGCCGTGAAGAGCAAAAAGCTGGCGTGGTCCCCGAGCAAGCCGGAGACTTTGTCGGCAAGATCATCGAACTTGGTTTGAAGCCCCGCGGCCTCATGGCGATTCCTCCGCTCGGGGAGGGCCCTGAAGACAGCCGGGAGTTCTTTGTCGAGCTACGCCAACTGAGGGACCGATTGGCGATCAACGTCCAGCAACTCACCGAATTGTCGATGGGGATGACCAACGACTTCGAGGTAGCAATTGAGGAAGGTGCTTCAATCATAAGGGTGGGACGGGCTATCTTTGAGTCAACTCATTAATAGGATTGATTGATGTCGTCACTTTTTTCGAAAGCGCTCGTGTATCTCGGCCTCGTCGACGAGGATCAGGGCGGCGATGACTCCGGGGAGGCGGGGAACAACGCTGCCATGGGGTCCGAGCCGAACGAGAGTCGCCGGGTCGAGCCGAGGCGGGTTGAGCCTCGTCGTATCGAGGCCGCTGATGTCGAGCGTCGGGTCGAACCTCCGCCAACGGGGCGCGCCGCCAACGCCCCCCAGTTCAGGCCAGGTTCCTCGGCGCGGCCGTCGTACGCGGGGCCATTGGTTCGCCCGGTTGAGATTCAAAGCGACGTGCTCCTTGTCGAGGAATTCGCAGACGCCCGCGCGCTGGCCGACCGGATTCGCGACCGGACACCCGTCGTACTCGACATGCGCAACATCGACTCGGACATGGTTCGGCGCATAGTCGATTTCTCATCCGGGCTCATATACGCCCTTGATGGATCGATGAGGAAAGTGGGCGAGGGCCTGGTGCTCGTGGTCCCTCCGCGAGTGACCCTGAGTCGCGATGAGAAGCGGCGGCTCGCCGCTCTTGGCGCCTACGAACTCGCAGACATAGAAGACTGACCTTGCTGGACTTATTGATATTCCTGCTTCAGGTCTATCTGTACGCAGTGATTGTCTGGATCATCCTCTCCTGGATAAGGGTTTCCCGCGATCATCCGGTGGCCAGGGTGTCTGTTTTCCTCGACCGGATCATCTATCCGGTCATTCTGCCGCTTCGCCGGGTGATCCCACCACTCCGCCTCGGTGGCGGTCTTCTCGACCTCTCTCCGATAGTTCTGATCATCGGCATCCAGATACTGATCAGACTCCTCAACTGACACCCTTCCAGAAACCAATTGGATAAACCTCCACCCCGGTGGATTTCCCTTATTCTGGCGACGATCTCAAGGAGGCGAGATGACCCTGACACCGTCAGAAATCGAACAGAAGACTTTTTCGACAGCGCTACGTGGCTACAACCTGGACGAGGTGGACGATTTCCTCGACGAGATTGTACGTAGCATGCGCAAGCTCCACCAGGAGTTGGAAGAAGCGCGCGGCGCCCGGGTCGAAGCGGCACCGGTCGAGCCAGAGCCTCTGGAGGACGTCGAGATCTCCTCTGTTGCAGTACCGGTCGTGGAGCCGCCGGCTCCCCTTCTAATCGATGAATCAGCCGTGGGCAAGGCTCTGGTCGCAGCTCAGGAGACTGCCGAGCGGATCGTGACCGACGCCCGGTCGGAAGCTGACCAGATTCTGGCTAGAGCCCGATCCGAAGCCGACACATTTGAAGAGCGCCGCCTCCAGCGGAAAGCCGACGCTGAACAGGAGATCTCCCAGATCGATGTCCTTGTCGATCGGGTCAAGACAGAGCTCGCCGGCCTGTCCACGGCTGTGGGCGCGGATCTCGATGAGATGACGAGGACAATCGGCGCAGCGATCGCCGAGCTCGATGAGGCGACAGCCGATATCGATGACGAAGCAGGCGATGAGGGGACAGCCGATATCGATGACGAAGCAGGCGATGAGGGGACAGCCGATATCGATGACGAAGCAGGCGATGAGGCGTCGCTGGAAGGCCTGGATTATGAGAATCTCATCGCCTCCGACGAACCGGAGTTGCCTGCGGGCTGGGCCGGGATCGAGGCGGATCGGATAAAGTCAGGAGACGACGACACCTCCGCGGACGTTGAGAACACGGAGGATGACGAGGGCTCCGGGGAAGACTCCGAGTCAGACTCCGAGTCAGACTCCGATGACGACTCCGACGACGACTATTTCAACTTCCCCGACGGTTACGACGATGACGACGATGACGACGATGATAAGAATGACGATGACGATGACGAACGGACTGAGTGAATTGGGGTCAGGTCTTCTCGATGTCTAGCCGCACCGAGTAGCCGTCGACTACGAGCGGTTCGGCGCTCATGTCCCCCTCCCGCACCATGTCTATCGCCAGGGTCTCAGAGCTGATGCGCTCTCGGTGTTCTTCGATCGTCTTCAGGATGAGGTCGGCGTCCGAGTCCCACGAGACACGGATCCGGTCGATGACGTCGAGGTCTGCGTCGCGACGGAGTTTTTGGATGTAGCTGATCATCTCCCGTGCGAGGCCCTCCTTCACGAGCTGGGCTGTGAGACGGGTGTCGAGGGCGACCGCAAAACCGTCGCCGGTCTCGACAAGGGTCCCCTCCCGAGGAGTTCGTTCCACGATCACGTCGGCAGCGCCCAGGGTCCGCCCTTCGATCACAACGCTTCCCCCTTTGACGATGGTATCGACAGCGGCGGGAGGCATGGCCTCCACGAGCGCGGCGAACATCCGCATCTCGCTTCCCAGGATGGGGCCGAGCTTCCTGAAGTTCGCTTTTGCGCTCAAGGAAACATGAGCCGACTCGTCCGAGCTGATGTTGACCTCTTTGACGTTCAGTTCCTCGATGATGATCCCGGCGTGTTTGGCGACGGCATCGCCGATCCGGCCGTCCGGTGTGAGGACGGTCAGAGCAGCAAGGGGCTGGCGCACCCGATGCCCAACTTGCTTTCGCAGGTTGCGTCCCAGCCGGACCACCTCGCGCACCGCCGACATCGAAGACTCGAGGTCCGAATCGATCATTCCTTCGTCGGCGACCGGATAGTCCCGATGGTGGACACTTCGAACCGACGAGGAGTCCTGGCGTGCGATCAGGTCCTGGTACAGATGCTCACTGATAAAGGGCAACACCGGAGCCACCACGTCGCTGAACGTGGTCAGAACCTCATACAGGGTGGCGAAGGCGCTGAGCTTGTCGGTGTCGCCCTCGCCTGATTCGCCCCGGGCAGCCCAGAACCGCCGCCGGGAACGACGCACATACCAGTTGGTCAGGTGGTCGATGAACCCGAGCACCTGCGGGACAACGTTGTACAGGTAGTAGCCCTCCATCTCAGTGTTCACATCCATAATCAGGCTCTGCAACACTGAGAGGATCCAACGGTCCATCTCGGGCCGGCCGCCGGGCGGTGGCGCGGCCGCTATGTCCTCCATCGTGATGCCGTCCGCTTCTGCATACGTGGTGAAGAAGCTGTACGTATTCCAGAGCGGCAACAACACTGTGCGCACGACTTCGGCCACACCCTCTTCGGAGAAGCGGAGCGGTTCGGCTCTGAGAACAGGTGAGTTGATCAGAAATGCCCGCAAGGCGTCAGCGCCGAACCTGTCGAATATCCCGCTCGGGTCCGGGTAATTCTTAAGGCTCTTCGACATCTTCCTGCCGTCCTCGGCGAGGATCATTCCGTTGACAACGCAGTTCTCAAATGCCGGCTGGTCGAAAAGCGCCGTCGAGAGGACCATCAACGTGTAGAACCAACCCCTGGTCATGTCGAGTCCTTCGGCGATGAATTTTGCCGGGAACGTCGCCTCGAACCGTTCTTTGTTCTCAAACGGATAGTGCTTCTGCCCGTACGGCATCGAACCGCTCTCGAACCAGACGTCGAGGACTTCGGGAACCCTGATCATGGTACCGCCGCATTCGGGGCAGCCCCAGTCGATGTCGTCGACGACATGTTTGTGGAGATCGGTTGGCCGGACCCCGCTCAACTCTTCGAGTTCGTCGAGAGAGCCGATCGCACGCTGATGGTGACAGGCATCGCACTCCCAAACCGGGATGCATGAGCCCCAGTAGCGATTCCGGCTTATCGCCCAATCCCGGGCATTCTCGAGCCAATTCCCGAACCGCCGTTCCCCGACGAAGTCAGGGACCCAGTGGATGGTCTCGTTTAGCGCAGTGATTCGATCGCGGAAGGACTCGACCGCCACGAACCAGGTCGGAATTGCTTTGTAGATAAGGGGAGTCCCGGTTCGGTAACAGAACGGATACGAGTGGGTTATCCGCCCGGACTTGACCATCTTCCCCGAGTCGATGAGCAGTCCTATCAGAGTGGAGTCGGCGACCTTGATGTTCAGGCCTGCGACGTCCGGGACCTCATCGGTGAACTCTCCGTTTGCGTCGACCGGGTCGACGAGCACAGGAATTCCGGCGTGCTGCAGGGCGTAGAAGTCGGACTCGCCGTAGGCGGGTGCCATGTGGACGAGCCCGGTTCCTTCGTCGACCGTGATGTCAGGGGAGGAGATGACCCGGAATGCACCGCGATCCCGTTCCTCTCCGAAATAGTCGAAGGGCGGCTCGTAGGAGACACCGAGGAGATCCGACCCTGTTGCAGTCACCATCGTGGTCGCCTGATCGAAGACCTCGTTGACGAGGTTGGACGCCAGCCAGTAGCGGTCTCCCTCGTACTCGACCCGGGAGTACTCGATGTCGTCTCCCACCGCGATCGCAAGGTTTCCCGGCAACGTCCATGGTGTGGTCGTCCAGATGAGCAGGTAGTCGCCAGCCTCCACCGGCCCTGCCGACTCGAGTGTGACGAGACGCACCGTGATCGACGGATCCTCGGTGTCGCGGTAGTCGAGATTCGCCTCGAAGTTGGAGAGGGGAGTGGTGGCCCCGTAGGAATATGGGAGCACCTGGCGGTCTTTGTAGATGAGCCCCTTGTCCCACAACTGCTTGAACACCCACCACACCGTTTCCATGAAGTCCGGGTCCATGGTCTTATAGTCGTTCTCGAAGTCGACCCAACGCCCGATCCGTTCTGTCACAACCTCCCAATTCTCGGTGTTTGCTTGCACCTCGAGACGGCACGCCTCGTTGAATCGGTCGATGCCGAATTCCTGGATCTGTTTCGGTCCCGATATCCCGAGCTTCTTCTCAACTTCCATTTCAATGGGGAGCCCGTGGGTGTCCCAGCCGAACCGTCTCTCCACCCTGTATCCCCGCATGGTCCAGTACCGGGGAACAACATCTTTGATCACACCGGCGAGGAGGTTGCCGTAGTGAGGGCTGCCGGTGGGGAAGGGCGGACCGTCGTAGAACACATACTCGTTGTCTGCGGGACGACGCCGCACCGACTCGGCAAAGGCATCTGTCTCCCGCCACAGAGCGAGCACGCCCTGTTCCATGGCTGGAATGTCAACTGCGGGCGTGACCCGGCTGAAGGCTGATTTAGGTTCGGACAACTAGCATTCTCATTTGGGAGGGGTCGAGAATGGTAGGCGCTACGGCGCAATTTCGATAAGTGACTGAGAGCTTGAATTGGTTGATCCGATCCGAGAGGTTGGCGGAGGGAGTGAGTTGGATGTCTGGGTGGTTCCCGGAGCGTCCCGCAGCGAGATCACCGGTATGCACAACGGTCGGGTTCGGGTCCGGGTGACGCCTCCGGCCGAGGCTGGACGGGCGAATAAGGCGGTCTGTGCCCTGATCGCAGCCGCGGTGGGGAGACCCGTCTCTCTTGTCAAGGGTGAGACTTCCAGATCCAAGGTTCTTTTCATCGAAGGAGCGTCCGCGAACGAGGTTCGCGGGAATCTCCGCAAATAACACGGCGTTCTTGGTAGGGTTCCCGTCCTTTCACGAGGTAAGAGATGCCGCGAAAACTG